>JAMWBY010000047.1 GCA_023818745.1 Candidatus Omnitrophota bacterium
AGTATGTCCAGAATGTAAGGAAAAAACCTTAAAAAGAATAATAGGTCTTGGTGGAGGAGTGATTTATAAAGGAGCTGGATTTTATACAACTGAATATAGAAGCGAAGAATACAAAAGAAGAGAAAAAGAAGAAAAAGGTATAACAACATCTTCAAGTTCATGCTCAACATGTTCAACTAAAACTTGCTCAACCTGTGGAAAATAAAATCAAAGAATTAAAAAGAATTTATTCTAAAAATAAGAAAAAAATAAAAAGAAGATTAAAAGAGTTTAAATCAAATTTAAAAAAAGAAGAAAATATTATATGTGAGTTTTTTTTCTGTCTTTTAACTCCTCAATCAAAAGCAAAAGAATGTTGGCAGAGTATAGAACAACTTAAGAAAAAAAATCTTTTGTTTTGTGGTTCAGAATATAGAATTAAGAACTGTCTTAAAAATGTTAGGTTTAAGAATAAAAAAGCAAAATATTTAGTTGAAGCATCAAAACTTTTTAAAGAAGACAATTCATTTTTAAAATTTATTATTGAAAACAAAAAAAACCCTTTTTATCTAAGAGAATTTCTTGTTTGGAATGTAAAAGGATTTGGATATAAAGAGGCAAGTCATTTTTTAAGGAATATAGGTATAGGTGAAAATTTAGCAATACTTGATAGACATATTTTAAAAAATTTAAAAGAATTTAACATAATAGATGAAATACCAGCCACCCTTACTAAAAAGAAATATATTGAAATTGAAAAAAAATTCATTGAATTTTCAAAAAAAATAGGAATTAAACCAGCAGAACTTGATTTATTATTATGGGCAAAGGAAAAAGGAGAAGTTTTTAAATAATCAAAGAGATGTTGGTTTGCAAATATTATCTTAAAAATTGACTATCAAGGAACTTTTCACTTATTTCTATAACAATTGGTCTTCCATGAGGACAGACAAAAGGATTTTTACATTCTATTAAATTTTCAATTATATATTTTACCTCTTGATTTGTTAATTTTTGCCCTGCCATAACAGAATTTCTACATGCCCTTTTTGCTACACTGTCTTTATCATATTTTTTAATATCTTTTTCTGAAAGGATATTTCTTATTGAAAATTCAATATCTTTTATTAAAGATGGATATCCATGAATAGCAATTTTATTTTCACTCCATCTTGTGGTAATAAAACCAAATTCTTCAATTATTTTTTCTATTTTTTCATATATAAATATTTCCTCTTGATTTAAATTTATAATTATTGGTGTTAAAAGTTGCTGAATATTTATTTTTCCTGTTTCTATTTCGTTTAAAAATTTTTCATAATTTATTCTTTCAACTGCTGCATGCTGGTCAATAAAAAGTAATGAATTTTCAAATTCAAAAATTAAATATTTATTTTTAAATGTTCCTATATATGAAGCATTTTTCAATTTTTCAATTAATCCTGCACTTACTTTTTCCTCAAAAATTTCAGTTTTTTGCTCTTTGAAATCAAATATCTCTATTTTTTCTTTAATATTTTCTGTTCTTTGTATTTCCTCTATTTTTTCATATTTTTTATCAACTTCTACTATTTTTGTCTGGCCCTTTTTAAAAATTTCATCAAGAATCTCAACAATTTTTCTTCCTATTTCATTTTCATTTTTTATTTTAACTTCTCTTTTTGTAGGATGAATATTTACATCTATATCTTCAAAAGGTAATTTCAAAAATAATGCAAACACAGGGAAAAATTCAGAAGAAAAAAATTTTTGATAGAAATTGTTAACTGAAGAGGAGAGTGTATAATTGTAAACAGGTCTATTATTTACAAAAACAAATTGCATGTCTTTCTGATTCCTTTTTAAATTCATATCACCTAAAATTATTTCAAATTCAATTTTTTCAAAATGTTTTTTTTCATATATTAAGTATTTTTCTTGGATATTAAGGACTTCGCAGAATCTTTTTAAAATATCTTCAGTTGGCAAAATATGAATAATTTTAGTATCTTCGTTTTTAAATATAAAAGTTTTTTTAAAGAAAACTATTGTATAAGGTATAAAAACATTCAAAATTCTTCTAAATTCAGTCATGTCAGATTTTAGAAATTTTTTTCTTGCAGGCGTATTAAAAAAAAGTTCCCTCACCTCTACAATTGTTCCATCAGGAACAATACTATCTTTTATGTTTAATTTTTTCCCACCTCTTATATGAATTTCCTTCCCAATATCAAAATTTTTTGCCTTGCTTTTTAGAATAACATCTGAAACAGCACCTATACTGTATAATGCTTCTCCTCTGAAACCGAGCGTTTTTATTTTATATAAATCATTTATCTCTTTTATTTTGCTCGTTGTATATCTTTCAAAAATTTTTTCAATATCATCTGGCTCAATTCCTTCTCCATCATCCTTAACAGATATTAATTTTCTACCCGAATTTTCTATATTTACTTCTATTTTTTTACTATTTGCATCAATGGAATTTTCAATAAGTTCTTTTAAAACAGAAGATGGATTTTCTATAACCTGTCCTGCAGATATTTTATTTATAATATTTTCTGATAAAAAATTAACCTTTCCCATTTATTTTTTCTTTCAGTTCTTTCAATTTTAAAAGCGCTTCTATTGGTTTTAAATTTTCTATATCAATGTTTTTTATTTCAGTTTTTATATTTTCAAGTTTTTTAATTTCTTCTTTTAACTCATCAATTTTACTCTTTTCTTCAATTGAAAAAAGAGAAGGATATTCAACCTCTACTTCACCAATGATTTTATCTTTTATTGCTCCTTCAAGTTCAAGTTTTGAAAGTATTTCATTTGCTCTTTTTATAACATTTTCAGGAACACCTGCAAGTTTTGCTACGTATATACCATAACTTTCATCTGTAGCTCCTTCCATTATTTTATGTAGGAAAATTATCTCATCTCCAGATTTTTTTACTGCTACATTATAGTTTTTCACTCCTTTATATTTTCCAAGTGCTGTTATTTCATGAAAATGTGTTGCAAATAACGTTCTTACTTTTGTTTTGTAAAGAAATTCTGCTACAGCCCAGGCAAGAGAAAAGCCATCATATGTGCTTGTTCCCCTCCCAATTTCATCAAGTATTATTAAAGTCCTTTCTGATAGATTGTTTAATATTTCCGCTGTTTCTGTCATTTCAACCATAAAAGTGCTTTGTCCTTTTGTTAGTTCATCTTGTGCTCCGATTCTTGTAAATATTTTATCTATATATCCAATTTTTGCACTTTTTGCAGGAACAAAACAACCAATCTGGGCAAGAAGGACAATTAAAGCAACTTGTCTTATATATGTTGATTTTCCTGCCATATTAGGTCCAGTTATTATTAAAAGATGGTTATTTCTATCAATATAAGTATCATTTGGAATAAATTCTGCTACTGCCTTTTCTACAACTGGATGTCTTCCTTCTTTAATTTCAATAATAAAACTTTCATCAATTAAAGGTTTATTGTATTCGTTTTCAATTGAAATATTAGCAAATGATAAAAGAACATCCAGTTTTGCAATAGTTGAATTTAAAATGTTTATCTCGTGGGCATTTTTAAGTATCTCTTCTTTAACTTTTTCAATTATTTCATTTTCAAGAGTTATTATTTTTTCTTCTGCTGTCAATATTTCCTGTTCAAACTCTTTTAATTCTGGAGTAATAAATCTTTCAGCATTAACAAGCGTTTGTTTTCTTATATAATCACCAGGAACAAATTTAAGATTTGCTTTTGTTATTTCTATATAGTATCCAAAGACCTTGTTATATCCAATTTTAAGAGAATTTATTCCAGTTCTTTTTATCTCTTCTTCTTGATATTTCGCGAGATACTTTTCACTATTTTCCTTTATTTCTCTTAATCTATCTATTTCTTCATTGAATCCAGTTTTTATTATTTTCCCCTCAAAGTTAACAGAAGGTATATTTTCATCTATTGCTTTATCAAGTAAGTTTCTTAATTCAACAACATCACATATTTCAAAATAATCTGTTTTTTCCAAAATTTCTTTTGCTTTATCAAAAATTTGGGGAATTTTTCTAACAAGTTTTTTGATTTCAACGATATCTTTTATTGAACCATAACCATAACTTATTTTTGATAATGACTTTTCAGTATCACGTATATCACTTAAAATATTACCTATATTTTCTCTTAAACTTTTATTTTTTATCAATATTTCAACTATTTCCTGCCTTTTTTTAATTTCTTTTAAGTCAACTAAAGGATGCAAAACCCAATATTTTAAAAGACGTTTTCCAAGGGGTGTTTTTGTATTATCAAGAATTTCTATAAGTTTTTCAATTTCAAGTCCATTTATTGCCGAAGGAGAAATATAAACAAATTCCCTTTCATTATAAAAAGAGATTTTATCAATATGAATAAAATTACTTTTATTTGTTTCTTTTAGATAGTCAATTAAAGCACCTATTGTTTTTTGGGCAGAATAAAGATTTTCTATTCCAAAACCTTTTAAACTTGAAACGTTAAGTGTTTCCAGGACTGTTTTTTTAGAAATTTCATAATTAAAATGCCAGTCATCAAGTTCTGTCAAAGTAATATTTTTCATCTTTAAAAGTGGATGTGAAAAAATCTCTTTAATTTTGTTCTTTTTACTTTCTGGATATATAACTTCATAAACAGGTAATTTAAATATTGTTTCTATCAACTTAATCTCATTTTCTGTTTGATTTGTAAATATAGTAGAACTACCACTTTCAATAAAGGAATAACCAAAAGAAATCTCGTCAGGACAAAGAGAAAATAGATATCTTGCATCAGGATTTGTTTCATCTATATAAGTTCCACTTGTTAAGACCCTTATTACTTCTCTTTTTACAATACCTTTTGCTTTTTTAGGGTCTTCAACTTGTTCACATATTGCTACTTTATAACCAAGTTTTATTAACTTTGATATGTAGGTATCACTTGCATGATAAGGAATTCCACACATAGGAATTTTTCCACTCTTTCCAGCATTTTTAGAGGTTAAAACAAGATCAAGGATTTTTGATGCAATTTTAGCATCTTCATAAAACATCTCATAAAAATCACCAAGACGAAAAAATAAAAGGCAGTCAGGATACTTGTTTTTTATAGAATGATATTGAATAAGCATTGGAGTGTAGTTTTCTTTCTCCATTGTAGTTTTTATTATACCATTTTTAAAATAGAAAAGTTTATGTCTATTTTTCTGAATTTTCTATTTTTAATTTTTGAATCGCCTTAAACTCTCTCTCAAATTTATCAAGAATATTTTTTGCTTCTTCAAAGTTTGAATTTGTAAATTTTAATTGTTTAAATGATTTTTCAAAAGAAATTCTTAATTCATCAAAAATTTTACCCATTCCTTCAAATGTCTTTAAAATATATTCAGCATTTTTTTCTATAATTTTTCCTTTAAGTCCAAGTAATATTATATTTAAATAGGCAAATAAACTCTGGGGGGAAACAGGCAAAACTCTCTTTTTAGTCCATGAATAGTTAAAAATTGAACTTCCATCCTTATCTTCACTTATTAATAAACTATAAAAAACTGGTTCGCTTGGAATATACATAAAAGCAAAGTTAAAAGAACCTTTTTCCGGCTGAATATATTTTGTAATTTTTTCTATATGGTCTTTAACCACCTTTATAAATTCCTGTTTATTTTTTTCATACTCATCTTCTTTTGAATTTATCATCCTTTTGTAAGAATCAATTGGAAATTTGGCATCTATTGGTATAAATCTGTTTTCAATAAAAATTACTGCATCAACTCTATCGTTTGGAGTTATAGGATATTGAATTTTATATACTTCTTGTGGTAAGAACTCTTTTAACATATTTTCAAGTATAAGTTCTCCCATTTGGCCTCTTAATTTTGGACTTGTAAGCGCATTTTTTAGGTCTTCATTTATTTTTCTCAATTCTTCTGCTGATTTTGTCAGTTCTCCTATTCTTGAACTTAAATTTGTTATGAGACCTGTTGTATCTATAAGTCGTTTATTCAACTGTTCAAGTTTGCTGTCTATATTTGAATTAAGTTGTGTAGTGGTAGAGTTTATTGATGAAATTAAGTTTTTTACTGTATCTGTCAACGTCTGATGAACTTGATTTCTTAAATTTTCCATCCTTTGTTGTATATTTATATCAGTTGTTCCAAGAGTTGAAATTGTTTTATTTATTTGGTCAAGAATTAACATTTCTGTATTTTTGAAAATATTGGTTACTTCTTGATTTAATTGAAGTCGAGTATTCAAAAGCCCTTCAGAAAATTCTTTTGATATTGTAAGTATTTTTTCTTTTATTTCATCCTGTTTCGCAATTATATCTTCTGTTGATATTTCTCTTTTTCTAAGAAGTAGTATAATAATAAATACTAAAAAGGCAAAAATTAAAAAAATTATAATTGAGTTAAGCATATTTAAATTATATTTAAAAAAGATTTAAAAATCAATAGAATGGATAAAATTCCATTGCATATTAAAGTAAAATCAAGCAAAAAAATCCATAACTGGTATTCAGGAAAAAGGGAATGCACATCTGAAAGAATTCTTTTAAATCCATATATTGGATGTGATGTTAGATGTTTTTTCTGCTATGCATTAAGTTATCCTGGGAATTTTCAGAAATTCAGAAAAGAAAAAATTATTTTTGTTTATGAAAACTTTTTTGAAAATATAAAAAGCCAGATTGATAAAATAAACTTGGCTTTTTGTGGATACCTATCTCCAATAACAGAACCATTTCAATCTCTTGAATATATTTATCATCTTTCTGAAAAAACAATTGAACTTTTTGTAAGTAAAAATATACCAATTGAATTTATCACAAAGACATTAATTCCTGATAGTGTGATAGAAAAAATAAAAGGTCAAAAACATTCATTTGGTCAGGTCTCAATTTTAACTCCAGATGAAAGTATAAGAAAAAAGTTGATGGAAAAAGGGGCGGAAACAAAAATTTTATTCAAAAATATTGAGAAATTAGCTAAAAATGGCATATTTTCGGTTTGTAGAATAGACCCTATAATTCCTTTTATTACAGACGATAAAGAAAAACTGAAAATGTTAATAAAAAGGGCGGTTGATAATGGAGCAAAACATATTGTAAGTAGTGTGATGGATATTCCACAGGTAATAAAAGAAGATATTATGAATTATATAAAAAAAGTGTTTGGACAAGATATTAGGAAAAAAATAGAAAAACTTTATAATGAAAAAATTGGGACATGGTTTCACTCAGAAATAAATTATAGGAAAGAAATCTTTTCTTTTTTAAGAGAAACATGCGATAAACTTGGGGTCTCTTTCGCTTTATGTATGGAATATGAAATAAAAAATGGTAAAATAATAGGACTTAATAGAGAATTTATGTCAAGTAATAATTGCGAAGGAATTGATATTCCTATTTATTTCAAAAAAGATAATAAATTTAATCCCTTTTTATGTAAGGGAAATTGTTTAAAATGTAAAACTGGTGAATGTGGAATTTTTGAACTTGCCCAAGGAAATAAAGAAGAAGATTTTTCAGGATGGAATTATTATGATTATCTAAAATGGAATAAAATTGTTGAGAAGGAGAAATTGATATGAGAATTATACTTGCAACTAAATCAGAAAGAAGAAAAATTCTTTTTAAGAAAATAATTGAAAACTTTGAAGTGATTGAAAGTAATTTTGAGGAGAAATCAATAAAAGAAAAAGACCCTGTAAAATTTGCAGTTGAATGTGCAATTGGAAAAGCCAAAAGTGTAGGAGAAAAATATCCCGAATCTATTGTAGTAGGAGCAGACACAGTTGTTTATGTAAATGATGAAATTATAGGTAAACCGGAAAACTATGAAGAAGCAAAAATTATTCTAAAAAAATTGTCAGGGACAAGACATAAGGTAATCACAGGAATTGCTATTTATCAGAAGGAAAAAGAAAAATTACTGGTTGACTATGAAGTAAGTTTTGTTAAGTTTAAGGAATTAAAAGACCAAGAAATAGAAGATTATTTAAAAACTGGTGATTTTTTTGACAAAGCAGGTGCTTATGGAATACAGAATATCGGAGATAAATTTGTAGAGGAAATAGAAGGGGACTTTGATAATGTTGTTGGATTACCTATCCAAAAAACAAAAGATTTGCTTGATAGATTTTTTTCAGAAATAATTTCAGTTGATATAGAAGATATTGCTTTTCCAAATAACTGGGCTGTTGCCAGATATAATAATCTTGTAATATTTGTTCCTGGCGGAATTGTTGGAGATAGAGTAAAAGTTAAATTATCAAAAGGTTTGAAAAACTATGCATTTGGAGAAATTGTTGAAATAGAAAAAAGTTCTGAATTTAGAGTAAAGCCATTATGTGAACACTTTAATTTTTGTGGTGGTTGTGTTTTTCAAAATTTGTTATATGAAAAACAAATTGAACTTAAAAAAAATTATTTTATCCAGACATTAAAAAAAATAGGTAATTTTGATGAAAAGTTCAATATAGAAGAAATTATACCATCTCCTGAAATTTATTTTTATAGAAATAAAATGGAGTTCGCATTTGGAAGTTATAATAATAAGATTGTTCTTGGTTTAAGAGAAAGAAGGTATCCATATAAAAGATATAGAAAAAATGTAGTGCCATTAAAAAAATGTTATATATTTAGTGAAAGTGTTGAGAAAATTTTCCCTTGTGTGCTTAATTTTTTAAATAATTTAAATTTAGAACCATATGACCCATTTGAGAAAAAAGGAATTTTAAGACATCTTGTAATAAGAGAAAGTAAAAATAAAAATGAAATAATGATAATTTTAGTAACAAAAAGTATCTCAAAAAATATAGATTTTGTAGGTTTAATAGATTTGCTTTTAAGTGAAATTAAAGAAATAAAAAGTATTTATTGGGTTGAGAATAACCAGCTATCCGATGTTGTATCTTATGAAAAAAAACATTTAATTTATGGAAACCCTTACATAGAAGAAATCTTAGGAAACTTAAATTTTAGAATTTATCCAGAGATATTCTTTCAGCCAAATACAAAAGTGGCAGAAATTCTATATGGAAAAATAAAGGAAAATGTTAAAGAAGGAAGTAAAATTGTGGGTTTGTTTTCAGGAAGTGGTGGAATTGAAATATTTCTTTCTGATAGAGTAAAAGAAGTTATTGGTGTTGACTGGGAAGAGTTTAATATTAACACAGCAGTTGAAAATTGTGAAATAAATCATATAAGAAATTGTAAATTTTATAAAGATAAATCAGAAAACTTTTTGAATAATATAGAAGATTTAAAAGGGGTTGATTATTTAATAGTTGACCCTCCAAGAGGTGGATTGAGTAAGAAATGTATTAAAAAAATCTTAAAAGTTAATTTTCCTTTTATCATATATGTTTCATGTAATCCATCTACTCTTGCAAGAGATTTAAAAGAAATAAGAGAAGGAGGATATATTCTAAAAAAAATATTTTTATTTGATATGTTTCCACATACAACTCATATAGAGTCAATAACTATTCTTGAGAAAGTTTAAATTGGAATTTAATTTCTGTTTCAATATCTGCAGTTTCATATTTTTTGATAATTTCTAAAAATTTAATTAAAGGAAATTGTTTAAATATTTCTGTGTAATTTTTAATAAAGTCA
>JAMWBY010000048.1 GCA_023818745.1 Candidatus Omnitrophota bacterium
CACCTGGATATATAATGACAAAAATGACAGAAAATTTACCTGACAAAGTAAAAGAAGAAATGTTAAAATTAATACCACTTGGAAGATTTGGGAAACCAGAAGAAGTGGCTGAACTTGTATATTTTTTATCTTCTGAAAATTCTAACTATATAACAGGACAGGTGTTTAGAATTGATGGTGGTCTTGTAATGTGATTAATAAGTTTTTGTTTAACTGAAAAATAGAAAAGGAGGAGGGAAAGATGACAAGAGAAGAAATTGGAAAAATAGTAAAAGAGATTATAGTAGAAAAATTAGGTGTAAATCCTTCTGAAGTTGCAGAAGAAGCAACTTTTGTTGAAGACCTTGGAGCAGATTCGCTTGACACAGTTGAACTTGTGATGGATTTTGAAGAAAAATTTGGAATTGAGATACCTGATGAAGATGCAGAAAAAATTAAAACAGTCAAAGATGCAATTGATTATATAGAAAAGAAAAAACAAACAAATTAAAAATAATGAAAAGAGTTGTTATAACTGGAATTGGATTAGTCACACCTGTAGGAAATGATGTAAAAACAACGTGGGAAAATCTTATTAATGGAGTTTCAGGTGTTGATAGAATTAAGTCATTTGATGTTTCTATCTATGATACTCAAATAGGAGCAGAGGTTAAAAATTTTAATCTTGAAAATATCCATCCGAAAGAAAAAAGGAAAATGGATACATTTGTTCAATTTGCAATAAAAGCAACACAAGAAGCAATTAAAGATAGCGGACTGGTGCTTTCAGAAGAAGAAAAAAATACTGCTGGAGTAATAGTTGGAGCAGGTATTGGTGGGTTAAGAATAATTGAACAACAACATAAAATCTTACTTGAACAAGGACCTAATAGGGTAAGTCCTTTTCTAATTCCTATGTTAATCCCAGATATTGCTTCTGGACACATAAGTATTCTCTATGGTTTAAAAGGAGTAAATTTTTGTACAGTAAGTGCCTGTGCTTCAGGTGCTCATGCTCTTGCTATCTCTTTAAATCTGATAAGAAGTGGAGTAGCAGATGTAATAATTTCAGGAGGGACAGAATCATGTATAACACCTTTAGGACTCGCTGGTTTCTGTTCTATGAAGGCACTTTCAAAAAGAAATGACCAACCAAAAAAAGCATCAAGACCTTTTGATAGAGAAAGAGACGGTTTCGTAATGGGAGAAGGAGCAGGAATTGTCATTCTTGAATCACTTGAACATGCTAAAAAAAGAAATGCTAATATTTATTGTGAATTTATAGGTGCTGGAATGAGCTGTGATGCTTATCATATAACTGCACCAGATACAGATGGTTATGGTGCATATCTTTCAATGAAATATGCACTTTTAGATGCAAAAATAAATCCAGAAGATATTGACTATATAAATGCTCATGGAACAAGTACTCCCCTAAATGATAAAAGTGAAACATTAGCAATAAAAAAATTGTTTGGAGAGAATGCATACAAAATACCTGTAAGTTCTATAAAATCTATGATAGGTCATACTCTTGGAGCAGCAGGAGCAATAGAGTTTATATCAACTTGTCTTACAATAAAAACAAAAATTATTCCTCCTACTATTAATTATGAGTATCCAGACCCTGAATGCGACCTTGATTATGTGCCAAATGTAGCCAGAGAAAAAGAAGTTGAGGTTGCAATCTCAAATTCTTTTGGTTTTGGTGGGCATAATGTAACTCTTGTTTTGAAAAAGTTTAATGAATAATTATTTATTGATAAAACAAAGATGACAACATGGTTTTCTATCTTTAATTAAAAAGGAGTTAGAATGGAATATTTTCTGACAGAAGAACAAAAAATGATTAAAGAACTTGCTAAAAAAATAGCAGAGGAGAAAATAAAACCGAAAAGAGCAGAATATGATGAAAATGAAACATTTCCTTGGGACATAGTAGAAGAACTTGCAAAAGCAGATCTTTTCGGAGTTTTCATCCCTTCTGAATATGGAGGACTTGGTTGTGGAGTTTTAGAATTATGTTTAGTAATTGAAGAATTAAGCAGAGTTTGTAGTGGAATAGCCCTTTCATATGCCGGGACTGCGCTTGGAACTTTTCCAATTATAATGTTTGGAAATGAAGAACAAAAAAAGAAATATTTACCACCAATAGCAAAAGGAGAAAAAATTGCTGCTTTTGCAGTTACAGAACCTGAAGCAGGAAGTGATATAACAAATTTAAACACCACAGCTAAAAAAGATGGTGACTGGTATATTTTAAATGGAACAAAACAATGGATAACAAACGGAGGAGAAGCAGAAATTTATGTTGTGATTGCTTCTACAGATAAAACAAAAGGTCCAAGAGGAGCAACCGCATTTATTCTTGAAAAAGGTATGGATGGATTTAATTTTGGGAAAAAAGAAAAAAAACTTGGAATTAGAGCATCTGCAACAAGAGAATTAATATTTGAAAATTGTAAGGTTCCAAAAGAAAATATTCTTGGAAGAGAAGGTATGGGATTTCTAATAACTCTTAAAAATTTTGATACATCAAGACCCGGTGTTGCAGCACAGGCGCTTGGTATAGCACAGGGAGCTTTTGAGGAGGCATTAAAATATGCTCATACGAGAAAACAATTTGGTCAGACAATAATATCCTTTCAAGCAGTAAGTCATACACTTGCTGATATGGCAACTCAAATAGAAGCAGCTAGGTGTTTAATATATCAAACAGCAAGGATGATAGATAGTGGTGCAAAAGATTTTTCTAAAGAATCTGCAATGTGTAAACTCTTTGCTTCTGATGTTGCGATGAAAGTAACAACTGACGCAATTCAAATATTTGGTGGATATGGATATATGAAAGATTATCCTGTTGAAAAAATGTTTAGAGATGCAAAAATAACACAAATATATGAAGGAACCAACCAAATTCAAAGAAACATAATAGCGCTTGAACTTATTAAAGAACTTACCAGAAAAAATCCCTAATTTTTTTAATGAAAGAAATAAAGTATAAAAAAGAAGAAAAATTAAGAATTGATAAGTTTTTAAAAGAAGAATTAAAACTTTCTCGTGAAAGGATAAAAAATCTTATAAAGGAAAACAAAATCCTTGTAAATGAAAAACCAGTTGAACCATCCTATCTACTGAATAAAAATGATTCAATAAAACTTATTGAAGAGGATATAAAAAAAGATGAAATAATTAAACCTGAAAAAGGAGACCTCTATATAATTTATGAAGATATGGATATAATTGTTGTAAATAAACCCTCTGGAATATTAACACATCCGACTCCCAAAATAAAATCAAATACACTTATAAATTTTTTATTATACCATACAAAACTTGCAGATATTGGTGCACCTTATAGACCGGGAGTTGTTCATCGTCTTGATAAAGAAACAAGTGGAGTAATTGTTTTTGCTAAAAACGATTTTTCTTACTGGTCATTAATTGAACAATTTAAAAACCGTATTATCAAAAAAGAATATTATGCAATTGTAAAAGGTAGATTCCCCGAAAAGAAAAAAATAGTTGAATTTAAAGTTTCTCCCGATAAAGAAAATCTTACAAAAATGAGAGTTCGTTTTTTAAAAGGGAAGGATGCACTCACTGAAATAGAAGTTGAAGAACATTTTGAAAATTATACTCTATTAAAGTTAAAACCATTCACAGGAAGAACTCATCAAATTCGTTTAACTTTGTCTTATTTAGGATATCCTGTTCTTGGAGATACAAAATATGGAGGAGAAAAAACATTATCAGGGAAATTATTTCTTCATTCTTACAAAATTTCATTTATTCATCCAAAAACAAGAAAAATTATAGAATTTATCGCGCCTTTTCCAGAACATTTTAATAATTTCTTGACAGATAAAAAAAATATCTTATTATAATTAAAAAGAAAGGAGGAAGAAATGTCAGAAATAAAAATAGGAATAATTGGATTTGATACTTCTCATGTAGTTGCTTTTACAAAACTTTTAAATGATGCAAATGAGCCGTATCATGTAAAAGGAGGGAAAATTATCGCAGGGTACCCATCATTCAGTCCTGACCTTTATGCAAGTTATTCAAGAGTAGATGGATTTAAAAAAGAACTTGTTGAAAAATACAATATTGAAATTGTTGATTCAATAGAAGAATTGTTAAAAAAAGTTGATGCGATTCTTCTTGAAAGTGTTGATGGAAGAAGGCATTTAAAAGAAGCAGAACCAGTTATAAAAGCACAAAAACCACTTTTTATAGATAAGCCATTAGCCGCAAACTATTATGATGCATTAAAAATTTATCAAATGGCACAAGAATTTAAATGTCCTGTTTTTTCATCTTCTTCATTAAGGTTCGATTTCAATCTTTTAAAAATCAAAGAAGACCCTGAACTTGGAGAAGTTTTTGGATGTGATGCTTTCTCACCTTGTACTCTTGAACCGACAAATCCTGGCTTTTTCTGGTATGGAATACATGGAGTTGAAATTTTGTATACTTTTATGGGAAAAGGCTGTAAAAGTTTATATTGTGAAGCGACAGATGATTTTCATTTTGTAGTTGGTATCTGGGAAAAAAATAAAATAGGGACTGTAAGAGGAACAAGAAAAGGCGCCCATAGTTATGGAGCAACTATATTTGGAGAAAAAAAAGTTTATCAGACAACCTATTCACTGGAAGTCCCTCTTTACTCACAACTATTAAAAAAAATAATTGAATTTTTTAAAACAGGTAAATCTCCAGTAAATCCCGAAGAAACACTTGAAATTATGAAATTTATGGAATGTGCTTTAATAAGTGAAAAAGAAAAAAGAGTTGTTAATCTTGAGGAAATAAAATAAAAAATAGGAGTAAAAATTGAAAGTTGGGTTTGGAAAGGTATGTATAACTCCTCCTATTGGATTTTCCCTTGTAGGATATTTTGTTGATAGGAGGTCAGAGGGAATTATAGATGAACTATATGCGAATTCTATTGTTATTGATGATGGAAAAAATTTATTTGCTTTGGTATCTTGTGATTTAATATGGATTGAAGAAGAAACTACAGAAAAAGTTAAAGAAATTGTTTCAAAAGAACTAAAAATTAAGCCACAGAATATTGCTATTCATGCAACCCATACCCATACTGGACCATTAACATCAAAGCCAGAAGGTTCAATATATACAAGGAATTTTTATGTAGAGGATTCATATTTAGAAATATTGCCCTTATTTATTATAGGAAGTATAAAAATTGCATATAAAAATTTAAGAGAAGTAGAAATAGGAGTAGGAAAAAGTAGAGTAGATGGAATTGCCTTTAATAGAAGATATTTAATGAAAGATGGTAGAATTATTACAAATCCATTTACCCAAAAAGAAAATATAGTAAAAAGTGCAGGAGAAGTTGATGATACACTTTATGTAATTGTTTTTAAAGAAAATGAGAAATATATTGGATTTATAATAAATTTTGCACTTCATCCTGATACAATGGGTGGGAATTTAATATCTGCTGACTGGCCTGGTGTTTTAAGAAAAAAAATTGAAGATGAGTTTAAATGTAATGCTTTAATTCTTAATGGACCAAGTGGAGATATAAACCATATAAATCCAGCAGATGATATAACAAGAACAAATAAGATTAAAGAAATAATCGCTGAAAAACTTTTTGAAGGGACCAAAAGAATATTAGAAAATATGGAATTTAGAAAATATGATAGCATAGAACCATTTTTCAAAAATTTTACTCTCAATTATTATTCTTATACAGAAGAAGATGTTAAAAAAGCAAAAAAAATTTTAAATTCAAAAATTCCAAAGGATACCTTAAAATATTTAATAGGTCTTTCAATTCTTAATATGGAAAAACGGAAAGAAAAAAAGTGGAAATTATATCTAAATGGTTTTTCAATCAACAAAAAATTATGTATATTAACATTACCTGGAGAAGTTTTTACCGGGATAGGAAAAAATATAAGAAAAATTTTACCTTTTGAAAATGTAATTATTGCTCAAAATTCAAACTTTCATCTTGGATACATTCCTACAAAAGAGGCATTTTTACAGCATAAGAACAACCTCAAAATTAAACCCGACTTTGACAATGTTCGTCTTTCGGAAGCAATAGGCATAAATTCAAGTTATGAAACCCTACCTCTTGCTTGTAAAGTTGCTGAAAATTCAGAGGATATAATTTTAAAAACAGTAAAGAGTATAAAAAATAAACAAAATTTTTAAATTAATTCAACTGGTTTAACTCTTCCCCATACATTTTCTACTCTGAAGGCCTCTGCATATAAAACACCACACTGAAGTCCTCTAAATTTTGACATCGTCTCTATTAAATTTATAGGGTCTGATAAGTGATGTCCTTTTATCCATTTATATTGACTTTCATGACATAAAAGCATTTGTTTTTTTATTTCAAAAAAATCTGTTATATCAACATAATGAGTTGGTTGAAATTTAAGCCCAACAACTGTATCCATATAAAAAATTGGAGTTATAATTTCATGCGCAGGATATTTTGTTTTATAATTTGGTAATGTTGCAGTAAATGCTGCTTCAAATACAAGTGTTCCTGTAATTGTATGGTCTGGCATATAATCTTCTGGTGAATGAGTTATTATAATATCTGGTTTTGCATATCTTATTATATCAATAACTTTTATTCTCATTTCTTCTGTATTATACAAGTCAAGGTCTCCTGTAATGGGTCCTAAAACTTCCGCTGATATCAATTCTGCTGCTTTTTTTGCCTCTTTATCTCTTATTTCAGCAAGTTTTTCTGGTGTTATATCTTTTCCTCCCATATCTCCATTACAAAGATGTGCCATAAATATTTTATGTCCAATTTTTGAATATTTTGCCAATGTTCCGCCACATAAAATTTCAAGGTCATCTGGATGTGCTCCAATTGCAAGAATTCTCATTTTACCTCCTTTTTAAAAAAATTATATATTTTTTTTAGAAAAATTTCAATTTGAAACTTTTTTAAAACTATGGTAAAAATATTTGGGCAAAAAAGGAGGAGAAAAAAATGATTTTTCGTGGATATGTTCACAAATTTGGAGATAATATAAATACTGACTATATAATTTCAGGAAAATATAAGTTTAAAACACTTGATATGGATGAACTTGCAAAACATTTAATGGAAGACATTTACCCTGAATTTTACAAAAAAATAAAAAAAGGTGACTTTATAGTTGCGGGAAGGAACTTTGGATGTGGAAGCAGTAGAGAGCAAGCACCACTTGTAATTAAACATGCAGGAATTTCGGCAGTACTTGCTAAAAGTTTTGCAAGGATTTTTTATAGGAATGCGATAAACAATGGTTTAATTTTAATTGAATGTGATACAGATAAATTTGAAGATGGAGATGAAATTGAGATATTTCTTGAAGAAGGGAAAATAAAAAATCTTACTAAAGAAATAGAAATTTATGGAACCAAAATCCCTGATTTTTTAATTAAGATCATGAAAGAAGGGGGAGTAGTAGCTTACTTAAAAAAATATAACAATTTTGAAGTTTAAAATTATAAGGAGTAACCTATGAGTTATAAAATTACACTTATTCCTGGTGATGGTATAGGTCCTGAAATTACAGAAGTTACAAAAAAATGTATTGAAGCAACAGAAGTAGAAATAGAGTGGGATATAAAAATGGCAGGTGAACAATGCATTGAGAAGTATGGAACACCTATTCCAGATGAAACAATAAAGTCAATTGCAGAAAATAAAATTTGTCTTAAAGGACCTATAACAACTCCAGTTGGAACAGGTTTTAGAAGCATAAATGTTTTTTTAAGACAACATTTTAAATTATATGTATGTTTAAGGCCATTTAAAATTTATGAAGGAGCAAAAACAAAATTTAAAGATGTAGATATTGTTATAATACGAGAAAATATGGAAGATTTATATGCAGGCATTGAATTTGAAAGAGGTAAAGCAGAAACATTACAACTCATTGAATTTATTGAAAAAACAACAGGAAAAAATTTAAGTCAAAATACAGGAATTAGTATAAAACCGATATCTGTTGAAAATTCAGAAAAAATAGTTAGATTTGGATTTGAATATGCGAGAAAAAATAACAGAAAAAAAGTTACAGTTGTTCATAAAGCGAACATTATGAAATATTCTGATGGACTTTTTCTGGAAGTTGCCAAAAATATTGCAAAGGAATATACTGATATTGAATTTGAGGATAAAATTGTAGATAATATGGCTATGCAACTTGTGCAGAAACCAGAAATTTATGATGTAATTGTATGTCCAAACCTTTATGGAGATATTCTTTCTGATCTATGTGCTGGTCTTGTTGGAGGACTTGGTCTTTCAGCAGGAGCAAATATAGGAGAAGATGTTGCAATTTTTGAACCAACCCATGGCTCTGCTCCAAAATATAAAGGACTGAATAAGGTAAATCCTTGTGCTATGATTTTGGCAGGAATTCTAATGCTTGATTATATTGGAGAAACAGAAGCAGCAGAAAAAATTGAAAAAGCAATGGCAGAAGTTATAAAAGAAGGAAAATATGTAACCTATGATTTTAAAAATTCGGGTGAAAGTTATGTTGGAACTATTGAAATGGGTAAAGCCATAATTGAAAAAATGGGGGCAAAATGGTAGAAGTTGTAGTTGGAACTCAATGGGGAGACGAAGGGAAAGGGAAAGTCATTGATTATCTTGCAGAAAAAGTTGATATAATTGCAAGATATCAAGGAGGAGCAAACGCTGGACATACAGTTGTGGTAAACAATAAAAAATACATATTTCATTTACTCCCTTCAGGGATACTCCATCCTAATAAAATTTGTGTAATTGGTAATGGAGTGGTTATTGACCCTGTTGCTTTGTTTGAGGAAATAGAATCTCTGAAAAAAAATGGGATAGATGTGGAAAAAAAATTATTTATTGCTGAAAATGCACATATTACTCTTCCTTATCATAAAATTCTTGACCAGGTTGAAGATAAATTTAGAGGCAAAGGGAAACTTGGAACTACTGGAAGAGGGATAGGGACAACATATACTGATAAATATGGAAGAATAGGCATAAGAGTCATTGATTTTATAGATGATGATGTTTTTATGGAAAAATTAAAAATTGCGCTTGAAGTAAAGAACTATCTATTTCGTGAATATTATAAAGAGGAAATTTTAAGTCCTCAAAAAATTTTTAAGGAATATGAATTTTACAGGAAGGAAATTAAAAAATTTGCTATAAACACATGCTTATATATAAATGAAGCAATTGAAAAAGGGAAAAAAATTCTTGCTGAAGGTGCTCAAGGGACATTTCTTGATATTGATTTTGGGACATATCCCTATGTAACTGCTTCAAATCCTATTTCAGGAGGAGCATGCACTGGCTTGGGAATTTCTCCTAAAAAAATTGAAAAAATTATAGGAGTTGCCAAAGCGTATACAACAAGAGTTGGAATGGGTCCATTTCCTACAGAGTTAAAAGATGATGTTGGAGAAAAATTG
>JAMWBY010000049.1 GCA_023818745.1 Candidatus Omnitrophota bacterium
TGTAATTACTATGATTCTCTTGACCCCTTGCTGTAGTTCTTCAAAAAATCCTTGGGTGGGCGGTACAGGACTTGAACCTGTGACCTCCACGATGTCAACGTGGCACTCTAACCAACTGAGCTAACCGCCCTTTAATTATTATATTCTAATTACACAAAATGTCAATAAATGATATAATAATAAATATGAAAAACATCTTTATTGCAGCAACCCGACAAAATGACGGGAAAACAGTTATAAGTATCGGTCTTTTCCTTACTTTAAAAAAATATGTTAAAAAAATTGGATTTATAAAACCAGTTGGACAGAAATATTTGGATATTGATGGTAAAAAAGTTGATAAGGATGCTTTTTTGATAAAAAAAATATGTAAATTAGAAGACAATCTTGAAGATATGAATCCTATTGCAGTTGAAGAGGGTTTTACAAGAAATTATCTTGACAATCCAAATAAGGAAGCACTTATTGAAAAAATTATATCAAGTTATAATAGAATTTCTGAAAATAAAGATATTGTTTTAATTGAAGGGACAGGACACGCAGGAGTTGGTTCTATTTTTGATCTGAATAATGCAGAAGTGGCAAAAATACTTAACTCACCTGTGATTATAATTTCAATAGGTGGCATTGGAAAACCTGCTGATGAAATAAGTTTAAATCTTTCCCTTTTTAAAGAAAAAAATGTTTTTGTAAAAGGAGCAATCATAAACAAAGTTCAAAGAGAAAAAAGAGATGTTCTTGAAAAATATTTAAATAAGTTTTTTAATAAAATAAACATAAAACTTCTTGGACTAATTCCTTATGAAGAATATTTAACAAAACCAAATCTTTTACAAATATGTGATGCAATAGAAGGGAAAATACTTATTGGATGGAATAAAATGAGAGAAAAAATTAAAAATATTGTTGTTGGAGCAATGACACCAAGACATGCTCTTGATTATTTTAAACCCGACTCTTTATTAATAACCCCAGGAGATAGGGAAGATATAATTCTTGCAGCACTTACTACAACAACACAGAATTTAATTAAAGGAATAATTTTAACTGGGGGGTTATATCCACATAAAACAATTATGGACCTTATAAAAAAATATGATTTCCCAACTATTCTTGCAGAAGATGGAACCTACGAGGTTGCTTCAAAAATAAACGAACTTGTTGTTAAACTTACTGAAAACGATATAGATAAAATAGAAATTGCTCAGAAACTTATTGAGGAAAATGTAGACATTGAAGAGGTTCTAAAATGAAGGAATATTTTGTTTTAACAGTTCAACCATTTAACAAAAAAATCAAAGTAATAAAAGAAACTGATATTTTATCTGCACTTATCCAAGGAAATATTTTTATAACGTCAATTTGTGGAGGTAAAGGTATCTGTGGAAAATGTAAGGTAAAAATTTTAAATGGTGATTTTTATTCAGAAGCAACTGAAAAGATAACAGAAGAAGAAAAAGAAAAAAATATATATCTTGCTTGTAGAACAAAAGTATTAGGAAATTTAGAAATTGAAATTCTGCCTGAAACTATAATTCCAGAAAAATTATTCGAAAAAGGGAAAGAATTTGAAAGAAAAAAATATGATTTTAAAGAATTATTTAAGCATTCTCCATTCATTAAAAAAATATTTTTAAAGTTACCACATCCAAGTTTTGATGATACCTTAAGTGATTATGAAAGATTACTAAGAAGTTTAAAAAAGATTGAAAATAAAAAAGATTTTACAATTGACCTTCCAAATTTAAGAAAATTACCTAATTTATTAAGGAAAAGTTTGTGGGAAATTACAGTGAGTTTTATAAATGGTGAGAGAATTAATGAAATTATAAATGTAGAGCAAGGAGATACATCAAATAAAAATTATGGGATTGCTGTTGATGTTGGAACAACTACTATTTCAGCAAGTTTAGTAGATTTAAATACAGGAGAAATTTTAAAAACAGAAATAACATTTAATAAACAGGCAAGTTTTGGAGACGATATAATTTCAAGAATTGTTTTTGCCGAAAAAAAAGATGGTCTTGAAAAACTTCATAATGTTGTAATTGAAACTATAAATGAACTTATTTTAAATCTTTCTGAAAGTTGCAATATTTTTCCAAACGATATCACATGTGTAGTTATTTCAGGAAATATGACGATGGTTCATTTACTTCTAAAAATAAATCCATCTTTTTTAAGAAAAGAACCTTATATTCCTGTCGCAAATATTTTCCCAAATTTTAAATGTGCAGATGTAGGCATAAAGATAAATTCAAACGGAACTTTATCTGTTGTTCCTGGGGGATATCCTTATGTTGGTGGAGATATTACATCAGGAATAATTGTATCCGGAATCTATAAAGAAAAAGAACTTTCACTTTTTGTTGATATAGGAACAAATGGCGAAATAGTTGTAGGAAATAAGGATTTTCTTGTATGTTGTTCTGCCTCTGCTGGTCCCTGTTTTGAAGGTAGTGGTGTTAAAAATGGTGTAAGAGCTATAAAAGGAGCGATTCAAAAGGTAAAAATAAATAATAATAATGTTTATTATGAAACAATAGGAAATGAAAAACCAATTGGAATCTGTGGTTCTGGATATATTGAATTATTATGTGAACTTTTTAAAAACGGAATCATCAATAGAAGCGGAGTTTTTATTACTAAAAATAATAGAATAATAGAAGAATATGGAATGAAAGAATTTATCGTCTCTCAAAAATCAAATGGTGAAAATATTGTAATAACACAAGCAGATATAGATAATCTTATAAGAGCAAAAGGAGCAATTTATTCTGCAATCTCAACAATTTTAAAGACACTTGGTATTAAATTTGAAGATATTAAAAATTTTTATATTGCAGGCGGCTTTGGAAGTCATATTGATGTTGAAAAATCAATTGAAATTGGCCTTTTCCCAAATTTACCAATTGAAAGATTTAAATTTCTTGGGAATACTTCTTTAATTGGTGCGGAAGAATATATTTTGAGTGAAGATTTTAGAAACTTATCAAAAGAAATAATTAAGAAACTTACTTACATTGACTTATCAAGAAGTCCTATTTATATGGAAGAATACTTAAAATCGCTTTTCATACCCCATACTGATTTTTAAAAGAAAGGAGAAAAATGTTTAAAATTGGAGTTGCAGGAAAAGGAGGAACTGGAAAAACAACACTATCTTGTTTGATTATACTTTCTCTTTTAAAATTGGAACAAAAACCAATTCTTGCGATCGACGCTGACCCTAACAGTAATCTTGCAGAAAATCTTGGGATTGCTCAACCTAAATCACTTGTTGAAATAGTAAATGAAATAGAAAAAATTAAAAATAATCTACCATATGGAATAGAAAAATCAAAATATCTTGAAATGAGGGTTCAAGAAGCTATAATGGAAGAAAAAGGATTTGATTTACTTGTTATGGGAAGAACTGAGGGCCCTGGATGTTATTGTTATGCAAATAATCTTTTAAGAGAATGGATGGAAAAGATAGAAAAGAACTATAAATTTATTGTTATGGACAATGAGGCAGGAATGGAACATATATCAAGAAGAACTTCTGGCAACCTTGACGTTTTATTTGTTGTTTCTTTATCCGATAAAATTTCTTTGAGAACTGCTGAAAGTATTTACAATATGATAAATAATCTTGAATTAAATATAAAAAAAACATATCTTGTGATAAATGAACTATTAGGTAATAAAATTGGAAACAATATAAATTTCCCTGTTCCTGTTGCATTTAAATTACCTTTTGATGAAGAAGTTTATAAATTATCTGAAGAAAACAAAGGGATATTAAACATTTCAGATAAATCAATTGCTTTCTTAAATGTGTATGAATTTATAAACGAACTTTGTAAATCTGATTTGCAATAATTAAATTTTGTTTAAAAATTTTTTTGAAAAGTAAAATAGGAAGTTGTTCCTTTTTTATTTTATATTTTAAAATTTTGCCATTCTTGAATATAAAACAAACATCTGATTTCTTACCATCTCCAAAAAAATCAGGTGTATTTCCTATGATAAGGTCAAGTTTTTTTTCTTTTAATTTTTTTTCTGCATTTTTTATGATTTGGTTTGTTTCAAGTGCGAAGCCAACAACTATCTGATTTTCTTTTTTAATTTTTGAGACACTTTTTAAAATATCTGGATTAGGAATAAGTTTTAAATTCCATTCTTTTTTTCTCTTAAGTTTATTCTTAAATTTTCTATATGGTCTCCAATCACTTACTGCTGCTGCCATTATTAGAATATCTACTTGTGGGAAATGTCTCAAAATTTCTCTTTGCATTTCTTTCGCTGTTTCAACTTTTATAAATTTAACTTTTTTAGGTGGTTTTAAATGAGTTGGACCACTCACAAGAATAACAGAATATCCCATTTTTTTTGCACATTCAGCAATTAAATATCCCATTTTCCCTGTTGAAGGATTGCTTATAAATCTTATTGGGTCTATATATTCTCTTGTAGGTCCAGCACTTATAAGAACTTTTATCTTTTCGCCAACCATTCTATTTCCGCCTCTAAAAACATATCAATTTCGCCGTCCATTACTCCTTCAACATTAGATGTTTCAACTTCTGTTCTATGGTCTTTTACAAGAGTATAAGGACAAAAAATATATGATCTTATTTGACTTCCCCATGTAATTTCTTTTTCCTGATTTCTCTTTTCTTCTTCTTTTTTCTTTTTTTCCTCAAGATAAAGTTGATACAATTTACTTTTCAATATTTTTAAAGCAATTTCTTTGTTCTTAAATTGACTTCTTTCATTCTGACATTGAACTACTATTCCTGTGGGTTTATGTTTTATCCTTACCGCTGTTTCTACTTTATTAACATTTTGACCTCCATGCCCTCCTGCACGAAAAGTTTCAATTTCAATGTCTTCATCTTTTATTTCAATTTTTATATCCTCTTTTACTTCTGGAATTACACTTACACCTGCAAAACTTGTATGTCTTCTTCTATTTGCATCAAATGGAGAAATTCTTACAAGACGATGAACTCCTGTTTCTCCTTTTAAATATCCATATGCTTTTTCGCCAGATATTATTGCAGTTATTCTTTTAAGACCTGCTTCTTCTCCAGGAAGGAAATCAATAACTTTAACATCATAACCCTTTTTTGCAGACCATTTACTATACATCCTCCAAAGCATACTCACCCAATCACATGCCTCTGTTCCGCCTGTACCTGAATGCAATGTGATTATTGCATTATTGAAATCCTCTTCTTTCCAGATAAATTCAAATTTGATTTTTTTTATATTTTCTTCAATTCTATTTAAAATTTCTTCTCCTTCTTTTTTAAGTTCCTCATCAGGATGTGTTTGTAAAAGTTCACATATTGTCTGTGCCTCTTTTATATCTTTATCAATTTCTTCAACTTTTTCTTTTCTTTCTTTTAATATACTCCACATCTCTATTTTTTTCTTATCATCAAGAAATCCTTTATCATGTATTTCTTTTTCAAGTAATTCAAAATTTCTTAAGTCCTCTTTGATTTTAAATTTTTCCTTTAAATCATCCCATTTTTTCCTAATTTCATCTAGTTTTATCTCAATCATTGTTTAACTCCTTCCAGATTTTTTCAAGTAATTCTTTTACCCCCTCTCCTGTAAGAGCTGAAATAAAATAAATTTCTTTGAAATATTCCTTTGCATTTTTTATATTCTTCTTACTTTGATCAAGGTCTATTTTATTTCCAACGATAATTTCTTTTTTCATCAAAAGTTTTTCACTATAATTTTCAAGTTCTTTCCTTATGTTTTCGTATTTATTTATTATATCATTTTCGCTCATATCTATCAGATGAATTAAAATTCTTGTTCTTTCTATATGCTTTAAAAATTTTATTCCAAGACCTTTACCTTTTGACGCACCTTCAATTAATCCAGGAATATCAGCAACAACAAAACTTCTATAATCTCCAAGGTTAACAAGTCCAAGGTTTGGTTCAAGAGTTGTAAAAGGATAATCCGCAATTTTAGGTCTTGCCTTTGAAATTTTTGATAAAAGAGTGCTTTTACCACTGTTAGGATAACCAATTATTCCAACATCTGCTATTAGTTTCAATTCCAGTTTTATTTTCTTTTCCTCTCCTTTCTCTCCTTTTGTAGCAATTCTTGGTGCTTGATTAGTTGATGACTTAAAATGAGTGTTTCCTAACCCGCCTTTTCCTCCTTTTGCTACAATTATATAATCATTTTCATTCAAAAGGTCAGCAATTATTTTCTCCTCTCCATCAATTATCTCTTTTATTATAGTTCCTAATGGAACTTCAATAATAAGGTCTCTCCCATCTTTGCCTTTTTTGTTATTACTACTACCATGACCTCCATTTTCAGCAAAAAAATGTCTTTGAAAATGAAAATCAATCAATGTTTTTTTATTCTTTATTGCTTTAAATATAACATCTCCTCCTTTGCCTCCATCTCCTCCCCAAGGTCCACCTTTTGGAACGAATTTTTCCCTTCTAAAAGCAACACAACCATCTCCACCCTTCCCTCCTCTTACAAATATCTCTGCCTCATCAATAAATTTAATCATTTTTTATTTCTTCCTTATATTTTTCAAAATCTTCTTTTGTTATAAAACCACATGATTTTATAAATTCTTTAAAAAGTTTTTTAGGTATGTTAAATAACTTATCTACCTCTTTTTTTAAAACTTCAAAATCATGAGAATGTTGTTCTCCTTTTTTTTCTATTTCTTCCAAAATGTTTTTAAATTTATCCTTAATATAGTAAAAAGAACCAATTCCAAAATTCAAAACTTTTTCATTTATTTTTTTCATCTATTATCACCTCCTTTGTTCTTTTTATAATTTCAATAGCTAATTTTTCTCTAATTCCTATTTTTTTTAAGTCCTCAACCGCACATTTTAAAAAACTATTTAAATTAGGAAAATTCATTATAATCTTTTTTTTAGTTTTTTCACCAATGCCTTCAATTTCATCAAGAAAAGAAAACTTAAATTCTTTACTTCTTAATTTTCTGTGATAAAAAATTGCAAATCTATGTGCTTCATTTCTTACTCTCTGGAGAAGTTGAAGTTCTGGTTTAGAAAAATCAAGTTTTATTGGTTGTTTCTTCCAGTCCAAATAAATCTTCTCTTCTTTTTTGGCAAGAGAAATCACAGGAATGTTTAAATTATATTTTTTCAAAACTGACAAAGCAGCATTTAACTGCCCTTTACCTCCATCTACAAGAATTAAATCAGGCAATCTTTTTCTTTCTTCTTCTGAATCAAATCTTCTTGTCAAAATTTCTTGAAGCATTTTATAGTCATCAATACCTTCAACACTTTTTATTTTATACCTTCTATACTCTTTCTTATATGGAATACCTCCTAAAAAAACGACTTTACTTCCAACTGCCAAATCTCCTCTAATATTAGAAACGTCATAACCCTCTATTAAATTTGGTATTTTTTTTAAGTTTAATATTTTAGTAAGATTAAAAAGAGTATTTTCTTCACTATATTTATATAAATCTTCTTCCTGCCTTATTGGAAACTTTTTGGATAATTCATTCAATAAAAATAATCTCTTTTTTATTTTATCCGCTTCTTCAAAATTTAATTTTTCAACCTCTTCTGCCATCCATTTTTTTAACTTCTTTTCAAATTCTTTATATTTACCTTCAAAAAAAGCAATAATCCCTTCTACAAGTTTATGATATTCTTCTTTCCCTATTTTATTTTCACAAGGGCCTGAACATCTTCCTATATGATACTGGATACAAAGTTTCACTTTCCCAGAATAAATATCCTTCTTACAGTTCCTCACAGGATAAAATTTTCTTAAAAATCTAATTGTCTCTTTAAGTAATTTTTTATTTGTAAAAGGCCCAAAATAAATTGAATCTTTTCTTTTCTTCTCCCTAACTATTTGAACTGATGGAAAATCCTCTTTTGTAATTTTAAGAAGAGGATAACTTTTATCATCTTTCAAATTAGTATTATATTTTGGTTGATATTTTTTTATAAGTTGATTTTCAAGTATAAGTGCTTCTGCTTCAGACGCAACAGGAATTACTTCAAAATCATAAATTTTCTCAGATAAAACAAGAAGTTTTGTATTGTTTCCTGAAGATGTAAAATATGAACTAACTCTTTTTGACAAAGATGATGCTTTACCAACATATATTACATTTCCATCTTTATCTTTCATTAAGTATACACCTGGAGAATCTGGCAATTTTTTTAACTTATTCTTTATCTGTTCCATTTTTATTTTGTTTTTCTTTTGAAACTTCTTCTACATAATTCAATTGTAGGTCTGTTATTGTAGATATTAAAATTCTGTTTTCATCATCTGTTAAATTGCCTTTTGTTTTTTCTTTGAGTGTTTCAAGTATTTCTATAATTTGTTTTGTAATTTCAAGATTCTTCTCTATTTTACCTGTAAGTGGATTAGCAATTTTACCAAGTGATTGCCACCCTATTTCAGCAAAAAAACTTACTACAACATAAAAATTATTTTTCATTTTATACCTCCTCAAAATGCATAAAAACCAGCACAAAATTTTATTTAAATTATACCTGAAAAAAATAAGGATTTTAAAGATTAATAAAAAAGTTCATTAACGAATAACTCAAAGGTGAAAGCCAATTAAGTAAACCTATCATAGCCATAAAAATAACTATAAATATTCCATACCTTTCTATGGTTTCATACTTAATCCTTAAATTATAGGGTAATAGAACTAAAACCACTCTTGAACCATCAAGGGGTGGGATTGGAATTAAATTAAAAAAAGCAAGTATAAAATTTATAAAACTCCCCATTTTTAAATATTCACTGAATGTTCCAGATGGAAAAAACTTATAAAGAAAAGCAAAAAAAATTCCAAGCAAAATATTACTTATTGAACCTGCAAGTCCAACACTTATCATACCTTTTTTATAGTTTCTAAAATAGTAAGGATTTATTGGAACAGGTTTTGCGATACCTATAAGGATTGGAGAACGAATAATTATAAGTATAAAAGGAAGTAAAAGAGTTCCAATAGGGTCTATATGTGAAATCGGATTTAAAGTAAGACGGCCCATATACTTAGCTGTTGGGTCCCCATTTTTAAAAGCAATATACCCATGAGAAATTTCATGAATTATTACAGAAAAAAATACAATTATTAAAAAAATTATTATTTCAGCCATTTATCCATTTTAATTTTTATATTAAAATTTGTCAACCTAAGCCAAACAGTCCTATGGATTGTTACCACTCCTACTTAACTAATTTTAAAAAAAATTTACTAAAAATAAGAAGCAATTTTGTCCTTGTCTTCAATAATATTAGATAAAATTTCTTCTAATCTTATTTTTAATTTTTAAAAGGACTTAATAACAACCCACTGGCATTTACATTTCTTTATAAAAAATGCTTATTCTAACTAAATTTTTTATAACTAACCTTTTAAGGAGGACCTTTTTAACATTGT
>JAMWBY010000050.1 GCA_023818745.1 Candidatus Omnitrophota bacterium
GTCTCTTTTTTCTATTTTTTTAGGATATTCTTTAATTACGCTTTTTCCAGAAGAAACAGATTTAAACTGGCGACAAAGTATGAGTATTACTGCTATAATCTGGTTAATTTACATGTTTATAGGAGCTATTCCACTTTTTTTATCTGGTCATTACAATTCCTATTTAGACGCCTGTTTTGAATCAATGAGTGCTCTTGCAACAACTGGTCTTGTTTTGGTTAACGACCTTGACCATATGGCTCATTGTTATAATTTCTGGCGTCATTTTATGTGTTTTATTGGTGGACAGGGAATTATTCTTATTGGTCTAATTATATTTTTTAAAGGAACAAGTGCTTTCAAAATTTATGTAGGAGAAGGCAGAGAAGAAAAAATTCTACCAAATATTTTTAAAACTGCAAAATTTATATGGTTTGTTAGTTCTTGTTATTTAATAATTTTTACTCTTGTCATAGGAATAATAAATATTTTTTTTAATGGTTTTTCTCCAAATAGAGCATTTTTTCATGCTTTATGTATATTTATGGCTGGCTGGGACACGGCAGGTTTTGCTGTTCAATCACAGAATATAAATTATTATCATAATCCTTTAATTGAGATATTAACATCTTTAATTGCATGCCTTGGTGCTTTAAATTTTGGACTTCATTATAGTATATGGACAGGAAAAATAAAAGAAATATTCAAAAACTATGAACTGAAAGTATTTTTAATAAGTATAACAATTTTAACAATTTTTACTTTTTTGGTATTTTCAAAAAATTCATCTTCTTTAAATTTTTTTGCCAACTTTAGAGTAGTTAGTTATCAATTAATTTCTTCTCACACAGGTGTTGGATATTCCAATATAGATTCTTTCTCCCTTAAAAATTGGCCTGAGTTATCACTTATTTTTTTAGTAATTGCCATGGGTTTTGGAGGATGTTCCTGTTCAACTTCTGGTGGAATAAAAATGTTAAGGATTGGATTGATAATAAAAGAAATAAAAAAAGAAATAAAATTATATACTTCTCCTACCGCATCCATAATTATTGAAAAATTTCATCATTTAAAAGATATAGAACTGGCAGATTCACAAGTTAAAACATCCTCTATAATTCTCATTCTTTTTATATTTACTTATTTTTTAGGTAGTTTAATTGGAACTTTTTATGGATATCCATTTTTATATTCAATTTTTGAATCTACATCAGCATGTGCCAATGTTGGACTCTCGGTAGGAATAACAAATCCCTCCATGCCAAACTTATTAAAAATTGTTTATATTTTTGAAATGTACCTTGGAAGATTAGAATTTCTCTCTGTCTTTGTTTTTATCAGTTATTTATTTTCCTTAAGGAGTAAAGAATGAAAAATATTTTTTTATTTTTTATTATCTTTGTGGGTTTGTATTCAGAAGAGATTGTAAAGATTATAGATCTTTATGAAAAGGAGGATTATTATGATGGGAAAATAGTTATAATTCAGGGAGAAGTAATTGGTGAAAAAATTGGTAATAAAGAAAATATATGGATAAATTTAAAAGATGATGCCTACCTCATTGGAATATTTGTTAACAAAAAGGAAGTAGAAAAAATTGAAAATTATGGAAAATATAAGGTTAAAGGTGATATTGTAAGAATAAAAGGAATCTATAATAAATTTTGCAACCAACATTATGGAAAAAGAGATATACATGTATTAGAATTAGAAGTAATTTCAAAAGGAATAAAATATAAGGAAGAGGTAGATTTATATAAAATTTTAACATCTTTCATTATGCTCTTTATCACCGTTTTTATTATTTTTTACTATCACAAAACTTCTCCTATAAAATAATGTCTTAATCCTTCAATAACTCTAATTTTTAAAACTTTTCCTGTTATATCTTTCTGAAAATTTACCAAAACAGGTTTATTTGTCTCTGTTCTTCCAATGTAAGTATTTTCCTTTTTAAAACTTTTTTCCTTTATAAAAGTATCTAATATCTGTCCTTCTACTTTCTTATTCTTCAATAATGAAATTTTATCTTGCAGATTTAAAATGTGAAAATGTCTTTCCCTCTTTTCTTCTTCTGATACTGTATCTAAAAATTCTGATGCTTTTGTTTGAGGTCTTGGAGAATACTTAAAAACAAAAAGGTCATCAAATTCTATTTTTTTAACTAAATTATATGTTTCTAAAAAATCCTTTTTTTCTTCATAAGGAAATCCAACTATTATATCTGATGTAATAGAAATATTATTAACCTTTTTTCTTACTTTTTCAATTATTTCAAGATATTTTTCAGCAGTATATTTTCTATTCATCAATTTTAATATTTTATTTGAACCCGATTGAAGTGGAAGATGAAGATGTTTATAAAGTTTTTTTATATTAACAAAACAATCAATTAGCTCATCGGGTATATCTTTTGGATGAGATGTTAAAAATCCAATTCTCAAAATTCCCTCAATCTCACTAATTTTATAAAGTAAATCAACAAATCTTTCTCCTATATCTTTTCCATATTCATTTACATTCTGTCCAATTAAAAAAATCTCTTTTACTCCCTTTTCAACAAGTTGCTTTATTTCATTAATAACAATATTTGATGGTTTACTTACAAGTTTTCCTCTTGTATATGGAACAACACAATATGAACAGAAATTTTCACATCCTTTTGTAATTGATAAAAAACTTGATAATTTGTTTTTAGCCGCTGGTATTAATGGTTCTCTAAGAAATCCTTCGTCCTCCTCAAAAATAGAAATTTTTTCACCATTATAATTTTTCAAAACAGAAACAAATTTTTTATAAGAATTTGTTCCGCAAATAATATCAATAAATTCATATTTTTTAAAAATTTCATCTCTATACAAAGATGGAACACAACCAACAAGGCAGAATATTTTTTTATTTTTTAATAATTTATGAGAACACAAAAAAGAAATTGCTCTATTCTCCGCATGTTGTCTGACACAACATGTATTTATTATTACAAAATCTGCATTTTGGAGATTTTCAACTTCAACAAAACCATTAATTTTTAAAAGAGTTCTCAATCTATCAGAATCATCAAAATTCATCTGGCATCCATATGTTTTTAGAAAAAATTTTAAACTCATAGTAAAATTATACCTTTCTTAAAGAGTAAAGTGCACCACCTATTAAACCTAAAAGAGTAAAAAAATTTACTTTAAAGTTTATAGAAAATGTTATTTTAAATATTCTTAAGTCCAAATTATTTATACTCAATATAGAGTTTGTAGATTTTGATAGAAAATCATAATAAAATGTTCCAGGATGAATAAAAAAAAGCAAAATTTCTCCAATGCAACTTCCTATCATTGCACTTAAAAAAAGGACTAAAATTATATAAAAAACTTTCATATTTAAAATATAAACCAAAATATTCTAAATATCAATATAATTATGCTCTTGGATGAAATTTTTTATATAATTCTTTTATTTTTTTTCTATCCATATGTGTGTAAATCTCTGTTGTGGATATTGATTTATGTCCAAGCAATTCCTGAATAACTCTTAAATCAAGTCCTTCTTTTAGCAAATGAGTAGCAAAAGTATGTCTTAATGTATGTGGTTTAACATTTTTATTAATACCCGCATATTTTGCATATTTTTTAACTATTTTCCATACACTCTGTCTTGAAATTTTTTCTCCCCTGCTATTCAAAAAGAGATACTCATTTATACTTTTTTTTCTCTCGTTTAAATATTTTCTTAATAGTTCTATCGTATTTTTATTCAATAAAGAGATCCTTTCCCTCTGTCTTTTTCCTTTAACCTTTATAAAACCAGCATCTAAATTTACATCCTCAATTTTTAAATTACACAATTCAGAGACCCTTAATCCTGAACTATAAAAAAGTTCAAGTATTGCTAAATTTCTTATATGTTTTCTTGAAATTTTATCTATACTTAGAATTTTATTAATTTCTTCTTCTGTTAGGACATCCGGCAGTTTTCTTTCAATTTTAGGAGTATCAATCTTCATCTCTTTATTATTTACATATCCTCTTGCCAATAAAAATTTATAGAAATTTCTTATTCCAGACAAAATCCTTACAATACTTGTAGGAGAATAATTCATTTTCTTTAAGAATAGAACAAAATGGGTAATATCTTCTGAATTAACTTTATTTAAATTTATTTTTTTCTCATACATAAAATTTTTAAATTTTGAAAGGTCATTTTTATAAGCAGAAACAGTATTAAAAGATAAATTTTTTTCTATTATTAAATGCTCCTCAAATTTTTCAATTAAATCTTTCATATTCATTTATTCATCCTTGATTTCACAAGTTTTTCAAATTCTTCTTCGCTTATAATTTTAACCCCAAGTGTCTGCGCTTTTTGTAATTTTGAACCTGGTTGGTCTCCACATATAAGATAATCTGTCTTTTTTGAAACAGAATCAGAAACTTTTCCACCAAGTTTTTTAATATAATTTTCAATCTCATTTCTTGAATAGTTTTTTAATGTTCCAGTTATAACAAAACTTAAACCTGAAAGAATATCTTTTTTTTCTTCAGTCTTTTCTTTTTCCATCCTTACACCTGCTTTTTTCAGTTTTTCAATAACTTTTAAATTTTCCTCGTTATTAAAAAAATCTATTATGCTTTCTGCCATAATAGGACCTATCTCTGAAATGGAAGATAATTTTTCAAAACCAGCATTTTTTAGTTCGTCTATTGAATTAAATTCATTTGCAAGAATTTCACTTGCATGGACACCAATATGTCTTATACCAAGAGCATAAATTAAATTAGCAAAAGGCGTTGATTTGCTTCTCTCTATTGAGTCAAGTAAATTTTTTACTGATTTATCACCCATTCTTTCAATCTTTATTAAATCATCATATTTCAAATAATAAATATCTCCATAATCAGAAAGTAATCCCTTATCTACAAGAATATTAACCCATTTCTCTCCCAACCCTTCTATATTCATAGCATCTCTTCCTACAAAGTGAATAATTCTTTCTTTAACCTGTGCAGGACATCTAATATTTGGACATCTTATTGCTACTTCCTCTTTGTCTTTAACGACTTTACTTTTACACACAGGGCAGAATTCAGGAATAGGGATGTTTTTTTCTTTACCTGTTCTTACTTCTGGAATAACTTTTACAACTTTGGGAATAATTTCTCCACTTTTTTCTATAAAAACCCTATCTCCTATTTTAATACCAAGTCGTTTGATCTCATCAAAATTATGTAATGTTGCTCTTGAAACAGTTGTTCCGCTTACATGAACAGGTTCAAGTATTGCAACAGGAGTAAGAGTTCCTGTTCTTCCAACTTGAATAATGACATCTTTTACAACTGTTGTTACTTGTTCAGCAGGAAATTTATAAGCAACCGCCCATCGTGGACTTTTTGTTGTAGTTCCAAGCGTTCTTTGCAAAAGTATAGAATTGACTTTAATAACCATCCCATCTATATTATAAGGTAAATTAAACCGTTTACTCTCCCATTCATTACAATATTCAATAACTTTGTGAATATCCTTACATAATTTTCTATATGGATTTACAGGGAATCCTATTTCTTTCAAAAAATTTAAAACTTCCCAGTGTGTTTCAGGTCCGTTTTTTATAAATCCCTGATAAACGAAAATCTGCAAATTTCTCTGAGCAACAATTTTAGGGTCAAGTAATTTTAAAGAACCCGCAGTAGCATTTCTTGGATTTGCAAATAAGACATCTCCATTTTTTTCTCTTTCTTTATTCAATTTTTCAAAATCATCTTTTCTCATATAAACTTCTCCACGAACTTCAATCGGTTCTCTATATGTAATCTTCAAGGGCAGTGTCTTTATTGTTTTTAAATTTTCTGTAATATCATCCCCTTTAAAGCCATCTCCTCTTGTTACTCCAAGGACAAATTCTCCTTTCTCATAATGGAGAGAAACCGCAACTCCATCATATTTCAATTCAACAACATAATCAACTTCATTTACATCTCCCATCCTTTTTATTTTTTTATCAAATTCTATAAGTTCTTCGCTTGAATAAGTATTATCCATACTTAACATTGGGATTTTATGTTCAATAGTTCTAAAACCTTCAAGAACCTGGCCTCCCACTTTTTGAGTAGGAGAATTAGGAAGTTTATATTCAGGATATTTTTCTTCAAGTTCAGCAAGTTCCTTATACAATTTATCATATTCATAATCGCTAATTACTGGATTATTTTCAACATAATACATATAATTATAATAATTTAAAAGATCTACAAGTTCTTTTATCCTTTCTTTTGGATCTTTTACCATCCTTTACCTCCTGGTTAAAACATATATGCCAATTTTTTAAAAATTGAAATTTTATCTTTATCACCGATTTTGGATTTATCTATTATTGTTTTTAATAAATATATTGTTTTATCATAATTCTCTTTATCAATAGGATATGGATGTCCGTCTTTGCCTCCAAAAGCAAACGAAAATTTTGCAGGGTCATTAATTGATGCTGAAACACCATATACAAGTTCAGAAATAAGACATAATGCTCTTAATGTTTTTAAACCTATACCATCAGTTAAAATAATATCCTTAAATGAATTTATTTCTTTTTCTTTCAATTTATATAGATTCTTATGTAATTTTTTCATATCAAAATTTATTTCTACATAATGATGTCCTGGCAACACAAATTTTTTTCCTGCTTCAAAAATTGAATTTGATTTTTCTAAAATAAATTTTATTTCTTTTAATATATTATCAGGTTTAGACAAGGATAAGTAATCAATTAAATTTTCCTGAAATTTTTCACATTTTTCATCTATTAAATTTAAAACCCTTTTTTCTTTTGTTGAAGAAATAATTCCTGTATGCGGCTTAATTATAAATTTGTTATTTTCAGCAATTGTTGTTCTGTTAAACCAATGATACCTTCTTGCATATTTATTAGAAGAATTCATTCCTTGTTGGATAACTATCCAATTACCCTTTTTATCAACAAATATAGTGTGATGATATAAAATATATCCATCTTGAATACAATTATTATCAATTTTAGCCGTAAGTTTTGAAATATAAATAAATTTTTCTTTATCTTCAACATAAGGATTCATCTCTATTTCTTTCGGTGTTTCAATTCCATTTTTCCCTTTACCACCAAAACCGAACAAACCATATTCGGGATTATTATTAAAAACTTCCTTCAATGCATAACAAACAGTAGTTGTTACTCCTGAAGAATGCCAATCAAAACCTGAAATACAACCAAGTGCTTGAAAATAAATGGGGTCGGAAAGTCTAAAGAGAAATTCTTCTGTCCCATATTCCATTATTATCAATCTTCCAATTTCAAAAAGTATTTTTTTCTGTCTCTCAAAAAGGTATTTTGGTGCATTTCCATAATGTAAAGGTAAATCTATAATATTCCTTTCCATAGTATTTACTTAATATTTTACCATCTATATATTGTTTCTATAAAACAAAAAGTGTAAATTATTAAAAAAAATTGTAAAATTTAAAACAAAATGGAAAATTTATTTGACATTTATAAAGAAGCATATAATGTTGAAAATGTTGAAAATAGTAGAATAAATAATATTGATAAAATTTCTTTGTTTTCAAAGAAAAGAAAAATAGGAGAAATTTTTCTACCATCTTCATACCTTTCTATTTTAATTATTATCCCTGGAGCAGGTTTCAATGAAAAAAATAAAGACAATATATTTAAACAATTCAAATTTTTATTAAAGAATAAGATAGCGATTTGTATTTTTGATTTAACAGAGGCGAATTTAAATAAAAAAGATAAAGAGTTTTTTTATTTTTTTAAAGAAAGAGTTGCTGAAATAAAAGGTATAATCAGATTTATAGAAGACAATTTGCAAATAAAAAATATTAATCTTATGGGAATAAGTTTGGGAGGAATTATTGGTTTTGTGATTTCTGGAATAGTAAAAGAAATAAAAAAATGTATTTTTTTAATTTCAGGGGCAAATTTAGAACTTATAACATGGAGAAGTTTATTAAGATTTTATTTAAAAAAAGATTGCTCAAGAAAAGCTTGTAGGCAGATGCATAAAATTTATAGAAAATTTATGGAAAAAAAATTATATAATGAAATTGAAAATTTACCGAGAAAATGTTTTTTTTATGAACCTTTAACATATATTGAGAAATTAAAAAATATTGATATTCTTATGATTAATGGAATGTTTGACATGATTGTTCCTTTTTATTGCGCTTTTGAGATCAAAAAAAAATTAAAAAGATTAAAAATTTTGTGGTATCCTGGGACTCACCTTACTTATAGATTTTTTCACCCAATTTTTAAGAAGAAAATACTTAATTTTATAAAAAATGGATATCCAATTAGGCATTGACATAGTAGAAATTTATAGATTTGAAAAAGCATACAAAAAATATAAAGAAAGATTTTTAAAAAAAATTTTTTCAGACGAAGAAATAAAATATTTGCAAGGAGACATTTTAAAAATGTGCATTTCTTTTTCTTTTAAAGAATCTATATGGAAAGCATTGCCTGAAAAATTACAGAAAAAATATTATTTAAAGGAAATAAAAATTGGTTGGAAGAATGAAAAACCTTTCCTTTTATTTAAAATAAATAATTGTAAAATTATTCTGTCTTATTCAACATCAGAGAAATGTGTTATTACTTCTGTTTTTTTTATTCACTAAATGATTTTTTAATTATTTGATATGTATCAAAAGCAATTCTTAATTCTTCATTGGTAGGGATTACAAAAATTTTTACTCTTGATTCTTCTTTACTTATCTCTCCTTCTTTTCCAATAGTTTCTTTATTCTTCTTTTCGTCTAAAACTACTCCAAAATTTTCCATATTATTTAATGAATTCTCTCTTACAATAGGAACATTTTCTCCAATACCCCCAGTAAAAACAATAGCATCAACCTTTCCTAAAACAGCCATATAACTTCCAATATATTTTTTCAATCTATAACAGAACATATCAATAGCGAGAGTTACTTTTTCATCTTTTCCATAAATAGGAAGTAAATTTCTAAAATCATTTGACTTTTCTGAAATTCCAAGAAGTCCACTTCTTTTATTTAAAATTTCATTTATCTCCGATGGTTTTAAATTTAGACCTTCCATAAAATAAAGAATAACCCCAGGATCAATATCTCCTGGTCTGGTTCCCATTATAAGTCCCTCAAGTGGAGTTAACCCCATACTTGTATCAAATGATTTTCCATTTTTTACAGCGGTAATACTACAACCATTTCCAAGGTGACAAGTAATTGCATTTATATCATATTTACCTTTTCCCATAATTTCTGCAGTTCTTCTTGCAACATATCTATGGGAAGTTCCATGAAATCCATATTTTCTTATTTTATGTTTTTCATAAAAACTATATGGAATTGCATATAAATATGACACTTTTGGCAATGTTGTATGAAAGGCAGTATCAAAAGAAGCACATTGAATACTCTGAG
>JAMWBY010000051.1 GCA_023818745.1 Candidatus Omnitrophota bacterium
TGGGATATCAATTTCAACAGGACATCCTTTAATACATGGTGCATTTTTACACTGAAGACACCTACTTGCTTCTTCAATTGCCTGCTTTTCATCATAACCAAATGAAACTTCATTAAAATTTTTTATCCTCTCTGATGGAAATTGTTTTCTATCTTTTACTCTGTCTTTCACCTTATTTCAACTCCTTTTTTGCTAACTATTATATGTTTTTTCCAATTTTTATCATCCTGATAAGGATAATCCTTTCTAAAATGTGTTCCTCTTGTTTCTTCTCTCAAAATTGCAGATTCTGCCATTAAAGTTGCTATTATTAGCATGTTTAAACTTTCAAATCCATTTTTATCATCAAACTCTTTGCAAAAAGCGTATTTATTCCATTCTTTAAGTTTATTAAGAGCATACTCTAATGTTTCTTTTTCTCTCTCAATCCCGACATTTTTCCACATTAAACTCCTTATAGACCTTTTTAAATCTTCTTTATCTATTAAAATATCTCCCTTCTTCGGAAAAACATATTTAAAATCAATGTCTTCTATTTTGTATTCCTCTTCTTTTAACTTAATTCCTATCCTTTTACTGAATACAAGTGATTCAAGAAGAGAATTACTTGCCAAACGATTTGCTCCATGGACTCCAGTACAAGCGCATTCTCCTACTGCAAAAAGATTTTCAAAATTTGTTTTTCCCCAGATATCGGTTTTTATTCCTCCCATAAAATAGTGTGCAGATGGTCTTACAGGAATTAAGTTTTTACTTGGTTCTATACCATATTTTTTGCAAAAATCATAAATTTGAGGGAATCTTTTTTTAATATAATCTTTTTTTAAATGAGTTAAATCAAGATAAACACAATTTGAATTTGTTTTTTTCATCTGGTCAATTATTGCTCTTGAAACAATATCTCTTGGAGCAAGCTCTCCAGAAGGATGATAATCAAACATAAATCTATCTCCATAAATATTCCTTAAAATCCCTCCTTCGCCTCTTACACTTTCAGAAATTAAAAACCTTGGTGCTCCTGCAAGGTAAAAAGTAGTTGGATGAAATTGGTAAAATTCAAGGTCAGCAAGTTCCACATTTTTTCTGTAAGCAATAGCAATACCATCTCCTGTGATATGAGAAGGATTTGTTGTCTCCTGAAAAACCATCCCTGCTCCACCTGTTGAAAGTATATAGCATTTTGCTTGGATTATATAAATTTTATTTTGTTTCTCATCAAGAACAATTGCTCCAATGATTTTATTTTCAACTGAAATCAGGTCTATCAAAAATGATTTGTTTTTTATCTTTATATTAGGAAACATTGAAACAAGATTATAAAAAAATTTTGTTAAATTTTTTCCAATTGCATCTCCATTTGAATGTAAAATTCTATTTCTGGAATGACCACCCTCTTTTGTAAAATGAAGTTTTCCATTTTCTTTATCAAAGTTAAATCCCATATCTATAATTTCTTTAATTCTTTCAACTCCCTCATTTACAAGAATATCAACTGCTTTCTCATCATTTAAATAACAACCAACTTTTAATGTGTCCTCTTTATGTAATTGTGGTTTATCATCTTCATTTAAAGCAACGGCAATGCCACCCTGTGCATTATAACTACACGTTTCTTCAATTCCATCTTTGTAAAGAATTACAACATTAAAATTCCTTAATTCCCAAGACAGATAAAGTCCACTTAATCCACCACCAATAACCAAAAAATCAACTTTTTCTTTTGGTAATTTTTTCGTATCAAATGAAATTAAATATTCAGGTATCATTTTTTTGATTTTTGAAGAAGATGTTCTAATTTTTCTTTATAAAAATTTTTCTCATTTTGTGTTGCATAATCAATTATTAAAATACCATTAAGATGGTCTATTTCATGCTGAAAACATCTTGCTATTATTCCGTTTGCCTCCACAATTATCTCTTTACCTTTTTCATTAATTCCTTTTACAATTACCTTTTTGGCTCTATTAATTGAAAAAAAAATTTCGGGAAAACTTAAACATCCTTCAATATCAATTTCATAACCATTTTTTTCTAAAATCACAGGATTTATTAAAGTTATAAAATTTTCTTTCTCTTTATCATAAGTAATAAAAATCCTTTTGGAAACACCAACTTGTGGACCTGCAAGTCCTATCCCTTGCGCTTTTAGAAGTGTTTCTTTCATTGAATTTATAAGTTTTAAAGTTTTATCATCAATATCTTTTACTTCTTCTGCTTTTTTTCTTAAAATTGGTTCTCCATAAGTTCGTATTTTTCTCATTTTTTAACACACCACCTTTATTCCAAGGTATTTTTCTATTAATTTTATTGCACAGTATTTTCCACACATTGTGCAAACGTCTTTTTCTTTCAACGGAAACTTTTTTCTTAATTTTTCAAATTTCTCTTTATCTATTGCGATTTTCTTTTCTTCTTCCCATCTTCTTTGAGTCCTTGCAATATCCATAAGAAAATCTATCTCAATCGCCCCTTTAATTCCTTTACCAATATCTCCAACATGAGCAGCAATTCTGGCTGAAATAACACCTTCTGCAACTTCTTCTATTCCCGGTAGGGAAAGATGTTCACTTGGAGTAACATAACATAAAAAATCCGCACCTTTCCATGAAGCAATTGCTCCTCCAATCGCGCTTGTTATATGGTCATATCCTGGAGCAATATCACATACAATAGGCCCAAGAACATAAAAAGGCGCACCATTACATATTTTCTTTTCAAGTTGAACATTTGTTTCTATTTCATTTATAGGAATATGTCCTGGTCCTTCAATTATTACCTGAACATCATTTTCCCATGCATATTTAGTAAGTTCACCTAAAGTCAGTAATTCTTCTATTTGAGAACTGTCTGTAGAATCAATAAGTCCACCAGGCCTTAATCCATCTCCCAAACTCAGAACAAGGTCATATTTCCTCGCTATTTCAATTAATCTATCAAAATTTTTATATAGTGGGTTTTCTTTTTCATTAGATACCATCCACATAATTAAAAAAGCACCTCCTCTACTTACAACAAGTGATTTTCTTGGATTTTTTTTAAGACGTTCAACTGCTTTCAAGTTTACTCCACAATGAACAGTTGCAAAACTTACTCCGTCTTTTGCATGTTTTTCAATAACCTCAAAAATTTTATCTTCATCCATATTTACAATCCCACCCTTTTCCTCTATTGACTCAATTGCTGATTGATATATTGGAACTGTTCCAACAGGCACATTGCTTTTCTGAATTATTTTCTTTCTTATTTCATCTATATTGCCGCCTATACTTAAATCCATAACTGTATCTGTTCCATACTTTTCTGCAGTTTTCAACTTTTCAATTTCAAAGTTTATATCACATACATCTGGAGAAGTCCCTATATTAGCATTAACTTTTGTCCTAAGTCCTTCACCAATCCCAAGGAATTTATTTTTATGCTTTAAAATCACTATCTTGCCTTCTGCAACTTTTCTTGAAACATATTCTGGTTCTAAATTTTCTTTTTTTGAAACTTCCTTTACTGCTTGGCTTATTATCCCTTTTCTTGCAAGTTCTTTTTCAAGAATTTTTCTTCTCATTCAAGTATTCCTCCTGTATTTGCAGACTTAACAAGTTTTGAATATTTCAAAAGAACTCCTTTTAAATTCTTTTTTAAAATTTTAATCTCTTTTTTTCTTTTTTCCATTTCTCTCTTATCAACTTTTAACTCAATTTTTCTTTCAGGTATATCAATTTCAATTATATCTCCATTTTTAACATAAGCAATTGGGCCTCCTTCTGCTGCTTCTGGACTTATATGTCCTATACATGGACCACGTGTGCCACCTGAAAATCTACCATCTGTAATCAAGGCAACTTTTTCATCAAGCCCTTTTCCACTTATTGCTGAAGTTATTGAAAGCATTTCTCTCATTCCAGGTCCTCCCTTTGGTCCCTCATATCTTATTACTACAACTCCTTCTTTAATTTTACCTTCAATTACTGCTTTCATAGCACTTTCTTCAGAATCAAAAACAATTGCTTTTCCTTTAAATTTCATCATAGTTTCTTTAACTGCTGATTGCTTAACAACTGCTCCATCCGGAGCAAGAGAACCTTTTAAAATAGCAATTCCTCCTTCTTTCATATATGGATTTTCAATTTCTCTAATAACATTCCTGTCATAAACTTCTACTTTTTTTAATATCTCTCTTATATTTTTACCACTTACACTTAAACAATCTTCCTCTATTAAACCTTTTTTACTCAATTCCTTCATCACCGCAGATATACCACCTGCTTTGTCAAGGTCTTGGATGTGTTGACTGGATGCAGGAGAAATTTTACATATATTGGGAGTAATTCTACTTAACTTATCAAAAATTTCTAATTGAAGTTTTATTCCTGCTTCATTAGCTATAGCAGGTAAATGTAACACAGTATTTGTAGAAGCACCTAAGGCCATATCAACAACGATGGCATTTTTAAAACTCTCAAACTTCACAATATCTCTTGGTTTTATATCCTTTTTTACAAGTTCAACAACTCTCATCCCAGCATATTTGGCTAACCTTATTCTCCTTGCATCAACAGCCGGAATTGTTCCATTTCCAGGTAAAGCAAGGCCCAGTGCTTCTGAAAGACAATTCATAGAATTTGCAGTAAACATCCCTGAACAACTTCCTGCTCCAGGACATGCCATTTCTTCCATAAGTTTCAAAGTTTCTTCAGTTATTTCTTTGTTTAAAATTTTCCCAACTCCTTCAAAAACACTAATCAAGTCAATCTCTTTTTTATCAGGCAAAATTCCACAAAGCATTGGACCTCCACTTATAAAAATTCCTGGTATATTAACTCTTAATAAAGCCATAAGCATTCCAGGAACAATCTTATCACAACTTCCAACCATAACAATTCCATCAAATTGATGTGCCTGACACATTATTTCAAGAGAATCTGCAATTATATCTCTTGAAACTAAACTATATCTCATTCCTTCATGCCCCATAGCAATTCCATCACAAACCCCAATAACTCTAAATTCTATAGGAGTTCCTCCAGCCATTCTTATCCCTGCTTTTACTGCTTCTGTAATTTTGTCAAGATGTATATGCCCTGGTGTTATTTCATTTCCTGAATTTGCAACTCCTATAATTGGTCTTTCTATTTCCTCATCTATCAAACCAATCGCTTTTAATAAACTTCTATGAGGTGCTCTCAAATACCCTTTTTTAATATTATCGCTTCTCATTATCCCTCCTTCTTTTAAAGTTTAAAGAAATATAATACCATTTTTTTAATTAAAAATAAATTTTTCCACTTTTTTCAAAAATAGAAAATTAAGTTTTTTAATGGTTTTTCAGCGTATACAAAAAGTTGTTTTATAAAAGAATGGATAAAAAATGCATTTAATTTAAAATATTTATTTCATATGTTTAGAGTTCCAAAAGAAAGAGATAAAAATAATTTTGATAGGTTTTTTTAAAAATGGTATACTATAATATCAATAAATTTTGATAAAAAATAGGAGGAAAAATGGATAAAGTGAGAATTGGAGTTATAGGAGTTGGTGGAATGGGATATGCCCATTGTAAAATTGCACGTTCCTTAAATTTAACAGAACTAACGTGTGTCTCTGATGTGGATGAAAGTGTAGCAAAAGAAAGAGGTGAAGAATTTAAAGTTAGATATTTTACTGATTATAAAGAATTGATAAAAAGTGGATTATGTGATGCAGTAATAGTTGCAACACCTCATTGGTATCATCCAGAAATAAGTATTTTTGCTTTTCAAAATGGGCTGCATGTTTTAAGCGAAAAACCAATTGCTGTTAAAGTTTCAGATGCAGACAAAATGATTGAAGCGGCAAAAAAATCAGGCAAGGTCTTTTCAATTATGTTTCAAAGGAGAACAGAACCATTATTCAAAAAGGCCTATGAAATTGTTAAAAGTGGCGCAATTGGTGAAATCCAAAAAAGTGTATGTATAGACCCATGGTATAGAAGTCAAGCATATTATGACAGTGGAACATGGAGAGCAACATGGAAAGGAGAAGGTGGAGGAGTTATAATAAATCAGGCACCCCATACAATTGATTTATTTACTTTACTTGCTGGTCTTCCTAAAAAAATAACTGCAAAAACGAGGGCAAAATTACATGATATTGAAGTTGAAGATGAGGTAAGCGCATTTTTAGAATATGAAAATGGTGCGTGGGGATATTACTACACATCTACTTGTGAACCTGTTGGACCATTTCATCTTGAAATAACAGGGGATAAAGGAAAACTTGTAATAAGAGGAAACACATTAACATTCTATTCTTATGAGTATCCTATTTCTGAATTTACAAAAATGGCGCCTGATATGTGGGCATCTTTAAAGTATACCGAAGAAAAAATTGAAATCAATTCAAATATAGAAACAGGACATGGTGTAATAATAAAAAATTTCGCAAAAGCAATTTTATATGGTGAAGAATTAATTGTAAAAGGTGAAGAGGGCTTAAATAGTGTTGAATTTCTTAATGCCTGCATTCTTTCTGGTAAAAAGGGCAAAACTGTTGAAATTCCTATAAATAGAAAAGAATATGATGATTTAATGGAAGAACTAATTAAAACATCAAAACCCAAAAAAGTAGTTAAGGTTCAAAGAGTTACAGACCCTAATATAGCTAAAAAAATGTAATTAAAGCCATCTTCTTTCATGCATTGCTTCTATAAGGAATTTCACTGCAATATAAGTCGCTGATACTCTATATGAAATTTTGAGTTTTTCTTTTGTTTCCCTAATCTTATGAAAACATTTTATAATTTTTTTATCAATTTCTGAAAATGTTTCTTCTTTTTCTGTTTGATTTCCTGATTTCGCATTTCTCCATTCTATATAAGATGCTATAACTCCTCCTGAATTACATAAAAAGTCAGGTAGAACTACAATACCTTTTTTCTCAAGAATCTCATCTGCTTCTTCAGTAACAGGGTCATTTGCTCCTTCAATTATAACTTTACATCTTAACCTTTCAGCATTTTTTTCATTTATTACTCCACCTGTAGCACATGGAATTAAAATGTCTACGTCCATTTCAAGCAAGTCCTCATTTGTAATTTTTTCTGCATCAGGATAATCAGAAATTGTAATATTTTTTGTCGGAGCATACTGAAAAAGTTTTTCAATATCAAATCCTTTTTCATTATAAATCCCACCATAAATATCAGAAATTGCAACTATTTTAGCTCCCCATTGATTTAGAAAGTAAGCAGTCCATCTTCCAACATTTCCAAAACCCTGAATAGCGAGTTTCAAATCTTCAAGTTTTGTTTTCATTATTTCTTCTGTAAACAATCTTGTTGAAGTTGCTACTGACCTTCCTGTTGCTTCAAGTCGTCCTGGTAGTCCTCCAATTTTAACTGGTTTCCCTGTGACACATTCTGGTTTATGTAATTCTCCATATATAACAGCCATATCAAAAGGGTCTGAACCAAGGTCAGGAGCGGGAATGTATTGTTCTAAAAAAAGTTCTTCTCTTATCATGTGAACATACTCTTTAAAAATGTTAATCCTTGTCAATTCATCTATATTCTGATTTGGAATTTTAATCCCTGATTTTCCACCACCAAAAGGAAGTTCTGTCAATGCATTTTTATAGGTCATAATTTTTGCAAGCCGCCTTGTTTCTTCTAAACTTACATTTTCATCAACTCTTATTCCACCTTTAGCAGGTCCTAAAACCACATTATGATATACGACAAAAGCATCACAAAAAACAATCTCATTGTCTTTTGTTTTAAAATTTATAGAAAATGAAATCTCCTTTTCATTTTTTTCAAGTAATAATTCTGCTGCTTTTGATATATCCATTAAATTTTTTATTTTCTCAAGTTTAACTATAGCCATTTAGTTCCTCCCTTCATATATCTAAAAACTGACTAAAAAGTTCTTTTTTTATATTTACTTTCCTATTTTCTCTGGCTGAAATTATTGTTCCAAGACACACTGCAACTGTCTTTGTTCCTTCAATCGCATCCATTTCAACCTTCTCATCTTTAATTATTTTTTCTACAAAATAATTTATCTCAGCACTAACATTATGATGAGAAATAGAAACAGGAATTTTGACAAAGTTATACTCGGATTTAATTTTAAAGTATCGTGTAGAACAAAGTAAAATGTGGTCTGATGTATTATCTGAAATTATAGTTCCTTTTGTTCCATAAAAAACACTTCTCATAGTATAAGGTCTTATACATCCAATTGAACAGAAAACTTTACCAATTATATCATTTTCAAACTTATAAATGCCTATCGTTGCATCATTTACAGGCCAGTCAATAAGGCATTTATGATTTGCATATCCAAATGTCTCTATTGGGTCTCCAGCAATCCATCTTATCAAGTCAACTGCATGGCATCCACCACCTATAAATGGTTCTCTTCTTGGGTCCTTTCTCCATTTTCCAACCCCTTCTGCAACTCTATAATCATGCGCATATTCACTTTCAACAAAAAATAATTCTCCTATTTCTCCTGAATCAATTATTTCTTTCGTTAAAACAAATCCAGGAGCAAATCTACATACTTGGCCTATCATAAATTTTTTGCCTGATTTTTTAACTGCTTTTATAATTTCAATACAATCTTCTAAATTTAATGCAAGAGGTTTTTCACATAATACATGTTTTCCAGAAAGTAAAGCAGAAACACTATGCTCTTTATGAAAATAATCTGGACTTGCAACAGAAATAATTTCAATATCTTTAATTTGCATAAGGTCTCTATAATCTGTTGTTGCAAAAGGAATATTATATTCTTCTTTAACTTTTTTAAGAGTATTTTCATCAATATCACAAATTCCATAAACTTCTGTATGTGGATTCTGCAAATATCCAATTAAATGAGCCCTACCCATACGAAGACCAATTATTCCCACTTTCATTTGTTCTCCTTTTTTTTACTTCCTAAAATTTACAATGAATCCATCTTTTTGTCAATTTTTCGTATTATATAGACAAATGAGAAGTGAAGAAATATTGATAAAGACATATAAAATTACAGATAGCATCAAAAATACTGAGTGGCTAATAGAATATAATTTTAATCATCTAGGTCAGTCCTTAGGTTATCTTACACCTATAGAATTTTTAGATGAGAAAAGAAAATTGGACAAAATAAAAAATATGTATAAAATTGAATCTACAGAAAATGGAAAAGTGTTTACGATCTACTCAACTTATACATAAGATTGACTTTCACA
>JAMWBY010000052.1 GCA_023818745.1 Candidatus Omnitrophota bacterium
ATTCAGAAATTTATGCAAAACTTGAATTTTATAATCCATGTGGTTCTGTAAAAGATAGAATTGGTGTGAGTATGATTGAAGATGCAGAAAAGAAAGGTTTAATAAATAAAAACACTACGATAATTGAGCCAACAAGTGGAAATACAGGGATTGCACTTGCTTTTGTTTGTGCACAAAGAGGATATAAACTAATTTTAACAATGCCAGAAAGTATGAGTATAGAAAGGAGGAAATTATTGAGTTTGTTTGGAGCAGAGATTGTTTTAACTCCAGCAGAAGAAGGTATGACAGGAGCGGTTAAGAAAGCAGAAGAACTTTTAAAAAAATATAAAAATTCATTTATGCCACAGCAGTTTAAAAATCCAGCAAATCCAAAAATTCACAGGAAAACAACAGCAGAGGAAATATGGCGAGATACAGATGGGAAAATTGATATATTTGTAGCAGGAGTAGGAACAGGAGGGACAATAACAGGGGTTGGAGAAGTTTTAAAAAAGAGGAAAGAGGATGTAAAAATTGTTGCTGTTGAGCCAGAAAATTCTCCTGTTTTATCAGGTGGAAGCCCAGCAAGACATAAAATACAAGGGATTGGACCAGGATTTATTCCTGAAATTTTAAACTTAAGAATCATTGATGAAATAATTAAAGTTTCTGATGAAAATGCAATTGAAACAGCAAAAAAATTAGCCAAGCAAGAAGGTATTTTATGTGGTATTTCATCAGGTGCTGCTGCTTTTGCAGCGATTGAACTTGGGAAAAGAAAAGAAAATAGTGGTAAAATAATAGTTGTTATCTTACCAGACACAGGAGAAAGATATTTATCTGTTTTTTAAAAGGAGGCGAGATGGAGAAAATTATTACTGAAGGTATTATTAAAAGTTATATGAAAGATTTGTTAGAGAATTTAGAAGTAGATGTTGTTATTGCTGGTGCTGGTCCAAGTGGTCTGGTATGTGGTTATTATCTTGCTAAAAATGGAATTAAAACAATTATTTTTGAAAGACATTTGAAAATCGGTGGTGGTATGCCAGGTGGAGGAATGTTTTTCAACAATATAATCGTTCAGGAGGAAGCAATTGAAATTTTAAAAGAGTTTAAGATAGGTTATAAGAAGTTCAAAGAAAACTATTATATACTTGATGCAATTGAAACAATTTCAGGACTTGCATATAAAACAATTAGACAAAAAGCAAAAATTTTTAATTTAATAAATGTTGAGGATGTTGTAATAAGAGAAAACAAGATAGATGGAGTTGTTATAAATTGGACAAGCGCAAAAATTGCCAATCTACATGTTGACCCACTTGCTATTATTTCAAAATATGTTGTTGATGCAACTGGACATGATTGTGAAATATGTAAAATTGTTGAGAAAAAAGTCGGAGATATTATTGTTAAAGGAGAAAAATCAATGTGGGCTGAAAAAGGAGAAAAAGAAATTATAGAGAATACAAAACAAGTATATCCAGGATTAATTGTCTGTGGGATGGCAGCAAATGCATTTTTTGGTTCTCCAAGAATGGGTGCAATATTTGGAGGGATGGTTTTATCAGGTAAAAAAGCAGCAGAAATTATAGTTAATTCTATTAAAAAAGGAGAATGCAATGAAGACAATTAAAGAAATAAATGAAAGAATAAAGAAAGGTGAGGCAGTAGTAGTAACAGCAGATGAAATCGTTGAACTTAAAAAGACAATTGATTCTAAAAAACTTGTAAAAGAAATAGATGTTGTAACTACAGGGACATTTGGGCCGATGTGTTCTTCTGGTGTCTTTTTAAATTTTGGTCATTCAAAAACAAGGATAAAAATAGGAGGAGGAAGAGTATACTTAAATAATGTTTCTGCTTATGCCGGACTTGCTGCTGTTGATGTTTATTTAGGAGCTACTGCTTTACCAGATGATGATCCCAGGAATTCAAAACATCCAGGAGAATTTAAGTATGGTGGTGGACATGTAATTGAAGATTTGGTTAGTGGAAAAGAGGTAGAAATTATTGCATATGCATATGGTACTGATTGTTATCCGAAAAAATACTTAAAAACAAAAATAACCTTAGATGATATAAATGAGGCAATACTTTTCAATCCAAGGAATTGCTACCAGAACTATAATGTTGCTGTAAATTTATCAGATAAAACAATTTACACATATATGGGGATTTTAAAACCTAATCTTGGAAATGCGAACTATTGTTCAGCAGGTCAACTTTCTCCATTATTAAAAGACCCGTATTTAAAGACAATAGGATTTGGAACAAGGATTTTTCTTGGAGGAGGGATTGGTTATGTTGGTTGGTGGGGGACTCAATATAATCCGGGTGTAAAAAGAAGGGAAAATGGAGTTCCTACTGTTCCAGGAGCAACTTTAGCATTAATAGGCGACTTAAAACAAATGAAAAGTGAATTTTTAAAAGGAGCAAGTTTAACCGGATATGGAACAAGTTTAATTGTAGGAATTGGTATACCCATACCAATATTGAATGAAGAAATTATAAACTGGGTAAGTATCCCTGATGAGGAGATATATGCACCGATTGTTGATTACAGTTACGACTATCCTAATTCAACAGGGAAAATTCTTGATTTTACCAATTATGCGCAACTTAAAAGTGGGAAAATTAAATTAATGGGAAAAGAAATTCCAACAGGTTCACTTTCAAGTTATAAAAAAGCAAAAGAGATAGCAGAAATATTAAAAAACTGGATTAAAAGTGGTGAATTTCTTTTAACAGAACCAATTTTTTATTTCCCAGGCTCTGAATCTGGATATAAATTTAAACCAATGAAGGAGGTATAAAATGGAAAAGAAATTTGTTATGCATTTTCCACCAATACTTGTTGATAAGCCAATGATTTCAAATATTGTTAGAAAGTATGACCTTGAATTTAATATTTTAAAAGCATTTGTCTCACCTGAAGAAGAAGGAGTGCTTGTAATTGCCTTTTCAGGAGAAGAAAAAAATGTTTTTGAGGCAATTGAAGAATTAAAAGAAAAAGGGGTGAAAATTCAGTTAATTGAAAGTGACATAAAAATGATAAGAGAAAGGTGTACTGATTGTTCTGTTTGTGTTGGTCTTTGTCCAACAGGCGCTTTATATATTGATAGAGAGTCATATGAGGTGAAATTTAAACCAGAAAAATGTATTGCCTGTGAGTTGTGTATAAAGGGATGTCCAACAGAAGCAATGGTATCTACTATTTAAGATAAAAATATGGGAAGCAATATTAAAGCAATTGTTCTTTTATCAGGTGGGCTTGATAGTTCACTCGCAACAAAAATTATTGTTGAACAAGGAATAGAACTTATGGCTTTAAATTTTTTTACCCCATTTTGTAGATGTAGTAGAAAAAAAGGGTGCCATTCAGTTGTAAAATATTTTGCAGAAAAACTTGGTATTCCAATTAGAAGGATTTTTCTTGGGGAAGAATATTTAAAAATAATAAAAAATCCAAAATATGGATATGGAAAAAATCTTAATCCTTGTATTGATTGTAGAATTCTAATGTTAAAAAAGGCAAAAGAAATTATGGAAAAAGAGGGTTTTTCTTTTATAGTAACAGGAGAAGTTTTAAATCAAAGGCCAAAGTCACAAACATTAAATGCACTTAAGATAATTGAAAGAGAAACAGGCCTTGAAGGATTAATATTAAGGCCTCTTTCTGCTAATTTTTTATCTCAGACAATTCCAGAAAAAAATGGATGGGTTGACAGAGGTAAATTACTTTCAATAAAGGGAAGAAGTAGAAAAATGCAAATTTTTTTAGCAGATATTTATGGTATAAAAGATTATCCTTGTCCTGCGGGTGGATGTCTTTTGACAGACCCTGCATTTTCAAAGAGAATGAAAGATTTGATGGAATTTGATGAGATTAATTTAAGAAATATAGAATTGTTAAAAATAGGGAGGCATTTTAGATTATCTGCTCATACTAAATTGATTGTAGGGAGGGATGATTCAGAAAATAAAAAACTTCTATTTTTAAAAGAAATGAATGATATAATAATTAGAAGTGAAAATTTTCAAGTGGTTGGTATTTTAAAAGGATGTGTAAATGAAAATATAATGAATTTTGCAGCAAAAATAGTGGCAAAATATATTTATCTTAATTCTAAAAAAGTTGTAGTAGATTGGGGAAATGATAAGAAAATTTTGTATGTAAATGAACAAAAAGAAGATTTCTCTTTTTTATCAATTTAATAAAAGGAGACAATACTATGATATACATGGACTATAATGCAACGACACCAACTGACCCAAGGGTTTTAGAAGTTATGAGTAAATATTTTTATGAGAAGTTTGGAAATCCAAGTTCAATTTATGAGATAGCAAGAGAAAATAGAAAAGAAATAGAAAGAGCAAGAGAAAAAGTTGCTGAGCTGATTGAAGCAGATTCTGATGAGATATTTTTTACTTCAGGAGGAACAGAGAGTGATAACTGGGCAATTATTGGAACCTCTTTTGCATTAAAAAACAAAGGAAACCACATAATCACAAGTCAAATTGAGCATCATGCTGTTTTAAATACCTGTAAATTTTTAAGTAAATTGGGTTTTGAAATTACATATGTTCCTGTTGATAAATATGGAATTGTAGATATTGATTTTATAAAAAAAGCAATAAAAAGGGAGACAATATTAATAACAATTATGCATGCAAATAATGAAATAGGAACAATTGAACCAATAGAAGAGATATCAAAAATAGCCAAAGAAAATAATATCCTTTTTCATACAGATTGTGTTCAAACAGTTGGTAAAATTCCTATTTCAGTAAAAAAACTTGGTGTTGATATGCTTTCACTTTCAGGACATAAATTTTATGGACCAAAGGGTATAGGTGCTCTTTATCTGAAAAAAGGAGTAAAAATTGAAACATTAATTCATGGTGGAGAGCAGGAAAGGGGAAGAAGAGGTGGGACTTATAATGTTCCAGGAATCGTTGGTCTTGGAAAGGCAGCAGAAATAGCAAAACAAGAAATGTTTGAAGAAGAAAAAAATATAAGATATTTAAGAGACAAGCTTGAAAAAGGGATAGTAGAAAAAATTCCAGAAATTATGATAAATGGGCATCCTGAAAATCGTCTCTATAATACTTTAAATTTATGTGTGAAATATGTAGAAGGAGAAAGTATTTTATTACATCTTGATTTTGAAAAAATTTATGCTTCAAGTGGTTCTGCCTGTACCTCTGGTTCCCTTGAACCAAGCCATGTTTTGCTTGCATGTGGTATCCCCCACGAAATAGCGCATGGTTCTTTAAGATTTTCTCTTGGGAAATATAATAAAGAAGAGGATGTGGATAAAGTTTTGGAAATTTTGCCTAAAATAGTAGAAAAATTGAGAAAAATAAGTCCCTTTTGGAGAGAAAAAAAATGATTGAAGAGATTTTAAAATTAAAAAAAGAGAAAAAAGTTATTATTCTTGCTCATAACTATCAAATTCCAGAAATACAGGATATTGCTGATTTTGTTGGTGATTCACTTGAACTTGCAAAAAAGGCAAGTGAAATAAAAGATGCAAAAATAATTGTTTTTTGTGGGGTTAAATTTATGGCAGAGACAGCAAAGATTTTATCTCCTGAAAAAAAAGTTTTATTGCCTGATTTAGATGCTGGATGTCCTCTTGCAGATATGGCAAAATACCAAGATGTTTTAGAAATGAAAAATAAATATCCAGATGCATGGATAGTTTCTTATGTAAATACAAATGCAGATGTAAAAAGCATAACTGATGTTTGTTGTACAAGTGCTAATGCTGAAAAAGTTGTTAGAAATGTTCCTGTCAAAAGAATTATATTTTTACCTGATAAAAATTTATGCTGGTATGTGAAACAGAAAGTTCCGGAAAAAGAGATAATATGCTGGGAAGGTTATTGTTTTGTTCATAGAAAATTTAATGTTGATGAATTGAAAAAAGCAAGAGAAAAATATCCAACTGCAGAAATAATTGTTCATCCTGAGTGTGATCCAGATGTTCAAAAACTTGCCGATGGAATATATTCAACTTCTGGTATGATAAAAAGAGCAAAGGAATCAAATTCAAAAATATTTATAATTGGTACAGAAGAAGGCCTTTTACATCGCTTAAAAAAAGAAAATCCTGATAAAGAGTTTTATTCACTTGGCACAGGGAAGATATGTCCAAATATGAAAAAAATAACGATTGAAAAACTTTATCAATCACTAAAAGAGGAAAAATATGAAATAAATTTATCTTATGATATAATTGAAAAAGCAAAAAAATCACTTGAAAGAATGTTAGAGTATATTTAAAAAAATGGACTATACAGAAAAAGTTCTTGAATATTTTAGAAATCCGAAAAATATGGGGAGAATAGAAAATCCTGATGGAGTAGGAAAAGTTGGTAATCCTATTTGTGGAGATGTTATGTGGATATATATAAAAGTTGGGAAAAATGAAAATGGTGAAGATATAATTGAAGATATAAAGTTTGAGACATTTGGCTGTGCCGCTGCAATTGCAACAAGTTCAGTTGTGACTGAACTTGCAAAAGGCAAAACATTAAAAGAAGCAGAAAAAATATCAAATAAGGATGTTGTTGAATTTCTTGGAGGACTTCCACCAATAAAAAAACATTGTTCTTTACTCGCCGAAGAGGGGCTCCAATCAGCAATTAATGATTATAGAAGTAAGAAAAATGAAAGAAATAGGTAAAGTGGTTGAAATTAATGAAAATGCTGCCGTTGTCTTGATGGAAGAGAAAGAAAAATGTAAAACTTGTAATTTATGTAAAAAAATTTTACCAAGAGAGCCAAAAATTGAAGCAGAAAATATTATAAGAGCAAGCGTTGGTGATATAGTTGAAGTTGAAATAGATGAAGATGCTTTATTTAAAATCTCTGTCTTCATTTATGGATTTCCACTTTTAGGATTTATTTTAGGAGTTATTTTGTCCTATTTTCTGAAGATTGCTTTTTTGAAGATTATAGTTTTCTTAATTTTTTTAACTTCATTCTGGACTTTTGGTTTTCAAAAAGGAAAAAAATACGGCCTAAAAACAAAACCCAAAATTGTATCTAAAAGATAAGGAATAACTTTTTATATGGGCTCTAACCTGAAAGAGATAAACTATTGACAGGAAAAATTATAAGTGTATAATATATGAATATATGAGCATATAAAAATATAAAATGGATAAATACACAGAAATAATTAAAGCAATTGGAGAAAGAACAAGGTTAAGGATAGTAAGATTGATGATGGAAGCAAATGTTCCTCTTTGTGTATGCGAAATAATGGATTGTTTAGGAGAGACACAAACAAATATTTCAAAGCACTTAAGGATTTTAAAACTTACTGGAATAGTAAAAGAAAAAAAAATTGGAAAATGGGTTATGTATTCTCTTGTGCCATATAAAGGGAATTTTATGAATCTATTGTTTCAAATGATACAAAGTATACCATCTACAAATTTCAGAAAAGAAATTAGATGTCTCAAAAAAAGGATGAGTTTAAGAATAGATGGAAAACCTATTGTAGGGATAATTAGAAAAAAATGATAAAACAATCTATTTTAGGTGGATTTTTTGCATTGAAGGAATATATTGCAGTTCATGTTCTAACCTGTCTGGTCCCTGCATTTTTACTTGCTGGAGGGATGGTAAGTTTTATAAATAAAGAGACAATCATAAACTATCTTGGAGAGAGTGTAAATAAACTAAAGGCATTCTCAATATCATCCATTTCAAGTTTTCTAATTGCTGCTTGTTCCTGTACTGTTATTCCTGTTGCAAGTGGTCTTTATTACACAGGTGCAGGAATTGGCTCTGCTTTTATAGTACTTTGGGTTGCTCCATCTTCTAATATTCTTTCTTTAATCTATACAGGAAATATTATAGGATCAAAAATTGTTGCAGCAAGAATAATAAGTGCTCTTTTTATGGCTTATATTGTTGGAAGTGTAATGAGTTTTATATTCAGAAAAGAACAGATTGACACTGTTAAATTAGAGAAAGAGAAGAAGAAAATTATAGAGAAGAAGTATATAGTTCTTCTTATACTAATTCTTCTTTCTCTTCTTATGCCAAATTATCTTGTTCAGAAAGGTCCTTACTGGAAAAAGATTATTGTATGGTTTATATTTACACTTTTTATGATTTTTTATGCTATAAAAAAGATTGAAAAATATATGATAAAGAACTGGTTAAGGGAAACAATATTTTTTGTAAGGATAATATTGCCTCTTTTGTTCATAGGGGTTTTCATAGTAGGAATTATAGGAGAAATTTTACCCAAAAACTGGATAGAGAGATTTCTTGGTGGAAATGGAATAAGAGCAAATTTTTTCGCAACCTTAATAGGTGCGACTACTTATTTTGCAACTTTAACTGAGGCCCCTTTTGTTGATAAACTTATGAAACTTGGTATGGGAAATGGGCCTGCTCTTGCATTGCTTTTAACAGGCCCAGGCTTGAGTTTACCAAACTGGATAGCGATTTCACGCGTTTTTGGAGTTAAAAAAGCAGTAGTTTATGTAATAACAATAATAATTTGTGGAACGATTGTTGGATGGATAACAGGTAATTTTATTTTAAGATAGAAAGGAGGTTAATATGGAAATTTTAGTTGTAGGTCCTGGATGTCCAAAATGTAAAGCACTTGAAAAGGTTGTAAAAGAAATTATTAAAGAGATGAAGATAGATGCAAACATTTCTCATCTTTATGATATAAGACAGTTTGCAAAATATGGAGTGAGAATAACTCCTGCATTGGTAATAGATGGTAAAGTTGTTCTTGAAGGGAAGGTTCCTTTAAAAGAAGAAGTAAGAAATATAGTGAAAAATATTATATAAAGTAAATAAAAATTAAGAAAGGAGGTGATATGGAATGGTAGACAAACAAAAACCGAGATTTATAATGTGTATCTGTACAGGTCAATGTCCTGGTTTTGCAAATCTCAATCTTTGGGAGTTAATCAATTATGTTAGAGGAGAATTAGATGTAGAATATGCTATAGTTCACCCTCAACTATGTGTTGATGATGGAGATAGGTTTATAAAAGATTTCATTAAACCAAATGTAAAATATATCATTGGTGCTTGTGACCCAAAGATGCAAAGAAAGATGTTTAAAGATGCGTTTGCTGAAGCAGGTGGTAATTACG
>JAMWBY010000053.1 GCA_023818745.1 Candidatus Omnitrophota bacterium
CTTATCTCAATACTTTTTAATTCTATTTCAGGAACAATTGCATATTTAATAAGAGACCTTATAAATTTAAAAATTGGAATTATTTTATCTATAAGTTCTGTTATAGGTGCTCAAATTGGTGCTAAAATTGGAATAAAAACATCAAAAGAAAAACTTAAAAAATATTTCTCAATAATTTTAATAATTTCAGGTCTTTCAGTTCTTTTTAAAACATAGTTTGTTTTAAACAAAAATCTGTTCGCGATAAAAGTAAAGATGTGATATAATATTAACTTTAAACAAGGATAACCTTATGAAAAAAGGTAGAATTTTAATTATATATCATTCAAGAACAGGAAATACAAAAATTATGGCTGAAAGTGTTGCAGAGGGGGTTAAAGAAGAAGGGTTAGAATATGCCTTAAAAAAAGTAGAAGAAACAAAAATTGAAGATTTACTTGAATTTGATGGAATAATTGTTGGCTCTCCTACATATTTCGGATTACCTTCTGCTGAAATTAAAAAACTTTTTGATGATTCAGTTAAATATTATGGAAAACTTGAAGGTAAAATAGGAGGTGCTTTTACTTCTTCTGTAAATATTGGTGGTGGAAACGAGACAACAATAATGGGAATAATTCAAATGATGTTAATACATGGAATGATAATCCAGGGAACAACAAAATCAGACCATTATGGACCTGTTTCTATTGGCAGCCCAAATGATAAAATAAAAAAAGATTGTAAAGAACTTGGAAAGAGAATAGCAAAACTTGTAAAGAAAATTAGGGGATAAAATGGACTATTCAAAAACAGTTTACTTACCCAAAACAGATTTTCCTATGAAAGCAAATTTAAGCCAGAGGGAACCAGAAATACTTAAATTATGGGATAAACTTGATATATACAACAAAATACTTGAAAAAAATAAAGAAAAACCATCTTATATACTTCATGATGGCCCTCCATATGCAAATGGTCATATACATTTAGGAACTGCTTTAAACAAAATTTTAAAAGATATAGTATTTAAATATAAATCTTTTTGTGGTTTTTATACTCCTTTTAAACCTGGATGGGATTGTCATGGTATGCCTATTGAACATCAAATCTTTAAAGAAATTGGGAAGAAAAAAAATGAAGTTGATATACTTAGTTTTAGAAAAAGAGCAGAAGAATATGCAATAAAATTTGCCAATATTCAAAAACAAGAATTTAAACGTCTTGGTGTTTTTGCTGACTGGGAAAATCCTTATCTTACATTAACACCATCCTATGAAAGTGAAATTATAAAAGCATTTGGAGAACTTGCACTTAAAGGATTTATTTATCAGACATATAAGCCAATATATTGGTGTATCAATTGTGAAACTGCTCTTGCTGAAGCAGAAATTGAGTATTATGAAAAAAAATCACCTTCAATTTTTGTAAAATTTAAAGTTATTGATGATAAAAATAAAGGACTTGGAGAAAATTCATATTTTTTAATCTGGACAACAACTCCATGGACTCTTCCTGGAAATACAGGAATAATGGTTCATCCTAATTTTAAATATGTTTTAACTCAATTAAACAACGAAAAAATTATAATCGCAGAAAATAGAAAAGAAGAAATTGAAAAAATAACCGGAAAGAAGTTAAATATTTTGCAAGAATTTAAAGGAAATGAACTTGAAGGTATAATCTGTAAAAATCCTTTACTTGATAGAGAATCAAAAGTTGTCGTTGCTGATTTTGTTTCAGGAGAAGAAGGAACTGGATGTGTCCATACTGCTCCTGGACATGGAGAAGAGGATTACTATATAGGAATAAAAAATAACCTTCCCATCTTATCTCCTGTCAATGAAAAAGGTGAGTTTACAGAAGAAATTGAAGAGTTTAAAGGAATAAATGTTTTTAAAGCAGACCCAATAATAATTGAAAAACTTAAAAAGAATGATTCTCTACTTTCAAGTGGCGAAATAACACATTCTTATCCATTTTGCTGGAGATGTAAAAAACCTGTTATATACAGAAGCACAAAACAATGGTTTTTAAAAATAGACCATAAAAATTTAAGAGATAAAATGTTAACCCAGATAAAAAGTGTAAAATGGTTTCCACCAGAAGGAGAAAATAGAATAACTTCTATGATTTCTTTAAGACCTGATTGGTGCTTATCAAGACAACGACTATGGGGTGTTTTTATACCTGTATTTTATTGTAAAAATTGTGCCAAAGCCGTAATAACTAAAGAAACGATTGAAAATATTTACAATCTTGTTAAAAAGTTCGGTTCTAATATATGGATAGAAAAAAAAGAAGAGGAAATTTTACCAGAAAGTTTTAAATGTCCATTCTGTAATAGCAAAAATTTTAAAAAAGAAATGGATATACTTGATGTATGGTTTGATTCAGGAGTAAGTCACCTTGCTGTGTTAAAAGAAGAAAATAATTTAAAATGGCCAAGTGACCTATATCTTGAAGGTTCAGACCAGCATAGAGGTTGGTTTCAAACTTCTCTAATAACCTCTGTTGCCATTTTTGAAAAAGCACCATATAAATCTGTTTTAACACATGGTTTTGTTGTTGATGGAGAGGGAAGAAAGATGTCAAAGTCGCTTGGGAATGTTATAACTCCTGATGAAATAATTAAAAATTATGGTGCTGAAATTTTAAGATTGTGGAGTGTGTTTGAAAATTATCAAGAAGATATAAGAATTTCAGATGAAATTATAAAAAATGTTGTGAATAGATATAGAGTTATAAGAAATACAATAAGATTTTTACTCGGGAATTTATACGATTTTAAAAAACAGGATGAAATACCTTATGATGAACTTTTTGAAGTTGATAAATGGGCTATTGAAAAATTAAAGGAGTTAAAAAAGAAAGTGAATGAACAATATGAAAATTTTTCATTTAATAAGATATTTGAAGAAATTTACAATTTTGCCAACATATCTCTTTCTGCATTTTATCTTGATTATCTTAAAGATAGATTATATACTTACTCAAAAAACTCAATAGAAAGAAAGGCAGCTCAAACTGTTTTATATAAAATTCTTATAACTCTTCTTCCTTTGATAGCACCAATTCTATCATTTACAGCAGAAGAAAGTTACCAATTTCTCCCATTTGAAAAAAAAGAAAGTATATTTCTTGAGGATTGGCCTGAAATTGAAAAAATAGATAATCAATTACTTGAAAGATGGAATAAATTTTTTGAAATAAGGAAAATTGTTCTTAAAAAAATTGAAGAAAAAAGAGAACAAAAGATAATAGGTAGTTCACTTGAAAGTAAAGTAATTATAAAGTGTGATAAAGAAACAACTGAATTTTTAAAATCATTTTATAAAATAAATACATTATTTATCGTTTCAGAAGTTGAAATTTTAGAATCAGAAAATTTTGAAGTTATAGTTGAAAAAACAAAAAACAAAAAGTGTCAGAGATGCTGGGTATATTTTCCTGAGGTTGGTAAAGACGAAAAATATCCAGAACTATGTGACAAATGTATAAATGTTATAAAAAAAGATGGAATATTTAATAGATGGGCTTAATGTAATAAAATCAAGTTTTATAAAGAAATATGGGAAAAAAACTATTGAATTTAGCAAAGAATTTCTTATTGATATCCTTGAAAAATATAAAAGAAAACATCCTTCTATTGAAATAACAGTTGTATTTGATGGAGCCCCTTCTTCTTTTGATATATATAGAGAAAAAAGAATAAAGATTGTTTTTTCTCAAGATATAACAGCGGATGAAAAAATAAGAAAAATTCTTGAAAATAAAAAAAATAAAAACAAAATCTATGTTGTTTCAGATGACAGAGAAATAGGAGAATTTACAAAAATTCTTGGTGGCAATATCTTTAAAGTAAAAGAATTCCTTGATATAGTTTTTCCTACTACCAAAAAAGAAAAATCAGATAATTCTAAAAATCTTAATTACAAAACAAAAATTGAAATTGAAAATGAACTGGAAAGACATTATGAAGAAAAAATTAGAAAAAATAGAAGAGAAATTAATAAAATTCCTTGACCAAGAGGATGAAATAAGAGAGAAAAGTTTAAAAGTTTTAAGAGAAATTACAAGGAAAATATCTTCTGCAATAAAAAATATCCACAAAGGTCAAATTAAAGAAAGTAAAAAGGACATTGATGCTTGTATAATAAAACTAAAAAAACTCAAAAAAAATTTAAAAAAATATCCAGAAATTTATTATCAAGGATTTTTACATCAAACAGAAAAAGAAGTTGTTGAAGCAAAAGCAACATTAACAATTATAGAAAAAAAAGATATTCCTGATTTGGATGATTTTGACTCTTTAAGTTATATTCATGGTCTTGCTGAATCAATTGGAGAAATAAGAAGATTTATACTTGATAAAATGAGAAAAGAAGATTCTAAAGATTTAGATGATTATTTAGAAATTATGGAAGAGATATATTTTTTCCTTTTAAATTTCTCTTATCCAGATGCAATAACAAGGTCTTTAAGAAAACAGATTGATTATGTAAGAGGGATTGTTGAAAAAACAAGAGGAGAAATTACAACCTTTTATTTGTTTAAGAAAAAAGCAACATAAGCAAAAAAAGCCGCACCAAATCCATTATTTATATTAACAACTACAACATTGGGAGAACAAGAATTTAACATTGTTAATAAAGGCGCAATACCATTTAAATTTATACCATACCCAATTGAAGTAGGAACAGCAATAACCGGTTTTGATGTAAGTCCCCCAACAACACTTGGCAAGGCACCTTCCATTCCAGCGACAACTATTAAACATTTTGCTTTATCTAAAATTTCTATTTTATCAATTAATCTATGAATTCCTGCAACTCCTGCATCATAAATCCTTTCAACTTTAATCCCTAAAATTTCAAGTGTTATCGCAGATTCTTCTGAAATTGGCATATCAGAAGTCCCAGCAGAAATAACACATACATAACCATCTTTCTTTTCTTTCTCTTTCTTAAAAGTTAAAATTTTTGGAATTTTAAAGTAAATTATATCAGGAAATTTCTTTTTAATCTCTTTGGCAACATTTTCTTCCACTTTTGTAACAATTATGTTTGAATGGTGTTGTCTTATTTCCGATATTATTTTTTTTAGTTGTTGGGTTGATTTATTTGCTCCATATACAACCTCTGGAAAGTTAAATTTTAATGTTCTTAAACTATCAATTTTAGCAAAGTCAATATCTTTATAGGGTAAATATCTTAAATTCTCAATAAATTCTTCTTCTTTTATCTTTCCATTTTTATAATCATTTAATAATTTTTTTATTCTTTCTCTCTCCATTAAATTATCATACTTTCAAGTCGTTTTATCCTTTCCTCAATAGGAGGGTGCGTTGAAAATAAGGCAAATATATCTTTACCTGAAAATGGACTTACTATAAACAGATGAGATGTAGCAGGATTAGCATTATTCATAGGATATCTTCTGACACCATAGGCAAGTTTTCTCAATGCATTCGCAAGATATAAGGGATTACCTGATATTTTGGCACCACCTTCATCAGAAAGAAATTCTCTTGAACGAGAAATCGCAAGTTGAATTATTAAAGCAGCAATAGGTGCTAAAATTGCAAATAGTAAAATTGAAAAAAGTTGAAAAACATTCCCTTTATTTCTATTATCCCTATTCACTGTCCCAAAAAATGCTATATATTGAAGCATCCTTGCAAGAAAAGTAATCGCACCTGCTATTGTTGCTGCAATTGTCGCTATAAGTATATCCCTGTTTTTTATATGAGCCAACTCATGAGAAATGACTCCCTTAAGTTCATTTTCATCAAGTAATTCAATTATTCCTGTTGTTAAAGCAACAACAGCATTTTCTGGATTTCTTCCAGTAGCAAAAGCATTTGGAGTTGATGAATTTATTATATAAACTTTTGGTTTTGGAATTCCAGCAGATTGAGCAAGTTGAGCAACTATTGAATGTAAATATGGTTCTTCATTTTCTTTAACTTGTTTTGCTCTATACATAGCAAGAACAATCTTATCACTGAAGAAGTAAGAAATCCAGTTAAGCAAGAAAGCAAAAATTAAAGCAGTTATCATACCACTTTTACCAAAAAATCCACCTATCCAAATAAGAATAACTGTTAAAATTCCAAGCAAAAAATATGTCTTTAATCTATTTCCCATTTTTTAAACCTCCTTTTTTATATTATTATACTTAAATTGGAAAGAATAGTAAATTACCCTATTTAAAAAAGTTTTCAGAAATTGATAATTTAAAAAGATTAGAAAACTTAAGCAATGGAATTAAAAGAAGCAAAGTATATAAACCAAAAGTTGGGATGAGAAATAAAGCAAAAAAAAGGGAAGAAAATAAGGCACCAACAAGGTCAATAGAATAAAATTTCCCTGTCGTATGGACTATATTTTTTTCTCTTTGTAAAAAAGATATAATCCCAAATTCAAGTCCTGTTAAAAAACCAGAAAAAAATATTAAAAAAAAGGGTAATTTCAAATTTATAAGTAAAAAATAAGCGAAAATATAAAATAAAAAATGAAAAACTTCTGAAATAAATAACATTTTTTTATCCGGAATTTTCAATACTGAAATTAAACTTCCAATAGATATTCCAGCCATAAAAATACCAAAAATTGCACTCATAAATCCATAAAAAAAGCCGTAACTTATTTGAAAAAGGAGTATAAAAATTGTTTCAAAAGTAAGACAGACAAATCCATTTGTAAATATAATTTCTGAATAGGAAGAAATAGGGATAAGTAAAAAAATTAAAAATATTAATAAAAAGATTAAAAGTAAAAAGTCCCTTAATTTAAACAATTTTGAAAATAATTTTTCAATTATATTTCCTACTTTCTGGGATGTCTGTGAAAAATGATAAAAAATTGAATAATATAAACAGAACTGATTTGAAATTGTATTTATTGGAACATCTTTTATAAAAACTCTTTTTATATATTCATTTTTTTTACTTTTATCAAGAACAAAATTTAAATAATTCTCATTAAAAAATTCTTTATCATAAGAGAAACTTTTATTTTCCTGTATCTGGTTATTAGAAAAGACAAAAATTAAAGGATATGTAAAAACAAAGACATCATTCTTAAAATACTTTTTTAATGTCTTATATATTGAAGAATGAATGTTTATAATCTGTATTCCAAAATAATCATAAGTCCCAGGCATAACAATTAAAAGATTTTCAGTAAATTTAGATATTTCTTTAAAAAATTCGTCTGTTAAAAAATAATTGTCTTTAAAACTTAAAGGAAGAGAATTTGTTATTATTAAGGTGTCAAACTTTATCTTATTTTCACTTGCAAACTTTTTTATATCTTTATTTACAAAAATTAAATTTTTATATTGATTTTTTAAAAAATATTCTTTCAAAAGATTTATTTTTTCTTTATCAAGTTCAAAAAAATAAATTTGACCTATATTATATTTTTTAAGTTCCTCTACCAACTCAGGATTCCCAATGACTCCAATTTTTTCTGTTTTTTTATCAAAATACAACGAAAAAAATGAAATATTCTTGATTGAAAAATAATCTGGTTGACTTGAAATCTCTTGAAAACCATTTGAAACAAGTAATTTCTGATTCTCTTTTTTCAAAATTATAAGTTTATTGTAGAATGTCTCTTTTATTTCTTCAATAAAAAATCCCTTATATTTCATTTGGGTTGTTTTAAATTCAATTTTTTTTGAAAATGGAAGAAGTAAAATTAAAATTAATAAGAATAAAGAAAATTTTTTATTGAAATAAATAACTGTTAAAATGTTTATTATTGACAGTAAAAAAACTAAAAAAAATAAATCAATTTTTAAGATTAGAAATAAAGGAAATAAAACTCCGCCAATTAAAAAACCACCTGCTTCATATCCATATACTTTAGCAGAACTTTTTTCTCCTCTGTAAATGAATGATAAAAGAATAAATCTACTCCCTTCAAAAAAACCAGAAAAAAAAGAGATAAAAAAAGAGAAAATAAAAAATTTTAAATTTGAAATATAAAATGTTTTTGAAATAGAAAATCTAAAAAAAATTAAAAAGAAGATTAAAAAGAAGATTTCTAAAATTGTAAAAGATATATATTTTGTCTTATAATTTTTAGAATTTTTAAAAAAATATGAACCAGTTGCACCACCTAAAAGATAAAAAGAAATAAAAAATGAAAATGAAAATTCATTACCAAAAAATGTAGAAAATATCTCCCTTAATATAATTGACTGAATGAAAATACCTGACAACCCTTTTAAAACAAGTAAAAAAATCCCCATTCACTCTGTATTTTATCATAGTTTTAAATTTCTAAACAAAAAAAAGCCCCAGAGTCCAAAACTCCAGGGCTTTGTCTTATTTTTCTCTTTTTATGGATTGTAAACTGCGCCTGATTCTCCACCACCATTCAAAAGATTTGGAAACATTTCTGTAGGAGTCATCTTACCCGCAGGTATCCATCTTACATGACCTCCAGCATAAAGAGCATTTACTCCGTCTGCCTTGTGGTTTGCTATATCCTGAGATATTTGAGTGGGCTGAAGCGGTATACCCGACGTAGAAACTCCAAATCTATAACCAGGGAATCCAATCTTATCACACATTAAAACTGTATCAACATCTGTCTGTTCATTACAATCAATAGCATAAGCATATGAACATCCACGGTCATCTGTTTTTCCTGAAGCATCTTGTAATAAAGGAGCACCCTCTGAATGTGGATACCCACTAATACTTCCAGAAGATGTCTTGTGCCAGAGGTCAGATGGACATAAGAATGTTTTTTGCGCAGAAACATATCTTGGATATAAAAGGCCAAGGTCAAGTATAACTCTTGCTCCTGCATCTAAATAAGGACTCGTTATTGCTAAACCAGAATTGGGGAAGAATTCTTTATAGTCCTGTGCATACATTTTTATTGCAAGACCAAGTTGTTTTAAGTTTGATATACATACGCTTCTTCTTGCTTGTTCCCTTGCTCTTGCAAGTGCTGGCAGTAACATCGCTGCAAGAATCGCAATGATAGCAATTACCACCAGCAATTCAATTAATGTAAACCCTCTTTTTCTCATCTTTCTTCACCTCCTTTCAAAACTTTTTATAATTTTCTTTGTCATTTTTTATGGATTATAAAGTAGTCCCCAATTAC
>JAMWBY010000054.1 GCA_023818745.1 Candidatus Omnitrophota bacterium
TCTGAAATATTTTTGATAATCCCGTTTGTGAAAAGGAAGCCATAAACAAAATATTCTATTTTTTCAGGTAAAATCCCTAAAATTACAAGTTCTTTATTATTTAAAAAAATTCTTATATACTTTTCATCTATAATTTCATCAACAATTTTCTCAAATTTTCCATTTTTATACCTTAAAATTTCTTTATTTACAATCATTTTAGCCACCAATAATATTCATAACAGGAAGATTAGAGTAATTTCTAAACAACGGCTTTGAATTTATTTTTTCAATCAAAATTTTTCTTATTTCTTCTTTATTAAGTCCATATAGTAATTCTTTAAAATTTAATACCGGCTTACCATAAAGACATAAAAATAAATTTCCAAGCGAATCTATCCTTATCTTTGAGCAAATTGAACAAAAAGGTTCTCTTACAGAAGTTATAAAACCGATTTTTAAATTATCTTTCTCTATCAAATAATATTTTGTATTTCTATCTTGAGATAAGAAATATATCCCAGTTTTAGATTCTATTTTTTTAATAGCATCGGTATACGCAACAAAATTTTCCTTCCAAATATCTAAGTTGTTATTAACTGGCATAAGTTCTATAAATCTTAAAATTAAATTATTCTCCTTTGCAAATTCAACAAAATCAAATATTTCATCAAAATTAATCTTCATCAATACAACATTTAATTTTATAATTGAAAATTTATCTTTTGCCTTTTTAATTCCATCTATAACTATATCAAAACAATCAAAACCCGTAATAAATTTAAATTTATCTTTGTTAAGGGTATCTAAACTGATATTTACTCTCTTAAGCCCTGCGATTATAAGTTCATCAATTTTCTCAGATAGATAAAAACCATTTGTCGTTAAAGAAACTTCCTTAATACTTTCTATTTGAGAAATTTTTTTAATTAGAAAGGGTAAATTTTTTCTTATAAGTGGTTCTCCACCAGTAATTTTTATTTTTTCAACACCAAATGGAATCAAAATCTTTATAATTTTAACTATCTCTTCAAAACTTAAAATTTCTTTTCTATCAACTTTATTAAATTTTCTTGAACAATAAACACAATTGAAATTACATTTATCTGTTATTGAAATTCTTAATGTATCAACAAATTTTTTCATTGTCTTTAATAAAATTTAAAGTAATGAAATAAAATTGTCAAATATTTTGCTCTTTTCAAATTAGATGGATATAGAAAGGAAGTAAAATTTTTATTCAATTATTCAAATGCAGTTCAGTATTTTTGATAATTTTATCTTATTTATTAAGTTTTATTACCAACTCCGCAAGTCTTTTTCCAAAATTCCTACATATATTGGCTTCATTTTCATCAATATCACGCTTATTATCCACACCTGCTAAATGACTAGGACCATAAGGAGAACCACCACCTTTGGTTACATAAAGATCATCAACCGAATAAGGAACTCCAACAATTACACATCCTAAGTGAAGAAGAACAGAAACTAATGAAAGTATGGTTGCTTCTTGGCCACCGTGGAGTGTTGATGTTGAAACAAAAATGCCGGCAGGTTTTCCTTCAAATATTCTTTCAAACCATAGTTGTCCAAGTTGATCTATTATATTCTTTAACTGGGAACTTACATTTCCAAATCTTGTAGGTGTTCCAAAAGCATAACCTGATGCTTCTCTAAAGTCATCAAAAGTAACAATTGGAACATCCTTTTGCATTTCAGAACCAACTTTCATTTCTGGTTTTGAATTTATAACTGAATCAGGTATTAACTCAGGCACTTTTCTTAAAACAGGTTCTACACCTTTTACTAATCTCACTCCCTCTTCCACAAACTTTGCCATTTTAAAAGTATTTCCATAAGTACTATAATAAACTATCAACACTTTCATCTTTTCCCCCTTTTTATTTTTATTATTTCCCTTTATATAAATTTATCGCAACTTCAATAGCTTTCTCATAATTAGGATGATTTGTAATTTCAGAGACAATCTCAATGTATCTTATAATATCTGAAGAATCAACAACAATAATTGCACGTGTTAGTAACCTCAATTCCTTTATAAGTAACCCATAAGATAGACCAAATGAAGCATATTTATGGTCTGAATAAACTTTTATTTTATCAATACCTGCTGTTGAACAAAATCTTGAAATTGCAAATGGTAAATCCATACTTATATTAATTACTACTATTTCTTCAGGTAAATCTACCGCTTTTTCATTAAATTTTTTTGCCTGAAGGTCACATACAGGAGTATCAAGAGAAGGAGTAACACTTATAATTTTTATTTTTCCCTTGAAATCGCTAAGTTTTACTTCTTTAAGGTCTAAATCAATAACAGTAAAATCAGGGGCTTTATCACCAACATTAACAGGCACGCCTATTAAAGTAAGAGGTTTTCCCTTTATAGTTATAAGTCCAATTCTTTCCATAAAATCCTCCTTTTATAACTTATTTGCAGTTTTAAAAAGTTAGAACATATTTATTTTATTCTCCTATAATTTTTATTAAAACTCTTTTCTTCCTTTGACCATCAAATTCTCCATAAAATATTTGTTCCCATGGCCCTAAATCAAGTTTCCCATCTGTTATCGCAACAACTACTTCTCTACCCATTATAGTTCTTTTTAAATGAGCATCAGCATTTGTTTCTCCTGTTAAATTATGTTTATATTTTGAAACTGGTTGATGTGGAGCAAGTTTTTCAAGAAATTCAATAAAATCAGAATGAAGTCCTTTTTCATCATCATTTATAAAAACACTTGCTGTTATATGCATAGCATTTATAAGACAAATTCCTTCTTTAACTCCACTTTTTTTAACAATAGATTCAATTCTTTCAGTAATATTTATAAATTCAACTTTTTTGCTTGTTTCAAACCAGATATATTCAGTATATGACTTCACAATTTCTCCTTTTTTACCAATAAATAAATCTTTTAAACATACTTTTTTCCATCGGAGGAAAATCATCAATATTTGAAATAATATATCTATCTCCTAAAAAATCTATAAGAATTTTACCTGTTTTACCAAAATCAATTGTGCTACTTCTTTCCCATTTAAGATAAAACTGTTTTGGTCCTTTATCCGTTTCTACATTAAAAATAAGAAAACCAAACTTCCATTTGATATCATTTATCTTAGTTATATTATAATAAAAGTAGTGTTTGTTTAATGTTTTCAATATTAACTCTCTTTCTTTTTGAGAGAATTCTGCAATATCTTTAATTATACCTATTTCTTCAATTTCTCCTGTTTCTTTTTGAAAGAACAAAGATATAAATTTATAAGGCGCTATAATAGGAAAACATGAAATTGCAAAAACTCCTTTATAAACAATTCCCTCTTCTAATAAAAGCACTTCCATCGTTTCAAGTTCTCCTTCAACTATTTTAGTATTATGAGGTGTAAGATATTCTATTTTATTATTCATTTTATCAATGCCTCATCAATTTTGGCAAGTTGTGTTTGCATCACTATAAGATTATAATAGATACCTTTCTTTTCCATAAGTTGTAAATGATTTCCAGTTTCAACTATTCTTCCATTATCTACAACTATTATTTTATCTGCATCTTTTAGAGTAGAAAGACGATGAGCAACTACAATTGTAGTTCTATTTTTCCATAGTTTAGATAAAGCATCCTGTATTTTCTTTTCTGATTCTGTATCAACAGAAGATGTTGCCTCATCAAGTATTAAAATTTCAGGATCACAAAGAATTGCTCTTGCAATTGTTATCCTTTGTTTTTCTCCGCCTGAAAGTCCTGCTCCTTTTTCTCCAAGTAAAGTATCATATCCATTAGGCAGTTTCATAATAAACTCATGAGCATTTGCAATTTTAGCTGCATTAATTACTTCTTCAAGGGTTGAATCTGGCTTTCCATAAATTATATTTTCTGCAATTGTCCCTCTAAATACAAATGGTTCCTGTAAAACCAATCCTATATGTTTTCTCAACTCAGAAGATGGGATTTCCTTTATATCTCTTCCATCTATGAGAATCTGTCCCTTCTGGGCTTCATAAAATTTACATAAAAGATTAATTATTGTAGTTTTACCACTTCCACTTTTACCTACAATTCCAACTATTTCCCCCGGCTCAATTTTAAAACTCACATCTTTTAAAACTGGATGATACGGGTCATATCCAAATGTTACATTTTTAAATTCAATAGCACCTTGTATCTTATCAATTTTGATAAATTTTTTAGGTTCTCTAACCTGTGGCTCTGTATCAAGAACTTCAAATATCCTATGACTTGCTGAAGTAAAATTACTGAACCAAGTAGATAGAAGTGTAAGGTTAGTTAAAGGAGCATAAAACATTCCTATATAACCTAAAAATGCCATAAGTTCACCAAGAGTTAGTTTTCCATTAAGAACATTCTTTCCACCAACATACCATACAATTAATCCACCAAATCCAAAAAAGAAACTCATAAGAGGATTAAAAACCGCAATATTCATATTTACTATTCTTACAGCATCTTTTAAATTATCCGCATAAAATGTAAATCTTTTAAATTCCTTATCTTCCTGCGAAAATGACTTAACAGTTTTTATACCTGAAAGAACATTATTTAAAAATGTTGAAAGCTTTGCCTGGCTATCCCAGACCTTGTAATATTTTGGATAAATATTTCTCCAGAAAAACATTGTCCCAAAAACAACAAGTGGAATTGGAACAAGAACATAAAAAGCAAGTAGAGAATTAATTGAGAAAAGCATAATTCCAATTCCAATAATGGTAAATATGTTAAGAAGAAAACCATGTCCTGCTTGAGTTACAAAACCGTGAAATGCTTCAACATCGGAAGAAAATCTTGTCATTATTGTTCCAATAGAATTTACATCATAATAATTAAGAGATAGTTCTTCAAGTTTTTTAAACAATTTTTTCCTCAAACTATTCGTTATAAGAGTCCCAACAGATGTAGAAATTGTTCCTACAAGCATATTTATCTGTGCCTTGAAAAATTCTGCAGAAATTAAAATAATTAAAAGATAAGGAAGCCATTCAACATGCCTTTTTGTAGTTAAAACTTCATCAACAAGAATTTTTGTAATTCTTGGTGGAACTAAACTTAAACCAACACCTATTACCATAAACAAAAATATTATAAAAATCCAGCCCATATGTTCTGAAAGAAGGTCAAATACTCTTGATAATATAGCACCCTGTTTTAAACAATTTGGACATTTAGATTCCTCTGATTGCAGAGGAAATCCACATTTTTTACATAAAAGAGGATGTGGTTGATTTAAAATTTCTTTTGAAACAGGAAGCCCTTCCTTTAAATTCTGTAATTGTGTGATAAGTTTGGAAAATTTATGCCTATTTGAATTTGTAAATCTAACAACATCTATATAATATCCTCCTATTTTAATCTGAAAAAAAGCACTTCCTACTGTCTGCCTTATATTAAATCCTTCAATCTTGTTTAAATCAAAAGAAATTTGTTCCTGAAATCCTTTTTCAGGGATAATATGTAATTTATCAGAAGTTACAATTACTCTTATTTTGGCAAGGTTACCAAATAAATCTAAATCTGCTTCTGTTTCTAATTTTATATCCTCTATTTCCATTTTATTTTTCTATTATTACCCCATAACCAGAGTTATGTCAACTATTTTAAAAATAAAAAATTTTAAATCAAACGGAAAGTTTCAAAAAATTCCTTATTGGTTATTATTTTTTCAAAACTTCTTTTATTTTCTCAACGAGATTTTCAGGGTCAAGCCCTTCTTTTTTAAATAAATCATCAGGTGTCCCTGAAGCACCATAATTTTTAATCCCAAATCTTAAAAATTTGACATTTTTATTTTTCTCAGCAAGATAAATTGCAATTGTTAACGAAAGTCCTGTATCAATATTATGGTCTTCATAACTAATAATAAGTCCAGTTTTAATTGCCATTTCTATTTTTTCTTCATCAACAATAGTCGGACAACTGAAATTCATAACACCTACATCTATTTTGTTTTCCTTAAGTTTTTCATACACCTTGATTGCTCTATAAACCATACATCCATAAGTTAAAATATATCCATCTTTCCCTTCTCTTATAATATCTGCTTTTCCATATTCAAATTCATATTTATCATCAAAAAAAACATCTCCATTTTCCTTTAAAATAACAGGCAATTTACTTCTTCCCATACCAACAAACCAATTTCCCTTTTTATCTACAACATACCTTATAACTCTATCTGTTTGATTTGGGTCTGCAGGAATTATAATTTTAAATCCAAATAAGTTTCTCAAAATCCCTATATAGTCAATACATTGATGTGTCTTTCCATCCTCTCCAACGTCCAAACCAAGATGAGTGCATACAAGTTTCAAATTTGTAAAATTCTGATCATTAAGTCGTTGTTGATTAAATGTCTCATCAACTCCAAAGACACCAAAATCAGAAAAGAAAGTTATAAATTTATCAGTTGATATTGCTCCACTTATTGTTGCAGCATTATGTTCCTGAACACCTACCTGAAAAAATCTTTCTGGAAATTCTTTTTCAAAAAGGTCTGTTTTTACACTTGTCGCCAAATCACAATCAAAAACAACTATTGGATATTCTTTATTTTCTTTATTCAATTTTGCCAAATCAACAAGTGCTCTTCCATATGCTGTTCTATTATCTGTTTTTTCATCCTTACCGTAAACAATTGGGTTCCCCTTATTTAAATCCGGAGAAAAATAAAATTTTCTTTCAGGATATTTCCAGTCATTTTCTCGCAATTTTCTATATTTTTCCAAAACTGGTTCCAGACCAATTAATTCCATCGCCTTTTTATATTCATCTTCACTTAATGGTTTACCGTGATATCTGTAATCATTTTCAATAAAACAAACACCTTTACACATAACAGTATGCGCGAGAATACAAACTGGTTTATCAATTGAAATTGATTTTTTAATTGCTAAATAAAGTTGAGAAAAATCATGTCCATCACATTCAATCACTTCCCATCCATCTGAAAGATAATTTTCTTTAATTCTGCAAGGCATTACTTTTTCTACATTCCCACTTATTTGAATTTTATTATAGTCAATAATAACTTTTAATTTATTTAATCCATATTTAATGGCAAACCTTCTCGCCTCACCTACTTGTCCTTTTGTCTGTTCTCCATCACTCATTAAAACAAATGTATATGACTGTCTTTTATGTAATTTATCTCCAAGAGCAAATCCACAACCCGCAGAAAGTCCTTGACCAAGATTACCTGTTCCCCATTCAATACCAGGGACTTTTCTTACAATATGACCATCAAAAATACTTCCTGCTTTTCTAAAAGTACTCACTGCCATATCTATATCAAAAAAACCAAGTCGTCCAAGAACCGAATAAACACCAGCAGAAGTATGACCATGACTTATAACTATTTTATCTCTTTCAGGGTCATCTATTTTGGAAGGAGAAATATTAGCATATGAAAAAACAACAAGATAAATATCAAGCGAAGACAATGCTCCTCCTGGATGGCCTGAATTGGCAAGTGTTGTCATAGTTAGAATATCTCTTACACATTCTTTTCTTAAATTTTCAAGTTTTTTTATCTCCTCAATAGAAAGAGTTTCTTTTTCAAATCTCATTTATTCTCCTTTTTTAATTTGTAATTTCAAAACTTTTAATCCCTCTATTATAACAAAAATTGTAAGAATTATTAAAATTAAACTTATATTTCCAAGAAGAAATTGTTTTTGTTTGTAAAAATTTTTCATTTGAATTAACAAAGAACTAACTGTGGTTAAAAACATTATAATCGCTGGGATTAAAGCAGAAAGAGAGTTCTTTCTTTTTATTAAAAGGAAAGTGGCACATAAAAAAAGAATAATTGCTGCAACAAGTTGATTTGATGCGCCAAAAACAGGCCAAATTTTCTGCCAGTTACCAAATGCAAGATAACCAGCAAAAATTATTACAAAAATTGTTGAAAAATATCTGTTTTTCAAAAATTTAATTTTAAATGCTCCACCAAAAAGTTCATTGGTTATATATCTTGTTATCCTCGTTGCAGTATCAAGTGTAGTTAAAACAAAACTATTTATCATAACAATTGCAAAAAGTTTACCAATTTCTGGACTTGTTATCTTTTTTACAATCTGACCATAACCAGTTGCAAATGTTCCAATCCAATCACCTTTTTTCATCAAGTCAGGATAATTTAATTCAGGGAAAGGAGAAAACCATAAAAGTCCAGCAGAAACAGATAATAAAGCCAGTATTGATAAAAATCCCTCTGTTAACATTCCTCCATATCCAATTTTTCTTATATCCTTCTCATTTGCAATCTGTTTTGAAGTTGTTCCACTTGAAACTAAACCATGAAATCCACTTATAGCACCACAAGCAATTATAACAAACATCATAGGCCAGAGAAAACCACTTGATGAGGTAAATGATATATAAAAAGGTGCATTTATAGCAGGATGAGAAGTTAAAAGTCCAATATAACCCAAAAAAATTCCGGTAAAAAGAATATATGAAGAGAGATAATCTCGTGGTTGTAAAAGCAAATTAACAGGGACAACACTTGCTATAAGAGAATAAATTAAAAGCACTACAATCCAGAATTTTAAAGGAGAGCCAAATTTTATAAAAACAGGTATTCTTACTCCAATTATGAAAAACAAAAATAAAAGAATCAAACATAAAATTGTAGAATAAATAATAGATAAATTTTTTTTATAAACAAGGTGTCCAAAAACTAAAGCATCAAATATGAGAAAAAATGTTGGTAGAATAATTTTAGGTTCTTCTATAAATGTTTTTGATGTTACAGCAGCAAAAACAGCAATTACTAAAATCAGTGCAAACCAAATAAACAAAGAAAAAATTATTTTACATTTATTCCCAAGAATTTTTTCTGTTATATCTCCAACAGTTTGCCCTTCATTCCTTACACTTAAAACAAGAGAAGAAAAATCATGAACTCCACCAAGAAAAATAGAGCCCAGAACAATCCAGAAAAATGCTGGCCCCCAACCCCACAAACAGGCAGCAATAACAGGACCTAAAATTGGACCTGCTCCTGCAATTGAAGAAAAATGATGGCCAAAAAGAATAAGATAATGTTTTGCAGGAATATAATCAATTCCATCT
>JAMWBY010000003.1 GCA_023818745.1 Candidatus Omnitrophota bacterium
CAAGTCAAATTATAGAAAAAGCAATTATTAAATCACTATCAGAAGGTTATATAAAATCACTTGAAGCAGGAAAAATGGGAATGACCACAAGTCAGGTAGGAGACCTAATAGCAAAATTTGTAAAAGAAGTAAAATGACTGAAAAATGGGTTATCTTAACGATGGTTTAAAGAGCAGATTTTTGAAATATAATTTTTTCAAATGACTAAAATGTCAAAAAGTATTGTAGAAATTGTTAAAAAGGAAAATGTTAAAGTTGTTCCAGTAAATATAGAAGATGTTAAAATTAATGGTTTCTGGGGAAAAATCTTAGAAAGAAATAGAAAAATAAGTATCCCTCTTCTTTATAAACTTTTTATTAAAAATAAAACAATAGAAAATTTTGAAATAGAAGCGAAAATTAAAGAAGGTGAAAAAACAGGTCGGCTTGCCACTGATTCTGATTTATATAAATGGATGGAAGCAGTAAGTTGGGATTTACAGAATGACTGGAATGAAAAAAATATAAAACTTCTTGAGGATTTAATAGAGTTGATAGGAAAAGCACAGAAAAAATCAGGTTATTTAAATACCGCGCCATCTATAAAAAAAGAATTTGAAAATTTAAAGTATTCTCATGAACTTTATTGTGGGGGGCATTTAATTCAAGCAGCAATTGCACATTATAGGTCAACTGTAAAAGAAAATTTTCTAAATATTGCTATTAAATGGGCAGACCTTATTTGTAAAAAATTTGGAAAAGGAAAAATAGAGAAAACAGATGGTCATCCTGAAGTTGAAATGGCATTAGTTGAATTGTATAGAGCAACAAAAAAGGAAAAATATCTCAAATTAGCCAAATTCTTTTTAGAAATAGAAAATCCTGAATATTGTGGATTACCAAATATACCAATTTTAAAATTTAAACAACTTTTTGGTCATGCTGTAAGAATGATGTATTTATGTTGTGGTGCTACTGACTATTATATAGAGACAGGAGAAAAAAAATATTTAAAAGTCCTTGAAAATTTGTGGGAAGACCTTGTTGAAAGGAAAATTTATATAACAGGAGGAATTGGTTCAAGATATGAAGGTGAAGCGATTGGGTTACCTTATGAACTTCCTAATTTAAGAGCATATTGTGAAAGTTGTGCTTCTGTTGCAGGTATGATGTGGGGTTTTAGAATGTTTTTAATTAAAGGAGAATCTAAGTATTTTGATATTTTTGAACAAATCCTTTATAATTCTTTTCTTGCTTCTATTTCTTTTGATGGAAAAAAATATTTCTATAAAAATCCGTTATCTTCAAAAGGAGAACATCAAAGGAGACAATGGTATGATTGCACTTGTTGTCCTCCAAATATTCAAAGATTTATTTCTTCTTTACCTGGATATTTTTATTCAATTGGGAATGACGGTGTTTATGTTAATTTATATGATACATCAACTGCAGAACTAAATTTAAATAACAAAAAAGTAAAAATTGAACAGAAAACAAATTATCCTTGGGAAGGAAAAGTTTTGATAAATGTTGAATCAGATGAAGAAATTGATTTATATCTGAGAATTCCGAAATGGAGTGAAAAAACAAAAATCAAGATTGGGGAAAAAGTTTATAATCCTGAAAGTGGAAAATATTTTAAATTAAAAATTAAGGGAAAAACGGATATTGAGATAGATTTTAATATTAAACCAGATTTTTATTCTGGAAATCCAGAGATTGAAAGTGTCAGAAATTGTATTTCTATAAAAAGAGGACCGGTTGTTTATTGTCTTGAAAGTTTTGATAACCCCAAAATAAATCTTTTTAATTCAATATTATGGGAACAGAAAATTAAAGAGAAATTTGAAGATATTTTTGGTGGAATTATAACTCTAAATGGTGAAATTCTAACAAGTTATGAGAAACTGCCATTATATGAAAAAACAAAAAAATTTAAAATAAATTATAAGGAAGAAAAATTTAAAGCAATCCCATATTTTTCATGGGCAAATAGAGGAAAAAGTAAAATGAATATTTGGTTTTTAAAAAAATGATTTCACCTCATATTTTTAAGTCAAAAATAGTTAACAACTTCCATTTATTTACAGAAAAAGTTACTTGTTTGGCCAACTTTTTTCAAATAAAGCACCTTTATTATTTGCTTCTCTTTTATATTTTAAATTATAATATTATTGAGAAGTTAAGATGTATGTTTTCTTTTTTGCAAACTAAGAAAAGGAGGTGTATAAATGAAGAAAAATTTAATCTTATTAGCAGGAATAATTTTATGTTTTTGTCTAATTCTTTTTGCAGGAGAAAAGAAGGCGTCTTCTAAGGAAAAAGAAACCCCAAAAGGTGCGAAAGTAAATGTTGAGAAAGTGGTAGGAGAAATTACAAACATTGATACAAATTTATTTACAATTACTATAAAGCAACTGGATGGAACCACTATTATTTTAAAAGCAACAACTCCTGAAATGCAGGAAGCAATAAAAAATTTTAAAGTTGGAGATAGGGTAAAAGTATTATATATTCCAGAAGAAGGAGAATTGAAATTATTTAAAATAAAGTTATTTGAGGAGAAAAAAACCAGAAAAAAGTAAGAAGAAAGAGAAATAAGCAACTTTTTAATATTTCTCGTATTTTCTCCTGCTTCTACCATATAGATAAAATTTTTTGATGGAACATTATAATGGATAGAATTGGAAGAAGATAAAATATATCCTCCTTCTTTAGAAGCATCTTCAATACAATTTTTTACCTCTTTATATATTTCTTCTTTGCTTCCATAAACTAAAGTTTTGGCACAATCTACATTACCAATAAGATTAATTTTTTCACCATATTTGTCTTTAAGTTCTTTTAACTCTATGCCTACTGATTTTTCAATTTCTCCATAATTATCAAATTTAATTTCTGAAAATAATAAGTCCCATAAAGGCCTTGTGTTTCCATCGCTTCTAAAAACATAATATAATCCTAATGAATGAGAAAATTCAATGATTTTTTTAAATCTGGGAGCAAGAAATTTTTTTAAAATTGCTGGACTATAAATTGGTCCATTTTTATCAGCAAGGTCTCCTCCTCCAAAAATAAAATCTGCGCCATGGTTTTTGGCTTCTTTTATAAATTCCATTGTTTTTTCATTTGAAAATCAAGAAGAATTTCTATCCATTCTGGTTTTAAAATTGTGCATTCAAGATAAATAGGATGTATTGGAATATGTAAAGAGGAACTATAAGAAATCGCCATTTTGTTTCCTACTTTCTCTACAATTTTATCCCATCCTTCAAAGATAGTTTTATCATCAAAAAATTTGCAGTAAATTCTTCTTTATCAAAAGATGAAGATACACAAAAAACTCACCTGATTCAGAGGAAAATTTATAAATTGACCAGTTGCCTATTTCTTTATTTTCATATAAATAAGTGTTCTCATCTATTTTTTTAGGTAAATTTTCTTTGGAATAGTTTTTTGAGGAAGCCAACCGAAATTTATAAAATCAAGTTCTAATTTTTCATGAAGTTCAATAATATCCTATATATATCTTTCAACAAGGAAATCTATCTCTCCTTTATATAATAATTCAATAGTATCTCTTGAAAACTCGTCTTCTCCTGTATAAGCATATCTTCCAAGAATTTCAGAAGCGACTTTTGAAACAATTAATTGGTCTGAAACAGGAACATAATCGCTTTCTTTATGATTAAACGCATTTAAAATTCTTTCTTTTCCTGTCATTAAATAAATTTTAAAATAAATTTGAAAAAAAACAAACTTTAGTAGATAATTTTAGATATGAGAAATGAAATAGAAATTAAATGGCAAAGAATAAAAAAATTAATGGCAGAAAATAAAATTGAGGGTGTTTTGATAAACAAAGTTAGTAATTTTGCTTGGTTTACAGGAGGAAAAATAAATTATGTTGGACTTCATACAGAAGTAGGTGTTTGCAAATTGCTTATAACAGAGGAGAAAATTTATTATCTTACAAATAATATTGAATATCCAAGAATTTCAGAAGAGGAATTAAAAGATTTTGGATTTGAGCCAATAATAGAAAACTGGTATGAAGAGAAATTTGATAAAAGAATAAAAAAAATCGTTTCTGGCAATATCGGGTCAGATATACCTTTTTTAAATTATATTCCTGTAAATCTTGAATCCCTTCATTTTCCACTTTTATTAGAAGAAATTGAAAGATATAAAAAACTTGGTAAGGAAACCACCGAAATAATGACTGAAATTTGTAGAGAAATAAAAAAAGGAGATAAAGAAATAGAAATTTCTGGCAGATTGAGTGAAAGATTATGGAGTAAAAATATTATCCCTATTGTAATTTTGATTGCTGGTGATTATAGAATTGAGAAATTTAGACATCCTATCTCAACTGAAAATAAGATTAAAAAATGTGTTATGGTTGTTTTATGTGGAAGAAGAGATGGTTTAATTGTTTCAATAACGCGACTTGTGCATTTTGGTAAATTGTCCGAAGAATTAAAAAAGAGGCATATTGCTGTTTGTAAAATTGATAGTTGTTTCATAATGCAGACAAGAAAAAATAAATCAATTGGAGATGTTTTTAAAAAAGGAATGCAAATGTATGAAAAAATGGGTTATGGAGAAGAATGGAAAAAACATCATCAGGGTGGACCAACAGGTTATTTAACAAGATATTTTAGAGCAACAGAAGATAAAACCGAACTTATCAATGAGAATCAGGCCTTTGCTTGGAATCCTTCAATAACAGGCACAAAATCAGAAGATACAATAATTACAACTGAAAATCAACCGATTATCATAACAGAAGACAAAAACTGGCCATTATTAGAAATAGAAACAGAATTTGGAGAAATTTATAGGCCAGATATTTTGATAAGATGAAAAAATTATTTTTTATTATCTCTTTCTGGATTTTTAGTATTGTTTGTAACTCACAGGTTGGGTATCTTTTAAATATTGATGGAGCAATTGGTCCAGTTACTTATTATCAAGTTAAAAATATCTTATCTATCGCAAAAAAAAATAATGCAAATTTTGTCTTAATAACAATAGATACTCCTGGAGGTCTTCTGTCATCAACAAGAAAGATAGTTCAAGAAATATTATCTTCAGAAATTCCAGTCATCTGTTATGTTTATCCAAGTGGTTCTCAATGTGCTTCTGCAGGAACTTTTATTGCTCTTTCTTCTCATATTCTTGCTATGTCCCCAGCGACAAATATAGGAGCAGCACATCCTGTTACTTTAACAGGTGGAGAAAAAGATACTCCAATGGAAGAGAAAATTGTAAATGATACAGTTAGTTTTATTAAAACGATTGCAAAATACAGGAATAGAAATGAAAAATGGGCAGAAAAAGCAGTTAGAGAAAGTATTTCTTCAACTGAAGAAGAAGCACTAAGGGAAAAAGTTATTGATTTGGTGGCAAAAAACATAAATGAATTACTTGAGAAAATAGATGGTTGGATAATTAATATCAAAGACAAAGAAACTACTTTAAAAACAAAAGGTGTTCAAATTAAAGAATCAAAACCAGAATTTAAAGATAGAATTTTACAATTTATTTCAGACCCAACTATTGCCTATATTTTACTTGTTATTGGCATATGGGGAATAATTCTTGAATTTTCACATCCTGGTTTTGGGATTCCTGGAATTGTTGGAACAATTGCTTTGATTCTTGCTTTTTTTGGTCTTCATACACTTCCTATAAACCTTGCCGGACTTATTTTACTTTTTTTAAGTTTCATATTTTTTGCTCTTGAAGCAATAACTCCGACTTTTGGAATTTTTTTAACTTCTGGTATTATTACTTTTATACTTGGTTCTTTAATGCTATTTAAACATGGTTCAATGATTAAAATTCCTGTTTTAATAATTTTTTATGTGAGTATTTTAACAGGTGGTTTTGTATGGTTTATAATCTGGTTTGCTTGGAAAACAAAGAAGAGGAAGGTAATCACAGGTAAGGAAGGACTTATAGGAGAAGAAGGTAGAGCATTATCAGAACTTAATCCAGAAGGAACAGTTTTTGTGCATGGAGAATATTGGAAAGCAAAAAGTCAGACAGGTATAATTAAAAAGGATGCCAGAATAATAGTTGTTAAAGTAGAAGGTATGGTTTTAATTGTAAAGGAGAAAGAAGATGAAAAAAGATAAATATGAAGAAGCGTGGAGGATTTTCAGGATAATGGCAGAGTTTGTAGAGGGTTTTGAAACATTGGAAAGGGTTAAGAAAGCAATAACTATTTGGGGTTCGGCAAGGATAAAACCAAATGACCAATGGTATGAAAAAGCAGTTATTACAGCAGAGAAACTTGCCAAAAAAGGTTATACTATAATAACAGGTGGAGGTCCTGGTATAATGGAAGCGGCTAATAAAGGAGCAAGTTTAGCAGGTGGAGAATCTATTGGCCTTAATATTGAATTACCTCAGGAGCAAAAGCCAAATCCATATATAAAAACAATAATTTCTTTTAGATATTTTTTTACAAGAAAAGTTATGTTTGTAAAATATGCAAAAGGATTCATCATTTTTCCTGGTGGTTATGGAACACTTGATGAGTTTACAGAGGCGATAACTTTAATTCAAACTAATAGAGTTCATAAATTTCCAGTTGTTCTAATGGATAAAGAGTATTGGAAGGACTTTATTAATTGGGTTAAAAATGTTATTCTTAAAAGAGGTTATATTGACAAAGAGGATCTTCAGATTTTTAAAACAACAGATAGTCCAGAAGAAGCAGTTAAAATTATTGAAAGTTTTTATAAATGATTTTTTTGACTATTTCTCTTTAGAATTTAAAATTTCTTCAAGTTTACTGGTAAAAATTGAATAAGTTTTTTCATCAAATAGAACAAATCTTATTTTTTTAATTGATTTTAAATCAGGTATTACTTCTAAGACAGCTTTAATTGATACTTCAGATGCTTCTTCAACAGGATATCCGAAAATTCCTGTTGAAATTGCAGGGAAAGCAATTGATTTAAGTCCTTTGCTATCAGCAAGTTTTAATGAATTTTTAAAACATAGAGCAAGTTTGGTAGCAGGATTTTTTTCTTCTGAATAAATAGGCCCAACAGTGTGAATAACATAAGAATTAGGTAAATTATATCCTTTTGTTATAACTACTTCACCTACCTCAATTGGAGCATATTTTTTACATTCTTCATAAAGTTTTGGACCTGCTTTTTTATGTATCGCACCTGCAACTCCTCCTCCAGGAGCAAGATATTTATTACTTGCATTTACAATAACATCTATATCTTTTTGTTCAGTTATATCTCCTTTCACACATTCAATTTCTATATTGTTGATTTTTAGCATATTTTAAAATATTATATAAAAATTAAGGAGAAGTCAAATGGTATATAGAAAATTTGGTAAGACAGGAATTTATGTTTCAATACTTGGATTTGGTGCAATGCGGCTTCCGGTTAAAGAAATAAACGGAAATAAAGTCATAGATAAAGATTTGTCAATAGAAATTATCACAAGAAGTATAAAACTTGGAATAAATTATATTGATACTGCGTATGGATACTGCAATGGAGAGAGTGAAATAGTTGTAGGTAAAGCAATAAAAAATTATAGAGATAGAGTATATATTTCTACCAAGATTCCTCTTTGGAAAGTTGAAAAGAGAGGAGATTATAGAAAAATTTTAGAAGAACAACTTAAAAAATTAAATACAGATTATATTGACTTTTATCATTTTCACGGGATAAACTGGCAAATTTTCCAGGAAAAAGTAATTAAATTAAAACTTCTTAAAGAAGCATTGAAAGCAAAAGTAGAAGGATTGATAAAACATATCTCATTTTCATTTCACGATAAACCAGAATATATGAAAAAAATTGTAGATATAGGGGAAATATTTGAAAGTGTTCTCTGTCAGTATAATTTGCTTGATAGAAGAAATGAAGAGATGATTAAGTATGTTGCTGAAAAAGGGCTTGGAGTTGCAGTTATGGGACCTGTTGGTGGTGGCCGACTTGCTGAATTTCCTTATTTAATGGATGTATTTAAAGAAAAATATAAAACACCTGTAGAAATCGCTTTAAAATTTGTTTTTTCTAATAAAAATATCTCTCTTGCCCTTTCCGGTATGAATTCAATTGAAATGGTAGAAGAAAATACTAAAATTGCGAATTCATTTTATCTTCTTACAGATGATGAGATAAAGTTGATAGAAAAGGTTATAACTTATAGGAAGAAAAAAGGAGAAATTCCATGTACTTTATGTAGATATTGCTTGCCTTGTCCTAAGAATATTCCAATTCCATTTATTTTCAATCTTTTTAATCAATATATTTTACTTGGTTCTAAAAAGATGGTGGAAGAATACATGATGATTGGAGAGAAAAGCGGAGATGACAGGAAAAAAGTAAATTTTTGTATTGATTGTGGTCAGTGTGAAACAAAATGTCCTCAAAAAATTGAAATAAGAAGAACATTGAAAAAAATTGATAAAATATTTTCTAAAAGTTCTAAATATTAGAATATTCTTTAGTTTGGGCTTTTAAACTTAGAAGAAGTTCAATATTTGATTTAGTCATTTTTATTTTATTTATCAGTAATTCCATCGCTTCAATTGGATTCAAAGGAGCAAGTATTTTTCTTAGAAGCCATATTAACTGAAGTTCCTCACTATCTATTAAAAATTCTTCCCTTCTTGTTCCAGACCTGTTAATATCTATTGCAGGGAAAATTCTTCTATCGGCGAGTTTTCTTTCAAGATTTATCTCCATATTACCCGTTCCTTTAAATTCTTCAAAAATAACCTCATCCATTTTACTACCTGTATCTATTAAAGCAGTCCCTATTATTGTTAAACTTCCTCCCTCTTCTATATTTCTTGCTGCTCCAAAAAATCTTTTTGGTTTATCAAGAGCAGTAGATTCAAGTCCACCTGTCATTATTTTTCCACTATGTGGAACAAGAACATTGTATGCTCTTGCAAGGCGGGTAATACTATCAAGTAAAATTACAACATCTCTTTTATGTTCAACAAGACGTTTTGCTTTTTCAAGAGCAATTTCAGCAACCTGTGTATGTCTTTCAGGTGATTCATCAAACGTTGCACTTATTACCTCTCCTTTTACAATTCTTCTCATTTCAGTTACTTCTTCAGGCCTTTCTGCAACAAGTAAAACAATTAAATAAACTTCTGGATGATTTTTGGCTATGGCATTGGCTATTTTTTGCAATATGACTGTTTTCCCTGCTCTTGGTGGAGAAACAATCAATCCTCTCTGTCCCTTTCCAATAGGAGCAATTAAATCAATTACTCTTGTTGTTATTTCTTCAGGAGTTGTCTCAAGTATAAATCTCTTATTCGGGTGAATTGGTGTTAATTCTTCAAAAGGAATTCTCGTTGCAATGCTTTCAGGAACTTCTCCATTTACCATTTCTACTTTCAAAAGAGCAAAATATTTTTCATTATCTTTGGGAGGTCTTATCTGTCCTGAAACAGTATCTCCTGTTTTAAGCCCGAATTTCTTAATTTGAGATGGAGAAACATATATATCATCAGGTCCGGGTAAATAATTATAGTTAGGAACTCTTAAAAAACCAAAACCATCAGGAAGAACCTCAAGAACTCCTTCTCCAAACAAAAGACCATTCTTTTTTGCTTGTGCTTCCATAATTTTATAAATTAATTCTTCTTTTCTTAACCCACTTATTCCGTTTACTTCCATTTCTTTTGCAATCTTTTGCAATTTACTTACATTTAATTTTCTTAAGGTAGAAACATTAATTTCATTTGCTTTTTCCATTTTTGCTCCTTTTTGAAATTTTTTTAGTTAATTTCTTTCTTTATATTTTGAATAATCCTTTTTACACATTTTTGTGTTTTTAAAATTGAACCAGAATTATCAACAATGTAATCTGCTTCTTTCTTTTTATGGGTAAGAGAGATTTGACTTTTCCATATTTTTTCTATTTCTTCTTTAAGATATTTATTTTTCAATCTTTCCTTTATTTCTTTTAACCTTGAACTTACTACAATAATTTTGTCAAATAGAAATTCACTTTTAGTTTCAAAAAGCAGGGGAATTTCTATAAAGATTATACCACCTTTTTTCTTTGTGTCAAATATTTCTTTTTTAATTTTATCAAATACAAAAGGGTGTATCAATTTTTCCAGTTTTTCCTTTTTTTCAGCGTCATCAAATATAATTTTTCTTATTTTTTTTCTATTCAAATTTTCACCAATTAAGACATCAGAACCAAAAATTTTTTCTATTCTCTTTATGATAAATTTTTTATTGAGTAATTTCTGAACAATTTCATCACATGAAATAACTTTAAATCCCATATCTTTTATAATATTTGATACTGTTGTTTTTCCTGAACCTAATATTCCTGTAATTCCCACAATACAGGATTTTTTCATAAAGTTCCCAAATTCCAGGAAGAAAGATATTTTTTTTGTTGTTCTGTTAAGGTATCTATCTTTATATTCATAGTTTCAAGTTTATATTTTGCTACCTGTTTATCTATTTCTTCAGGTACATCATAAACATTTATTTCAAGGGAAGGATTTTCTTTAAGATATTTTATTGATAAAAATTGATTTGCAAAACTCATATCCATAACTTCTGGAGGATGGCCTTCTGCACAGGCAAGATTTAAAAGGCGGCCTTCTCCAAGAATATATATTTTTTTACCATTTTTAAGTATATATTCATAAAGTCCATTTCTTATTCTTTTTTTATTTCTAGTATATTTTTCTATTTCATCCATTTTTATTTCTACATTAAAATGGCCTGAATTTCCAAGAATTACGCCATTTTTCATCATTTTTATTTCATTAATTGTTATAACTGATGTATTTCCTGTTGCTGTAATGAATATATCTCCTAATTTACTTGCTTCTGATATTGGCATAACCCAAAATCCATCCATCACCGCTTCAAGTGCTTTTAAATGGTCAACTTCTACAATTATTACTCTTGCTCCCATACTTTTAAACCTCATTGCGATACCTTTTCCACACCAACCATAACCACAAACAACAACAATTTTTCCTGCTATTAAAATATTTGTTGCTCTTAATAATCCATCAATAGTAGACTGTCCTGTTCCATATCTATTGTCAAAGAGATATTTTGTTTTTGCATTGTTTACCGCAACGACAGGGAATTTTAAAAGTTTTTGTTTATGTAAATTTTTCAAACGAATAACTCCTGTTGTTGTTTCTTCTGTTGCACCTATAATTTTTTTTCTATAGTTTTCTTTTTGATGAAGAAATGTTATTAAATCTCCACCATCATCTATTACAAAATGAGGCAATCTTTTTCCAACTTCTTCAATATTTCTGTAATATTCTTTACTTGATTCACCTCTTTTTCCAAAAACAGATATTCCATTTTTAACTAAATATGCTGCAACTTCATCCTGAGTACTTAAAGGATTTGAAGCACATAATGATACCTCTGCACCTGCTTGTTTAAAATTCATTACTAAATTTGCAGTTTCAGAAGTTATATGTAAACAGGCACCAATTTTATATCCTTTAAAAATTTTATTTTTTGAATATAATTTTCTTAATTTTTCAATAACAGGCATATGATTTAATGCCCATATAACTTTCTTTTCTCCCTCTCTAAACAATTTTATATCTTTTATTGAATATTCCATTTATTTTATATTTTTTATAAAAATTTCTTTTGAATCAATTTTCTCCCATGTAAAATCATCGTCATTTCTTCCGAAATGTCCATAGCAAGCAGTTTTTTTATATATTGGTCTTAATAAATCAAGTTTTTTTATAATACCTCTTGGTGATAAATCAAAATTTTCTTTAATTATTTTTTCTATTTGGTTATCTGGTATTATTCCAGTTCCATATGTATTAACCATTAAAGAGACCGGTTCTGCTTGTCCTATTACATATGCAATCTGAATTTCACATTTTTTAGCAATTCCCGAAGCAATAATGTTTTTCGCTAAATATCTTGCCATATATGAACCAGATCTGTCAACTTTTGTAGGGTCTTTTCCAGAAAAGCAACCACCACCATGTTTCCCAAATCCTCCATAAGTATCAACTATAATTTTTCTTCCAGTAACGCCTGTATCTGCTACTGGTCCGCCAATAATAAAACTACCTGTTGGATTTATAAAAATTTTCATATTTTTACTTTGTAATTCTTTTGGAATTACATAGTTTATTACATATTCTATCATATCCTCTCTAATTTTGTTTAAAGAAACATCTGGATTATGTTGAGCAGAAATAACTACATTTTCCACACTTACAGGTTTGCCATCTTCATAGAGAACAGTAACTTGTGATTTTCCATCTGGGCGTAAATAATTAACAATTTTTTTCTTTCGTATTTCAGCAAGGCGCATAACTAATTTATGTGAAAGAATAATTGGTAAAGGCATCAATTCAGGAGTTTCATCCGTTGCATATCCAAACATCATTCCTTGATCTCCAGCTCCACCTTTATCCACTCCAATTGCTATTTCAGGCGCCTGTTCCTGTATGGAGGTGATAATTCCAACCGATTCATAGTGGAATCCATAGGATGGTTCTGTATAACCAACCTCTTTTAATAAATTTCTTGCAACTTCAGGAATGTCAACATAACCAGTTGTAGTTATTTCACCTGCTACAAATATTAATCCCCTTGTAGTCAATGTTTCACATGCAACTCTTCCATTTTTATCCTGTTTTAAAACCTCGTCAAGTATAACATCAGAGATTTGGTCACATATTTTATCTGGATGTCCTTCACAAACAGATTCTGAAGTAAAAAGGTATTTGTTCACTATCTACCTCCTTTTTGTAATTCTTCTTTCAAAATATTTATTTCTTTTATTTCTGTTGGGTTTACTTTATTTAAAATTCCAAGATAAAAACTTACCCAATCCCCAAGAATTATTAAGTAAAGCAATTTTTCAAAAAGTGTATCTCCTTTCAGTTTAATTTTTAATACCTGATTTATTTTATTTGAAATTATTTTTTCAGTTATTTCAATTCTTTTCCTGACTCTTTCATTTTCCATATCAGAAATTATAAATAAAACAACTATATTTTTTATAAACCATTTAGGGAAATTGAAAGACATTATTTCATTATGGTTCATTTCAGGTAAAACATTTATAAAAGAAAAACTTTTAGAGTTTTCTGCAATTTGGGTTTTCCATCTTAAAATTCCTGGATAAAATCTATTTTCAGAATAAATAATAGGAACTTTCTTATAAAAATTTTCAGCAATTTGTATTGCGAGATTACTTTCTTTTTCAGGTAGAAATTCATCAACCCACTTTTTTAATTTTTCAAAAAATTTATTTTCAAGTTCAGGCAATATTTTTAAATTTACAAAAAATTTATAAACAGGTAAGAGTAAATATCCAAGTGCACATCTTGGAGGCATTCCAGAAGGTATTTTTATTAAAGGAATTCCATCATTTTTACACATTTTTTCTATTTCTCCATTACTTGAAACACATAGCATTATACTGGATTTTTTTCTACTTAATTTATAAATATTCACTGTTTCTTCTGTATTTCCTGAATAACTCTCAACTACAACTAAACTTTCATTATCCACAAAAGAAGGAAGAGAATAATCTCTTATACAGAATACAGGAATATTACCTGTTTCTTCAATAATAGTTTTAATTATATCTCCACTTATCGCAGAACCCCCCATACCTGTAAATATTACTTTTTTAAAATTTTTTTTGATAGATGGTATTTTGAAATTATAACCATTTGAACAATGTTTAGGAAAATCTTTAAGTAATGAAAGCATATCATTTTTATCATATTTAAGAATTAACTTTTTTGAACATTTCATTTCTTAACTCCTTTTAATTCAAGTTTTTTTTGAGAAAATCAATAATCTTTTCATGAGAATTAAAACTTAAAACTTTTTGAGTAATTTCTTTAATTTTTGAATAATAGTTTTTTATAATTTTTTCTTTTACCAGAGGTATTGCTACAGGTGCCATACTTAATTCATCTATACCCAACCCAATTAATAGACATGCTATTTCTGGAATAGAAGCCATTTCTCCACATATTCCGACTTTTATATTATTCTTTTTAGCATTTTCAATAGTTAATTTTATAAGTTTTAAAATAGAAGGATGGCATGGTTTATATAGATAAGATAATTTTTCATTGACTCTGTCAATTGCAAGAGTATATTGAATTAAGTCATTAGAGCCGATACTGAAGAAATCTACTTCTTTAGCAAGTTCATCTGAAATTATAACAGCGGAAGGAGTTTCAATCATAATCCCTATTTCAATATTTTCTTTAAATTTTTCTCCACCTTTTCTTAATTTATCTTTTGCAATTTCAATTATTTTTTTTGTTTCAATAACTTCTTCTTTTGTTGTAATCATAGGAAACATAACTTTTAAATTTCCATAATAACTCGCTCTTAAGATTGCTTTTAATTGGGTTAAAAAAATATCTCTTTTTTCAAGACAAAATCTTATTCCTCTTAACCCAAGAAATGAGTTTAATTCTACAGGGCCTTCAAAAGCAGAAATGAATTTATCTCCACCTACATCAATTGTTCTTATAGTAATTGGTTTACCATTCATTTTTTCAATTATTTTTTTATATGAATAAAATTGTTCTTCTTCTGATGGTAAATCTTTTCTTTTTAAGTATAGATATTCAGTTCTGAAAAGACCTATTCCATCAGCACCATATTTTAAAACTGCATCTACTTCTTCTGGAAGTTCAATATTGGCATATAATTCAACTTTTTTTCCATCAAGTGTTAAAGCTTCTTTATTTTTTAATAAATATATTTTCTTTTTAGATTGAGCGATCTTTTTTTCTTTTTGTTTTATCTTTTCAATTTCAGAAGAAGTTGGATTTATAATTATAATTCCTTCATATCCATCAATCAATAAAGTATCATCTTCTTTAATTTTCTCCATTGCATTGTTAACACCAACGACTGCCGGAATTTCAAGTGCTTTTGCTATTATAGTTGTATGAGATGTTTCTGTTCCAACACATGTAATAAAACCCTTTACATATTTTTTTTCTAATAAGGAAACTGTTTGAGTTGGAGAAAGGTCATTTGCAACTATAATAATATTTTCTAATGTTTTTGTTTCTTTCTTTTTTTCACTTAGATTTAAAATTATTTTTTCAAAAATATCAAAAATCTCTTTTTCTCTACTTTTTAAAAAATCACTTTTGAAAAAGTTTTTATTTAAATTTGTTATGAATTTTTTTAATGCGGTCTCTGCAGAGACGTTTTCCTTTCTTATTATCTTCTCAATTTCTTCCAGAAGATTTTTATCTTTAAGGATTGAAATGTAAAAACTGAAAATTTCAGAATATTCTTTACCTGCAATTTTTTCTGTTGTTTCTTTAATTTTTAAAATTTCTTCTTCTGTTTTTTGAATACTCTTATAAAACCTATTTATTTCTTCAACTATTTTTCCACTTTTTATTTTCTTGCTTTCAAAAAATGAGAAAAAATCATCTCTTATTTTATTTGCTTTCCCAATACCTATTCCTGGTGAGGCAGGAAAACCTTTTAATTTTCTCATTTTAAGCTAAATTATTTAACTTTTCTTCTTCTTCTTTAATTATTTTTAATGCTTCAGATGGTGTTTTAGAATTTCTTAAAGAAGTTCTAAAAGTTTTATCCTTAAGAAGACGTGCTATTTTGGCTAATGTTTTTAAATGTTCTCCTATTGATTTTGTAGGAGCAAGAACAAGAAATATAATGTATACTGGTTCTCCATCAAGAGAATCAAAATCAACCCCATTTTTAGAAATTCCAAGAGCGCATACAATATCATTAATTTGTTCTGTTTTAGCATGTGGTATAGCAATGCCCTGACCAATACCAGTGGAACCAAGTTTTTCTCTCTCCATCACAGTTTCTAAAATTTTTTCCCCCTCCTTTAAATACCCATTTTTTTCAAGTAGGTCTATAAGTGCTTTTAAACTACCTTTCTTATCTCTACTTTTTAAATTTATTATTATCGAGTCCTCTTTCAAATAATCTATAATTTTCATTTTCCCTCCTTTTTGTTTACAATTTTTTCATGTGTTTTTCTTACTTTCTCCTTTGTTCTATCAAGAAGAATTTCAACACTTTTATTTAAATCTTTATTCTTTTCCTTCAAAAAAACTTTTAAATTTTTAGAATGCAGATAAATTTCAGTTAAAAATATAGAACCATCTTTTTTAATATAGAACTCTGCATATCCACTGTCAAAAATAAATTTTTGTAATTTTTCTATTTTTTCTTTTATATAATTCTCAAAAAGTTTGTCTATTTTTACTTCTGAATAGATTTTAATATCCATTTTTTTCTCCTTCTTAAAATTCTGACAGATTTTTTACAATGAAATTTGGAAAATAAAACTTTAAAATTTCTCTGTAATTAAATCCTTCTTCTGCCATTTTTTTTGCTCCATATTGACACAAACCGACTCCATGTCCATAACCTTGCCCTTTAAAAATGATAGCATTGCCTATATCTTCAATTTCAAACATAGTACTTGGAATTATATAAGGATTATTAAAACTTACTTTTGTCTTTTCATTTACTTTAAGTCTAAACTTATGTCCACTTAATTCATTTATTTTATCATTTTTATCTATAATGTGCAAAATTTTTATTCTACCGCTTTTGTCTCTCTCAATTACTTCTAATTTTTTTATCTGTATTCCTAAAATTTCTGACAAATATTTTTTTGTCAATGTCTTTTTCCATCTTAAATAGGGACTGTCTTTACAATAATAGTCAACAATTGAAATGTTGTAAGGATAAATTCCTCCCCAGACATCCGAAGGATTTGCCGTATAACCTCCAGAACAAGCATGAAAGAATACAGGAACTATTTTTTCATCATGGGTTACAATAATTTCTCCTCTTGTTTCATTAACTAACTTTTTTATTTTCTCACTTTTACAATCTTCAAAAACCTGATGATATATTGAATTTTCAATATCATAAAAACTATTTTTTTTTGTTTGCATCTTCCATATTAAATATGTTCTTGAAACTACTGCCTGTGCTTTTAATGATTCTTCTGGCCATTTTTCTCCCATTTCTTTTGATACAACTCCAGCGATGTAATTTTCTAACTCAACTTTTTTAAAAACATTTCCATCAAGAAATTTTACATATAATTCATTTTGAGAAAATCCAATCCAGATTAAAGTTAGGAAAATGCTAATTACCAGATTTTTCTTCAGGGTAAATTTCAACATTTACATTCCCTTTAATTTCTATTGTATTTTTTTCAATATTGTAAATAATTCTTTCACCAGAAAATGTATTTTTCCCTCTTTTAATTAAAGGTTTTTCTTCAAAAATCATTTCTTTTTTGCTGTCAATATATGTTAATTTTCCACATGAAATTTCCATTGTTATTTTTTCTTCTTTTTTGTCTTTATACAAAATTGAAACTTTTCCTGTAATAATTATCTCTTTAATTCTTTGTGTGTCAGGGTCTACTTTTATTTCTCCTTTTCCCCCTTTGTCAGTTTTTATTTCAATTATTTCAGAGGATGTTTTAAGAGAAAAAGAAGGAGAAGAAATTTTAACATCTTTATTTTCAGCGATTTCAGCACTTTCTCCATTTAAAGTGATTGAAAAATCTTGAGAAAATTGTTTTAAAGAAAATTTTTTTATTCTTTCTTCATTAATAAGAACATTTTTTTCTTCTTTTTTACTGCAATTGGTAAAAATATTTGAAATAAAAACGATAGCAAAAATCAATAGGTATTTAATTAAGTTTTTCATTTGTTTACTTTTTATTTTATTAACCAGGTGGCCACATCAATATTCTTCCACCCAAAAGATGGAAATGAATGTGGTCAACGCTCTGTCCTGCATTTCTGTTCGTATTGATTACTATTCTATATCCTGATTCTTTAATTCCTTCTTTTTCTGCTATATCACATCCGATTTTTAACATTTTTCCAAGAAGTGTAATTTCATCTGTTTGGTATAATTTTGCAATATGTTTTTTAGGTATTATGAGGATATGAACTGGTGCTTGAGGATTTATATCTTTTATACATAGAACATCCTCATCCTCATAGACCTTTGCGCTTTTTATTTCACCATTTACAATTTTACAAAAAATACAATCCATTTCAAACTCCTTTTAATTTTTTGGGAATTTCTATTAAGTTATATGACTGAATTATATCTCCTTCTTGGAAATCATTAAAGTTGTTAATACCAATTCCGCATTCATTATTATATCCTACCTCATTTACTGGGTCTTTAAATCTTTTTAAACTTGATAAAACTCCCTCAAAGATTATTTTCCCATTTCTTATAATTTTTACCTTTGTATTCCTTACAACTTTACCATCAACTACAACACAACCAGCAATTACCATATCCTTTGACAATTTAAAAACTTTTTTTACAAGTGCCTGACCAATAAGTTCTTCTTTAATATCGGGTTCAAGCATCCCTTCTAATGCTCTTATAATATCGTCTCCGATATCATATATAATATCATAAGTTCTGATTTCAACATTCTCTTTTTTAGCAATTTCTTTTGCTTTTGGATCAATTTGAACTTTAAATCCAAGGACAATCCCATTTGAAGCAGAAGCAAGAAGAACGTCCGATTCACTTATAGGGCCTGTGCCAGAATGAATGATATTAACTTTTACTTCATTTTGAGGGATTTTTTCTATTATATTTTTTATAGCATCTATTGAGTTATAGAAATCAGTTTTAAGAACAACGTTGAGTTCTTTTATATCTCCTTTTTTTATTTCTTCATATAGGTCCTTTAAAGTTAGTTTTCTTACTGGTATTACTTTACTTTTTTCTTTTTTCTTTTCTTCTATTATTTCTTTTGCTTCTTTTTCTGACTCAACCACTTTAAATTTTTCACCAGGAATAGCTACTTCATGTGCTCCAAGAATTTCCACAGGTGATGATGGACCTACTTTTTCTAATCTTTGGCCCCAGTCGTCAATTATTGCTCTTACCTTACCATATGTATGTCCTACGATAAAAGGGTCTCCTACTTTCAATTGGCCATTTTCAACAATGATACTTATTACTGGACCTTTAAATCTATCAAGATATGATTCAATTACTGTTCCTTCCGCTCTACAATTTATTCTTGCTTTCAATTCAAGCATTTCTCCAAGTAGAAGTATCATTTCAAGAAGTTCATTTATACCTTCTCCTGTCAATCCAGAAACATTTACATAGATTGTATCTCCACCCCATTCCTCAGGAATGAGTCCATATTCAGAAAGTTGTTTTTTTATTTTTTCTGGATTAGCATTTGGTTTATCAATTTTATTTATTGCAACTATTATAGGTACTTTTGCTGATTTTGCATGGTTTAATGCTTCAATCGTTTGTGGTTTTATCCCTTCATCTGCTGCAACAACAAGGACTACAATATCAGTGACTTTTGCTCCCATCGCTCTCATTGCTGTAAATGCTTCATGTCCTGGCGTATCAAGAAAAACAATAGAACCTTCGGGTAAATTTACCTTATAAGCACCAATTTTTTGAGTTATCTGACCCACTTCTTTTTCCGCAATTCTACTATTTCTTATTTTATCAAGTATAGTTGTTTTGCCATGGTCCACATGTCCCATTATTGTTACAACTGGACACTTTGGTATAAATATAGGTTCTGGTTCTTTTTTTTCTTTTAATTCTTCAACTTTTTTCTCCTCTTTAAATATGGGAATAAAATTGAAATTTTCACATATTTTCTGAATAATATTTTTATCAATTGTCTGATTTATGTTAGCAACAATTTTAATGCTTAATAGATATTTTAAAATTTCAGAAGAAGGAATTTTTATCTTTTTAGAAAGTTCTTTAACATTTTCATTCCCTGTTAGAATTATTTCTTTTGGTATTCCTTCTATTTCTTCTTTTTTTGCTTCCTCTTTTTCTGCTGTTTCTGTTTCTTTGGGTTTTTTTATTTTTTGTTTTTGAAAATAATCTTCAATTTTTGATAATTCAGTATCACTTAATGAACTTAAAATTTTTTTATCTTTAATACCGATTTTTTTTAATAATTCTAAAAATTCTTTTGTTGGAATCTTATATTTTTTTGATAATTCGTAAATTCTCATTTTGAAATATTTTCTTCCTTTTTATATTCTGAAACTTTGAAAACTTTAATATTCCAACCTGTTAATTTTGAAGCAAGGCGAACATTTTGTCCTTTTTTACCTATGGCAAGAAATAACTGGTCATCGTTAACTATCACAACCGCCTCTTTTTTCTCTTCATTAATTAAAACTTCTTTGGGTTGTGCCGGAGATAAAGAATTTTCAATAAATTTAATAATATCCTCATCCCAGCGAACTATTTCTATTTTTTCATTTCTCAATTCTTTTACAATATTTTTTATTCTATTTGCTTTATCTCCAATACAAGTTCCAACAGGGTCTATTTTTTCATTTTTAGAATAAACAGCCACCTTTGTTAAATCACCAGGGAATCTTGCAAGTGCTTTAATTTCTACAATTTTTTCTTTGATTTCAGGAATTTCATTTTCAAGCAATTTTCTAACAAAATTGGGATGGGTTCTGGATAAAATTAACTGATAATTTCCTTTTGAAGGCGGCCTTACTTCAAGAAGATAACATCTTATTCCATCTCCTATTTTAAAGTGGTCATTTGGAAGTTTATGATGATATGGAAGAATTGCTTCTGCTTTACCTATGGTTACTATAATATTTTCATTTTCAAATCTTTCAACTCTTCCGCTCACAATTTCACCTTCTAAATTTTTAAACTCATTATAAACTGTGTTTTTTTCTGCTTCCTTTATTTTCTGTATTAAGACGTGTCTTGCCGTTTGTGCTGCAATTCTTTCCCACTGGAAATTAGGAGGTGAAACCTCTTCCCCTTTTGCATTTATAAACTTTATTTCTCCTGTTTCAGAATCTATTTTAATTTTAATATGTTCTGGAAGTCCTGCCTTTTTTCTATAAACAGTTAAAAGTCCATCTTCAAGAGATTCTATCAAATAATGCCTTTCTATTCCTTTTTCTTTCTCCCAATATTCCAATAAAGCAACAATTTCCTTTTTCATTTCCATAACCTCCATATTTTAATTTTATTTAATTTGCTTTCATCTGTCAAGTAATGTAAACTTTTAAAATATGAGAAATACAACATTTTTAAAAACCAAGGAAGCAATTTCTACAATTATTTTTTTTGGAATAGTAAGCCTATTTGGTGATATTATTTACGAAGGAATAAGAAGTATAAATGGTCCTTTCCTTTATTCTCTTGGTGCAAGTGCTTTAATAGTAGGGTTTTTTTCAGGTTTTGGGGAGTTTTTAACTTATATTTTAAGATTTTTATCAGGTTATTTTATTGATAAAAAAAGGAATTACTGGTTATTTACAATTACAGGATATTTTTTAATATGCAGTTTACCTTTACTTGCATATGTTAAAATATGGCAGATTGCAATTTTTTTGTTTTTGGTTGAAAGAATTGGCAAAGGAATAAGAACACCTGCAAGAGACACTCTTATTTCTTTTGCAGGTAAAAATATTGGTTATGGTAAAAGTTTTGGAATCCATGAGTTATTAGACCAGATTGGAGCAGTCTTAGGCCCTTTAATTTTTTATTTCATTCTTTCAAAATATAAAAATTATTCCATTGCATTTAAGTTAATGTGGATACCATTTATTTTTCTTATTGCTTCCCTTATTTTGGCCAAGAAAAACTATAAAATCATAATTGAAAAAAACAACTATGAAATGCAAAGAACTAAAGTAAAATTGAATAAATCTTTTGTATTATATATTCTTTTTATATTGTTTTCTGTAGCGGGTGTAATCAACTTTCCCATTATATCATATCATTTTGCAATTAAAGGAAATATGGGATTATCGGAAATTCCAATTTTATATATGATTGCGATGGGAATAGATGGAATCGTCTCTTTTTTTATAGGTGATTTATATGATAGAGTTAGATTTAAAACATTATATTTTATTCCATTTTTAACAGTTTTATTATCAGTTTTTGTTTTATCTTTAAATTTTTACTTTTTGCTGATGGGGATTATAATTTATGGAATTATTATTGGGTGTCATGAAACAATTTTAAGAGCAACTATTGCAGAAATTATTCCCTTTGAGAAAAGAGGTTTTGCATATGGAGTTTTTAATAGTATTTATGGATTTGGATTTTTCATTGGAGGGTGGCTTATTGGATTTTTATACGAAAAAAATTTAAGTTATATTCTATTTTATGTAATATGTATTGAAATTATCTCATTTTTGTTTTTATTAACTCTAATAAAAAATGTGGAAAAAATACGGAAGATTTGAACTGAGTTTGAATAAGGTAGATATTAAAAGTATAAAAATTAAAGATGAAACAGGAAAAATGAGAAGATTAAGAGTATGTAGTGTATGGAGTAACTTTTCAAAATTTACAGATATTTCTGCCTTGGGTTGCTTATGCAAAGACGAAAAGGGTTATATAGGAGTTTTATTAACTGGTAAAAATGGTGGATATGTAAAAATTGGGAAAAATTTTTTAATTTCTCAGAACTTGATAGTTCCTTTTAATTCAATAGGAAAACTCAACTTAAAAAAACTTTTAAAGGGTTATGATATTGAACTGATAGAGATTGAGGAAACAATTTATGGAATAGAAAAATGAGAAAAAAAATTATACCCGAAGAAATAATAGAAAAAATGAAAGATTTTGCCCTAAGAAAAAATATTCAAGTTTATCTTGTTGGTGGTTATATAAGAGATAAGATTATGAAGAAGAAAAATAAGGATATTGATTTTGTAATGGAAGAGGATGCATTGGAGATAGCGGAAGAATTTTCAAAAATGTTTAATTTGCCTCAACCTATATTTTACGGAAGATTTGGAACTGCAATGATTGAGATAGAGGATATTAAACTTGAATTTGCAACTGCGAGAAAAGAAAGTTATCCTAAAAATTCAAGAAAACCCTTTGTTGAAAAAACAACAATTTACCAAGACCTTGAAAGAAGAGATTTTACAATAAACTCTATTGCTCAAAACTTAATTACAGGAGAAATTTTAGACCCTTTTGATGGGCAAGGAGACATAAAAAGAAAATTAATAAAAACACCGATAGACCCTGATAAAACTTTCTATGATGACCCTTTAAGAATTTTAAGAGGAATTAGATTTGCTACAAAATTTAAATTTAAAATTGAAGAAAATACTTTGATTGGAATGAAAAAAAATAAGGATAGAATAAAGATAGTAAGTGAAGAAAGGATTGCTGATGAAATAATAAAAATACTTGAATGTTCAACTCCTTCAATTGGTTTTGAAGTAATGGATGAGATTGAACTTCTTGATATTATTTTACCAGAAATTGCAAATTTAAAAGAAAAAAGAACCCACCACCCTTGTAAAGAACTTTTTCCCCATACAATGAAAACACTTGATAATTGTGCAAAAATGACAAAAAATGTTTATATAAGATTGGCTTGTTTACTTCATGATATTGGCAAACCATATACTTTAAAAATAGAAAATGGCAAAGTTAGTTTCCATAGACATGAGTTTGTTGGAGAGAAAATGAGTTACAATGTTTGTAGAAGATTAAAAATAAGTGAAGAAAATGCAAGATTTATAGGAAAGCTTATAAGATTTCATTTAAGACCTCATTTACTTGCAAAGGAAAACCCAAGCGATAGTGCTTTAAGAAGATTTATAAGAGAAGTGGGAAAGGATATGAAAGCACTTTTTATTCTTGCAAAAAGCGATTTAACAAGCAGAAATCCTAAGAAAATCAAGGATGCACTTGAACGCCTTAATAAACTTGAAGATAGAATAAAGGAAATAAACAGGAAAGATAAACTCTCTTCTTTTAAATTGGCTATAAATGGTTTTGATATTATGGAAATTTTAAAAATTCCATCTGGGAAAAAAGTTGGCATAATAAAAGATTATCTTGAAAATCTTGTAATTGATAATCAATTGCAAAATAAAAAAAGAATATTGAAGAAATATCTAATTGAAAATACTGATAAACTTTTGAATTTATAGATTAATTGAAAAAATTCTACAGAAATAATAAAATAGAAAATGAAAAGCAAAGTTTTAAAAAAATTTCCTATTTTTACATTACTTGAATTAGAAGAAAATGGATGAAAAAAATATATTGTGGGCTCCATGGAGAATGGGTTACATTCTTAAAATAAAAAAAGATATTTGTTTCCTTTGTCAGGAATATAACTCTTCTAAAACTAAATATATAGTTTATAAAGGGAAATATAGTTTCATTGTATTAAATATTTTTCCTTACAACAATGGACATCTTATGATTTCTCCTATAAGACATATTAAAAATATAGAAGACCTAAGTAATGAAGAATTTCACGAAATCTGGAATTTAATAGTAAGTTCTATTAGAGCATTGAAAAAAATTTTGAAGCCAGAGGGATTCAATATAGGACTAAATATTGGTAAGGTTTCTGGAGCAGGATTGGAAGACCATTTACATATCCATATAGTTCCGAGATGGCAAGGTGATACAAATTTTATGCCGGTTATTTCAAATACAAAAGTTATTCCTCAATCATTAAATGAAATTGCGAAAATTTTGAAGAAGGAATTTAAAAAGGAAATCAAAAATGTATATCGCTGATTTTCACATTCATTCAAAATTTAGTAGAGCAACAAGTAAAGATATGGAACTTGATGGACTTGTAAAATGGGCTAAATATAAAGGGATAAATCTTCTTGGCACTGGAGATATTACTCATTTTTATTGGTTCCATGAATTAAAAAGAAATTTAAAGGAGACAGAAAGATTTGGGATTTATGAATATGGAGGAATTGATTTTATTTTAACAGGAGAAGTGTGTAATATTTTTGAATACCGTGGAATTACTAAAAGAATACATAATATAATCTTTATTTCAAATGTAGAAAAAGTTGAAAAATTTAATAGAGATATTGAAAAGTATGGTGATTTAAATGCGGATGGAAGACCAATGTTACAACTTTCTGCAAAAGAACTTGTAAAAATTTTAAAGGATATAGATGAATTTAGTTTTGTTGTTCCTGCTCATATTTGGACCCCTCACTTTTCTCTTTTCGGTTCTAATTCTGGTTTTGATGAAATTGAAGATTGTTTTGAAGAACTTACGGATGAGATATTTGCGCTTGAAACTGGATTAAGTAGTGACCCTGAGATGAACTGGCGACTATCAAAACTTGACAGATTTTCTTTAATTTCAAATTCAGATGCTCATTCTCCCTCAAAAATAGGAAGAGAAGCAAATATATTTTTTGATAAGTTTGATTTTAAACAACTTATAGATATATTAAAAAGTAAAAATTTCAAGATGACAGTGGAGTATTTTCCTGAAGAAGGAAAGTATCATTATGATGGACATAGAAATTGTAATGTTTGTTTCTCTCCTCAGGAAACAAGAAAAAATAATTTTATATGTCCTATTTGTGGCAGAAAAGTAACAGTTGGAGTGATGCACAGAGTAGAAGAACTTGCTGATAGAAAACCAAATGAAAAACCGAAAAAATATGTTCCATTTAAAAAAATTGTTCCTCTTGACCAGATAATAAGTAGTGTAATAAACAAAGAAATTTCTTCCCAAATAGTTCAGAAGACATACTTTGAAATTATAAATAAAGTTGGTTCAGAGTTTTATATACTCTTAGATGCAAGTGAAAAAGAGATTGAAGAACAAATTGATATTAAAATTTGTGAAGGAATTAAAAAAGTAAGAAAAGGACAGGTAAATATAAAACCTGGTTATGATGGAGAATTTGGTAAAGTTGAAATACCTTTAGATTTAAACACAAAAGAAGAACAACAGTCCCTCTTCTAAAAATTATAATGAAAAATTTTAAAATCCTTGTAGTTAGTAGTATAAATTCCTTTTTAGAGTTTAAACCATTTTTGATAGAAGATGAGGAAAAATCATATATTCTATTAATGACATTTTTTGTGTGCAATCAAAATTTTTTCAGGAAAGAAAATGGTAGGTAAAAAAATTAGGTTGTAAAAAAACTCATTTTTTGAGACCATGTCTAAGAAAAATTAGGTTAAAAGTTTCTTTTTGTGAAATTGACATATTTAAATTTAAAAAGTTAAAATAAAAATAAAATGGGAGGATAAAATGGCTAAATTCAGTCCTAAAAAATTTATAAAAGAAAGTGTTAATGAGTTAAGAAAAAAAATAAAAGACAAAAGGGCTTTAGTTGCAACTTCTGGTGGAGTTGATAGTACTGTTTGTGCTATTCTATCAAAAATGGCGATTGGCGATAAATTAGTTGTTTTTTTTATTGATGATGGTTTAATGAGAGAAAAAGAACCAGAACAAGTCAGAGATTTTTTAGCAACAAAAGGAATAAACTTGGAAATCTGGAATGTTGAAGATACATTTTTTGAAGCATTGAAAGGCAAAACTGACCCTGAAGAAAAAAGGAAGGCATTCAGAGACACGTTTTATAAAATATTGAGTCAAGCAGTAAGAAGTTATTCTGTAGATTTTTTAATTCAAGGAACTATAGCAGCAGATATCGTTGAAACCCAAAAAGGCATAAAGACACAACACAATGTTCTTTCTCAAATTGGAGTGAATCCTGCTTTTTATGGTTTAACAATAATTGAACCATTAAGAGAACTTTACAAAAATCAGGTAAGACAGGTTGCTAAGGTACTTGGATTACCTAAAAAAATATATGATAGAAAGCCATTTCCTGGTCCTGGATTAGCAACGAGAGTTATAGGAGAAGTAACAAGGGACAGGGTGGAGAAAATAAGGATTGCTACAAAAATAGTAGAAGAAGAACTTATAGAAAAAAATATTTTTCAAGCATTCCCAGTATTATTTTCAGATAAAGCAACAGGTATAGTTGATGGTAAAAGATTGTTAGGAGATATAATTGCAATTAGAGCTGTTAAATCTGAAGATGCTTTAACTGCTCAACCAGTAAAAATTTTGTGGAAAAGATTATACAAAATAAGAGATAGGATTTTAAAAGAAGTTCCTGGTGTTGTGAAAGTTTTATATGATATAACTCCTAAACCACCGAGTACAATTGAATATATTTAGTCGTTTCAAAAGTTAAAAGGAAAAACAAAAAGTGATTGGAATTATAAAGTATGGTAGTGGAAATATATATAGTGTTTTTTCTACACTTAAATTTTTGGGGAAAGAAGTAGTTTTAGTTGAAAATCCGAAAATATTAGATAAGTTAAATTTTTTGATTCTTCCTGGTGTCGGAAATTTTGCTTCAAGTATGGAAAATTTAGAAAAGGGGGGTCTTTTAGAGAAAATAAGATACAAATTAAAAGATGGAATTCCATTTCTTGGTATCTGTTTAGGACTTCAACTTTTGTTTGAGTGGAGCGAAGAAGGGGAAAGAGAAGGTTTTGGAATTTTAAAAGGGAAAGTGGTAAAATTTAAAGATAAAAATATAAAGATACCTCATATGGGATGGAATAAAGTGAAAATTTTAAAAGAAAGTTTCCTTTTTAAAGATATTAGGGATAATTCATATTTTTATTTTGCACATTCTTATTATGTAAATACGCAAAAAGAACTTATCATAGGGAAAACAAATTATGGAATTGATTTTCCTTCTGTTATTGTTAAAAAAAATATAGTTGGTGTTCAATTTCATCCAGAGAAAAGTGGTGAACTTGGATTATTGTTTTTAAAAAATTTTCTGGAGGGAAAATGGTTACAGTGAGAATTATACCATGTCTTGATGTAAAAGATGGAAAAGTTGTAAAAGGTATTCATTTTGAAAATATTAAAGTTGCAGGAGACCCTGTAGAAAATGCTTCTTTTTATTGTAAAGAAGGAGCAGATGAGATTGTTTTTCTTGACATTAGTGCAACTATAGAAGGTAGAAAAACAATGGTAGATATTGTAAGAAAAGTTGCAGATGTTGTTTTTATACCTTTTACAGTGGGTGGAGGTATTTCCTCTTTAAATGATATAGATAAATTATTATCAAATGGTGCGGATAAAATTTCAATTAATACTGCTGCTGTAAAAAATCCCAAACTGATTGAAGAATCAGCAAAAAAATTTGGAAGTCAATGTATAGTAGTTGCAATAGATGCTAAAAAAATAGGAAATAATAAATGGGAAGTTTTTATTGAAGGAGGGAAGACACCGACAGGATTAGATGTTATAGATTGGGCAAAGAAAACAGTAGATTTAGGAGCAGGCGAAATTTTATTAACAAGTATTGATAGAGACGGGACACAGGATGGATACGATATTGAATTGACAAAAACTGTAAGTGAAAGTGTTAAAATTCCTGTTATTGCTTCTGGTGGAGCAGGAAAACTTGAACATCTATATGAAGCAATTGTCAATGGTAAAGCAAACGCAGTTTTAATTGCATCTCTTTTACATTTTAGAATTTTAACAATTCCTCAAATAAAAAAATATCTCAAATCAAAAGGAATTGAAGTAAGAGAAATTAAATGAGGCAATATGGATAATTTTTTGATAACAGGTGGTTGTGGATTTATTGGTTCGTATTTAGCAGAAGAACTTGTAAAACAAAATAAAAAAGTTTTTGTTATTGATGACCTTTCGACAGGGAGTTTAAAAAATCTGTCAAATATTATAAATCATAAAAATCTTAACATTTTTATAGATACAATCTTAAATCAACATTTAATTGAACAACTTATAAAAAAAGTTGATTTTGTATTTCATCTTGCAGCAGTTGTTGGAGTAAAAAAAGTTATGGAAAGCCCTATTGACTCTATCATTGTAAATATTGAAGGAACTAAAAATATATTAAAATTCTGTGCCAAACACAGAAAAAAAGTTTTAATTACTTCAACATCTGAAGTTTATGGAAAGAATGTAAATGTTCCTTTTTCTGAATCTGCAGATATAGTTATTGGTTCAACAAAGAAGAAAAGATGGTCTTATGCCTGTACTAAAGCAATTGATGAGTTTTTATCTTTTGCTTTTTATGAAGAATATGGATTATCTGTAATAATTGTTAGATTGTTTAATACAGTAGGGGCAAGGCAGACGGAAAGATATGGAATGGTAATTCCAAGGTTTACAAAACAAGCACTTTCAGGCAATCCCATAACTATTTTTGGTAATGGAGAGCAAACAAGATGTTTTATACATGTAAAAGATGTAATTTCAACTTTACTAAAATTGATTGATAAAGATGAAAGTTACGGAGATATTTTTAACATTGGGAGTGATGAAGAAATTAAGATAAAAGATCTGGCTTTTCTTATTAAAGAAATTACAAAAAGTAATTCAGAAATTAAATTTGTAGATCCAGAAGAGGTTTACAATAAAGGTTTTGAGGATATGGCGAGAAGAATTCCTGATTTAAGCAAATTAAGGAAAACAATTGATTTTCAACCATGTTATACGATAAAAGACATAATAATTGATGTAGTGGAATATTACAAAAAACAATCTGATTTATTACCTTATTTTTGTTAAATGAATATCAACTATTTAATCAATTGAGCAATTAGTTAAATGTAAAAATGAAAAGAAAAAAAATGCCAGAAAGGGAATATAGGGCGTCAAGGATATGTAGAGTTTTAGGAAATCCAACAGCATATCAGATAATGAAATTGCTTACATCCAAAGAAAAACTTTCTCCATCTGAAATGAGTAAAAAGCTTGGTCTTACAATTCCTAACGTTTCAAGAACCCTTAGAAATTTAAGACAAATAGATTTGGTAAGATATGAAACGAAAAATTATATCAAAAAATATTACATTAAGGATGAAAGTGTTTTAGAAATTTTTAACAGTTTAGAAAATTATGTTGAAAAAATAAAAGAAAAAAAATTTTAATTAATTAACCAATTGAGCAATTAATTAAATGATTAAGTGGAGAAAAAAAGAGAAGAAGGGAATAAAGGGGTTTGATAAGAGAAAAGCAGTATTATTAATATTGTTGTTGGCATTTCTCCTTAGAATAAGTTATTTGTTTTTTTTGAAAGACACTGTTTTTTTTAATCCTTATATTATGGATAAACATGACCAAAAAACATTTATTTTATGGGCAGAACAGATTTTAAAGCATCCTTTTTATGTTGATGGAAATGTTTTTTATATGGCTCCATTTTATCCTTATTTTCTTGCTTTTGTTCATTTAATTTCAAATGGTAATTTATTTTTAATTTATATTGTACAAATTTTATTTGATGTCTTTTTATGCTATTTAATTTATCTTCTCGGGAAAATACTCTATGATGAAGCAACTGGAATTCTTGCAAGTTTTTTCTGTGCATTTTATAGGTCTTTTGTTATCTATTCATCTACTATTCTAAGTGACAATTTAATTATGTTTCTTTATATTTCTTTTATTACTTCTTTGTACGTTTTTCTTATGAGGAAAAGTTTGAAATGGTTGATAATTACAGGAATTTTGCTTGGTTTTTCTGCTCTTGCAAAACCAACTATTGGAATTTTTTTACCATTTTTATTTATCGGACTTTTAATTTATGATAAAAAAGATTGCTTATTAAATTTAAAATTTAAAATTGGATATCCTCAGGATAGAATTTTTACTTTTTTTTTCATTGTTTTTATTGCAGGAATTGTAATTTTACCGATTACTATAAGGAATTGGTATGTTGGAAGAGTTTTTGTTCCTATATGTTCAAATGGTCCTGAAAACTGGAGGATTGGTAATAGCGCTGATTCTATTGGTCTCTTTTACTATCCAACAGGTCCACTTCTTTCACCTTTATCATTGGATTTCTGGAAATTATTTTTAAAAAAAATGTATCTATTTTTTACAAGTTATGAGTGGCCTCAGAATATGAATATTTATTTAATGGAACAGTTAATACCTTTGCTTAAAATTGCTTTTGTTAGATTTGGTTTAATAATCCCACTTGGTTTATTTGGATTAATTTTATTTTTTAAAAATTTTAGAAAAAATTTTTTATTTATAACATTTACTTTTTCAAATATTCTATGGGTTGTTTTATTTTTCATTGTTGATAGATACAGATTTCCTGCAGTCGCTTGTTTTTCTATATCTGCCGCATATCTTATTATATGGGCTTATAAAGAAATATTTAAAAATAAAAAAATTTTGTATCCATTTTTAATGTTTTTTTTAATATTTATTTTTGCTTATATTTTTAATAGTGGCCCTTCTGAACTATTGCCTCGTAAAAGTAAAGAAATTTTTGGGTATTTAAGTGCCAAAGGAATAGGAGAAGATTTGAGAGAGAAAAAAATAAAACAGGCATATAAAAAAGCAACTGCATTTTTGAAAATTTTACCTGATGACCCAAAAAGTAATTTTCTGATGGCTCTTGTTTATTACGAGATGGGAGATAGAGAAAAAATGTTTTGGTATTTAGATAAAACTTTTAAACTTAATCCTGAATTTAAACCAGCAAAAGAATTTTTAGAAGATTTGAATAGAAAATGATAATTTTAAAAAAAATTTTATTTTTAATAATATTTTCCTTCTATTTCTGTTTTGGGAATATTAAAAATTTATCTATTGAAAAGCAAGAAAGAATTATTATATTTGCACCTCATCCTGATGATGAAATTCTTGCCTGCGCAGGTTTAATTCAGAAAATTATAAAAAATCAAGGTGAAGTATATATTGTTTATCTTACAAATGGCGACCATAATCAATTACCTTATAGGATTTATGAAAAAAAGATTATTTTAAACCCAACCGATTATATAAAACTTGGAGAAATAAGAAGAAAAGAGTCAATAAAAGCAACAGGAATTTTGGGTATTCCTAAGGGAAATCTGATATTTTTAGGGTATCCTGATTTTGGGACATTGAAAATTTGGGAAAATTATTGGGGACAAAATAAACCATATAAAAGTTTTCTAACAAAAGCAAGTTATGTTCCTTATAAAGAAAATTATTCTTTTGGAAGACCATATATAAGTGAGAGTATTTTAACCGATATTAAAGAATTACTTAAAGATATAAAACCAACAAAAGTATTTACAACTTCTCCTTATGATACCAATGTTGACCATAGAGCACTTTATAATTTTATCAGAGTAGCAATTTTAGAACAAGAAATAAAACCAGAAATTTTTATTTATTTAATACATTTTAAAAATTATCCAGGTAAGTCAGAAAAATTAATTTTGCCTGATATTTTTTCTATTTTTGAAATTTATAATATCTTTCTTGATGAAAAAGAAATAGAAAATAAAAAAGTTGCCTTGGAATGTTTTAAATCTCAAACAATATTTAAAAAAAACTGGTTTTCTTCTTTTGTTAAAAGTAATGAAATTTTTTATAAAGAAAATGATTTGAAATTAAAAAGTAATATAATTATGGAGAGTGAAAAAGAAGCAGAATATAATGAATATAGGAATATTTCTTTACCATTTTATGTAAACTTAAAAAATAAAGGAGAGTTTTTAGAAGTTGAGTTTATACATAAAAAGAAAACAATTCTGCCTACCTATTATGTTTTTTATTTATTTCCTTTTAAGAAACAAATTGAGTTTTCAAAAATGCCCAAAATAAAAATAAATTTAAAAAAAGAAAATGGAATTTTGACTTCTTTAAATTATTTAACACCTACAAATCAACTTAAGTATGAAAAATCAAAAGATAAATTTAATTTCAAAATAAAATACGAGGATATAAATTATCCTGAGTACTTATTTTTCTCAGCAAATATAAAAATTGGTAATATAAATTATGATTTTATTCCTTGGGAGGTTATAAAGATTGAATATTAA
>JAMWBY010000055.1 GCA_023818745.1 Candidatus Omnitrophota bacterium
AAAAAAAGTTTATAATAAATAAGTAAAAAGGATTTTAAATGAAAATAGGAATTGCTTCTGACCATGCTGGTTTTGAATTGAAAGAATATCTAAAAGAACAAATAAAAAAACAGGGATATGAAGTTATTGATTATGGCATTTCTGTTAAAAAGGTAGTTGATTATCCTGATTATGCAGAAAAAGTAGCAAAAGGAATTCAAAAAAAGGAGATAGATTTTGGAATTCTTATCTGTGGAACAGGAATAGGAATGTCTATATGTGCAAATAAATTTAAAGGAATAAGAGCTGCAAGATGTTGTTCTACTTATGATGCACTTTTAGCAAGAGAACATAACGATGCTAATGTTTTAACCCTTGGAGGAAGATTGATTGGGAAAGAACTCGCTTTTGAAATTTCTCTTACCTTTCTATCCACTCATTTTACTAAAGGAAGACATTTAAGAAGAGTAAATAAAATAAAAAAATTAGAAAATGTTGAAAATCAATATTGAAATGTTTCCCTACATAAATCCAGAAAAAATTTTTTATTTTCTACATAGAGAGTTTTTCAGTTTTTATATGAATGTTTACTGGAATAAGAATGAAAAATATACAATTTGCAGTTTTTCTCCATTTTTAATTTTTAAAAGCAAAAAAGATAATATTGAAATAGAACAGGAGGGAAAAATTTATAAGTTTAAAAGCAACCCTTTGAGAGAATTTCAGAAAATTTTTGACAATTTTAAAATTAATTCAAATGTTTTTTTTAGCCCTGGTGGAATTGGTTTTTTATCGTATGACCTTGCATGGCAGATAGAAAAATTACCTGAAAAATCAATTGACGACCTATTTCTTCCTGATATTTTTGTTTGTTTTTACAATTCAATTTTAGTTTTTGACAATGTAAATAAAAAAGCATTTTTAGTATCTATAGGCAATTCAGGTCAATTTAAAGAAATAAAGAATTTTATCAAATCTACTATTGAAAAAACTTCAAAATTAAAAATTGAAATTTCTGAATTTAAAATTAAAAAGTTGACTTCTAATATGAGTTATTCAAAATATATCAGTTCAATTGAAAAAATTAGGGACTATATAAAAGAAGGAGATGTTTACCAGATAAATTTTTCTCATAGGTTTGAAATAAAAGGAATTTTTGAACCATATAATCTATTTTTAAGATTACAGAAAACAAACCCTGCTCCTTATTCTGCTTACTTTAATTTTAGAGATTTTTTCTTAGTTTCAAATTCTCCAGAACTTTTTCTTAAAAAGCAAGGTAAAAGGATTATCACAAAACCAATGAAAGGAACAAGAAAGGCAGAGAAAAATTCGGTTTTAAATAGAAAAATTAAGGAAGAACTTCTTAGAAGTGAAAAGGATAGAGCAGAACTTATTATGATAGTTGACCTTGAAAGAAATGATTTTGGAAAAATTTGTGAATATGGAACTGTTAAAGTGGAGAAACTCATAGAACTTGAAAAATACAAAACAGTTTATCAAACTACATCTACTATTGAAGGGAAGTTAAAAAATGGGATAAACTTTGAAGCAATTATAAAAGCGATTTTTCCAGGAGGTTCAATTACAGGAGCCCCAAAAAAGCGAGCGATGGAGATTATTGAAGAACTTGAACCAACAAAAAGAAATTTTTATACAGGAAGTTTTGGTTTTTTTGGTTTTAATGAGAATTTACAGTTAAATATACTCATAAGAACTTTGCTTATAAAAAACAATAAAATCTATTATCCTGTTGGTGGTGGGATTGTCTGGGATAGTATTCCAGAAAAAGAATATGAAGAAACAATAGTTAAGGCAAGGAATTTATTTTTAACAATTGGAATTGATGAAAATGAAATCAGAAACATTATTATTTAATGGGAAAAAAGTTGATGAGAAAGAGATAAATTTTAGTCATTTAAAAAGAGGTTTTTTATATGGAGATGGAATTTTTGAAACAATGATATCTTTTAATAAAAAAATATTTAGATTTCAACAACATTGGGATAGAATGGTTTTTGGAGCAAAAGTTTGTAATTTAGAAGTCCCAAATAAAAAATTAATAGAAAAGTTGATAGTGGATAATTTGAAAGAAGGACTTTGTTATATCAGATTAAATTTGTGGAGAAAAAGGCCAAATACAATTTCTACTGAAAAAGAAAAAGAAACAAATTTTTTGATAATTATAAGGGATTTTAAACCATATCCAGAAAAATTTTATAAAGAGGGAATGGTCTGCGGATTAAGTAAAAAAATAAGAAGAAATAATTACTCAATAATTTCTAAAATAAAGTCATTAAACTTTCTTGAAAATATAATATTAAAAATTGAGGCAGAAAAAGAAAGATGTGATGATATGATTGTTCTTGATAGTTCTGGATATATTTCTGAGGGAAGTGTTTCAAACATATTCTTTGTTAAGGATAATTTTATTTATACACCATCTGTTGAGTGCGGATGTCTTGAAGGAATAACAAGAAGAGTTATATTTGAAATATCTGAAAAAGAAAATATTAAAGTAAAAGAGGGCCGTTTTAAAATTGATTTTTTAAGTGATTGTGATGAAGTTTTTCTTACAAATACTTTAATGGGAATTATGCCTGTTAAAGAAATAAAAGGATATTTTAAAGTGAAAAAAATTTCATTTACTGAAAATCTGATTAAAAAATATAAAGAAATTTTTATCAAAGAAACAGGATAATTTATAATCCAATTTTTTTTAATTCCTTTTCGCTTAATCCAAGATAATGTCCTATTTCATGAAATAATACTTTTTCTATCATATCTTCCAATTGTTGTTCTGTATCGCAATAATTTTCAATATCACTTTTAAAAATTACTATTCTGTCAGGAAGAATGAGAGAATATGAAGGTGTCTTTCTTTTTGGAAAAGGAACTCCATGATATAAACCAAAAAATTTAATAGATGGTTTTTCTTCTACTATAATTTCAAGATTTTCTATTTTTTTTCTTATTTTTTCTGGAATTGCTATAAATTTCTTATAAACTATTTCTTCAAATTTTTCTTTTGAAATTTTCATAAAGATATATTACAATCTGAAATGTAAAAATTCAAATAGTGGATAAAATATTATGAAGAATTTGATTTAAAAAGGGAGAAAAGATGCTAATAATTGGAGAAAGGATAAATGGGACAAGAAAAAATATAAAAGAAGGGATTGAAAGTAGGGATAAACAATTAATTAAAAAAGAAATAAAAAAGCAAATTGAATCTGGTGCTCATTATATTGACTTAAATGCTGGAATTGGAAAAGGAAAGGAAAGAGAAAAAGAGGATATAAAGTGGTTAATTGAGTGTTTGTATGAAGTTGGTGAGTATCCCGTTTGTATTGATAGTGCTGACCCAGATGTAATTGATTTTGCTCTATCATTTGTTAAAACAGATGATAAAATGATAAATTCAATAAATGGAGAAAAAGAAAAAATAGACAAAATTTTACCTATAATTAAAAAATATCCTGAAAGTAAAATTATCTGCCTTACTATGGATGAAAATGGTATTCCTTCTGATTCAAAAAAAAGAGTAGAAATTGCAGAAAGAGTGATAAAAATATTAAATGAGGCAGGAGTTAAAAATGAGAATATTTTTGTTGACTGTCTTGTTGAACCTGTAAGCGTAAATACTCAAAATGGAATTGTCTTTTTGCAGGCATTGAAAGAAGTAAAAAAGTTCGGTGTTAAAACAACATGTGGACTTTCAAATGTTTCTTTTGGACTTCCAAATAGAAAACTTATTAATAAATATTTTCTTGCTTTGTGTATTTATGAAGGAATTGATTCTGCAATTATTGACCCTACTGTTTCAGATATAAAAGAAGCGATATGTATTGCTGAAATGTTGACAGGAAAAGATGAATTTTGTATGAATTATATAAAAGGTATAAGATGTAATATTTTTTAAATCGGGGCGTGGCCCAGTCCGGTTTAGGGCACCAGAATGGGGTTCTGGGGGTCTCCGGTTCAAATCCGGACGCCCCGATGTGAAATTTTTTTAAATTAAAAAATTTGGTGATATAATGAAACATTATGGATATATACGAAATAATTAAAAAAAGAAGAACTATAAGAAGATTCAAACAAAAAGAGATACCATTAGAATTACTTGAAAAGTTTGTAGATATGGCTCGTATTGCTCCAAGTGGAGCCAATATGCAACCTCTTGAATATATAATTGTAAATGATAAAAAAATGGTAGAACAAATTTTTCCTTTAACTGGTTGGGCTGGATATCTTGGAAAAGATGGTCCACCGCCAGAAGGCCAAAGACCTGTTGCATATATCGTTGTATTGATAAATAAAGATATAAAATCACCGACACCACAGCATGATTCAGGTGCTGCAATTGAAAATATTTTACTTTCTGCAATATATGAAGGAATTGGGACATGCTGGATTGGTTCTGTAAATAGAGAAAAATTAAGAGAAATTTTAAAAATTCCAGAAAATTATGAAATTGACACAATTGTTGCTTTGGGTTATCCTGATGAAGAAAGTCATATTGAAGAATTTTCTGGTTCTGTAAAATACTGGAAGGATGAAAAAGGTGTTATGCATGTTCCAAAAAGAAGATTAAAAGATATTTTACATTACAATAAATTTTGACTTGACTTTTTTTAAAAAATAGGTATAATAATAACTTAAAAAATTTAAAATTAAAAAGTTTTGAAACAAGAAAGGAGGTGAGAAGAAATGGCAGAAAAAAAACAAAATCCAGCAGCAGTGGTGATTTTGATAATAATAATTCTGGTGGCTTTGTTTTTTATAATTAAACAAGCGATGCCGAAAAGAGCACCTGCTCCAGCAGTGCCACCAATGGGAGAGGAAGTTCCACCACCTCCTCCACCAGAAGAAGCACCTGCTGAGTAATAAATCTCTTGACAAGTAATTTAAAGGTGGGTATAATAAAAATAAAAAAAATAAAAAATTATGTTCTTTGAAAATTTGGGGTATCCAGAAAAATTTCTTGAGGGTTTGATCCTGGCTCAGGGTGAACGCTGGCGGTGTGCCTAACACATGCAAGTCGGGCGACGAACTCTTCCTGATTGGTTTTATAATCAGTCAGGAAGGGGGAAAGCGGCGAACGGGTGAGTAACACTTGGGTAATCTACCCTTAGGACCGGGATAACTCACCGAAAGGTGGGCTAATACCGGATAACCTTTTCAGGTGAAATTCCTGAAAAGCAAAGTTCTACTGAAAAAGTAGAACGCCTGAGGATGAGCCTGAGTCCTATCAGGTAGTTGGTGAGGTAATGGCTCACCAAGCCAAAGACGGGTAGCTGGTCTGAGAGGACGGCCAGCCACAGGGGGATTGAGACACGGCCCCCACTCCTACGGGAGGCAGCAGTGGGGAATATTGGGCAATGCCCGAAAGGGTGACCCAGCGACACCGCGTGGGTGATGACGGCCTTCGGGTCGTAAAACCCTGTTAGGAGGGAAGAATTCGCCTTGTGCGAATGACGGTACCTCCAGAGAAAGCCCCGGCTAACTCCGTGCCAGCAGCCGCGGTAATACGGAGGGGGCAAGCGTTACCCGGATTGACTGGGTGTAAAGGGTCCGCAGGCGGTTAGATGTGTTGGTTCTGAAATCCTTCGGCTCAACCGAAGAATTGGAACCAATACTATCTAACTTTGAGTCAGAAAGAGGAAGACGGAACTGCCGGTGTAGCGGTGAAATGCGTAGATATCGGCAGGAACACCAGTGGCGAAGGCGGTCTTCTATTTCTGAACTGACGCTCAGGGACGAAAGCGTGGGGAGCGATCGGGATTAGATACCCCGGTAGTCCACGCTGTAAACGATGGGTGTTAGGTGTTGGTCCGTAAGGGTCAGTGCCGAAGCTAACGCGTTAAACACCCCACCTGGGGACTACGGCCGCAAGGCTAAAACCCAAAGGAATTGACGGGGGCCCGCACAACCGGTGGAACATGTGGTTTAATTCGACGATACACGAAGAACCTCACCTGGGCTTGACATCCGCCTGGTAAAAGCTGGAAACAGCGATGACCTACCTTTTGGTAGGAGGGCGGACAGGTGGTGCATGGCTGTCGTCAGCTCGTGCCGTGAGGTGTTGGGTTAAGTCCCGGAACGAGCGCAACCCCTGCCTGTAGTTACTCGTCCTTAAAGGACAGCACTCTACAGGGACTGCCTGTGTAAAGCAGGAGGAAGGTGGGGATGACGTCAAGTCATCACGCCCCTTATGCCCAGGGCTACACACGTGTTACAATGGCCAGTACAAAGGGAAGCGAAGCCGCGAGGTGGAGCAAATCCCAAAAAACTGGCCCCAGTTCGGATTGCAGGCTGCAACTCGCCTGCATGAAGCTGGAATCGGTAGTAATCGCGGATCAGCAGGCCGCGGTGAATACGTTCTCGGGCCTTGTACACACCGCCCGTCACGCCAACTGAGTCGGGTGTACTTGAAATTTCTTATCCCAACCCGTAAGGGAGGGAGGAAATGAAAGTACACTCGGCAAGGAGGGCGAAGTCGTAACAAGGCAGCCGTACGGGAACGTGCGGCTGGATCACCTCCTTTCTAAGGAGTTGAAAATATACTGGATACCCCAAATTTTCAAAGATAAAAAGCAAGGGTTTTTCCCTTGCTTTTTTTATTTATATAAGTAAAATAAATTAAATATGGCAGAAAAAAGAGATTATTATGAAATTTTAGGTGTTTCAAAAGATGCAGGAATTGATGAAATAAAAAAGGCATATAGAGACCTTGCTCTTAAATATCATCCAGATAGAAATCCAGGAAATAAAGAAGCAGAAGAAAAATTTAAAGAAATAACAGAAGCATACGAGGTTCTATCTGACCCTGAAAAAAGAAAAATCTATGATACTTATGGACATGCAGGATTTGGACCTACAGGTTTTGACTGGACTCAAGATTTTTCAAGGGTCAGAATGGATTTTTCAGATATTTTTGGTGATATTTTTGATAACTTTTTTGAAGATATTTTTGGTTCTGATTTTAGTAGAAAAACAACCCGCACAAGAGCAAGAGGGTCTGACCTTGAATACAGAATTTATGTTAACTTAAAAGAAGTTGCTGAAGGGACTGAGAAGTATATTAATATTTCAAGATTTGATGAATGTCCTGTCTGCAATGGAACAGGTAGTAAAACAAAAAAAGGGAAAATAACCTGTCCTACATGTAACGGAAGAGGCCAAGTAATAAGAACTACTGGATTTATAACAATTTCTCAAACATGTCCAAAATGTAAAGGAGAGGGAGAAATTTTATCAGACCCCTGTCCAAACTGTAGAGGTCAAGGTAGAGTTAGAAATATGCATAAAATACTTGTTAAAATACCGGCAGGCATAGAAAACGGAATGAGTTTAAGATTAAAAGGAGAAGGAGATATAGGTCCTAATAAAGGAGAAAGAGGTGATTTATATGTAACTGTTCTTATAGAAAAGGACTCTCTTTTTGAAAGGAAAGGCGAAGATATATATATTGAAGTTCCAATTACACCAAGCCAGGCAGTTTTAGGAGACGAAATTGAAGTTCCTACTTTGAGAGAGAAAATAAAAGTTAAAATACCTCCAGGAACACAAAATGGTGATATTTTAAGAATTAAAAATTTTGGCCTTCCCAAATTATATGGTCATGGAAAAGGCGACTTAATGATAAAAATAAAAATTTTAATACCCAAAAGAATCTCAAGACAACAACAGATTTTATATCAACAACTTAAAGAAATAGAAAAACCAGATGAATATCCTGAAATAAAAAAATTTAAAGAAAAACTATGAAATTTATCCAAATAATTACGACTTCTCCTGATAAAAAAACTGCTAAAAAAATAGTTGAAAAATTGCTTGAGAATAAACTTGTTTCTTGTTGTCAGATTATAGGTCCTATTGAAAGTCATTACTGGTGGAAGAGAAAAATTGAAAAAGGGATAGAATGGTTAATTTTTATAAAAGGGAAAAAGAAAAACTATAAAAAAATTGAAAAAGAAATAAAGAAAAATCATCCTTATGAGGTCCCAGAAATAATATCTTTTGAAATTTCCCAACTTTCAGAAGATTATAAAAAATATTTATTAGAAGAATAAAAGGAATTAAAATGAAATTTTTAAGATTTTCAGTGGGAGAAAAAAAATACTATGGAATTTTTAAAGACAACAAAATATGGCCAATAAACTGGCAACCATTTGAAAATGATTTTAAATTCATAGGAAAGGGTTTTAATATAGAAGAGATTAAATTTTTGCCTCCATGTGAACCACCAAATATAATTGCACTTGGTTTGAATTATAAAGAACATGCAGAAGAAGGATGGGAAAAAGTTCCTGAATATCCAGTTATATTTTTAAAGGCAACTACTTCTTTGACTGGCCATTTATCTCCTATAATTTTACCGAAAGAAGCACCTGATGAAGTTGATTATGAATGCGAACTTGTAATTGTTATAGGGAAAAAATGTAAAAATATAAGTGAAAAAGATGCAAAAAATTATATATTTGGATATACCTGTGGCAATGATGTAAGTGCAAGGGATTGTCAATTAAAAAAAGATAAACAATGGGCAAGAGGAAAATCATTTGATACTTTTTGTCCAATTGGTCCATATATTGAAACAGAAATTGACCCAACAAACTTAAAAATAAAGACAATCCTTAACGGAAAAATTATGCAAGAATCAACTACTTCCAAAATGATATTTAACCCTTTCCAGATTGTAAGTTATTTATCAAGACAAATGACTTTACTTCCGGGAACAATAATTTTAACTGGAACTCCATCAGGTGTTGGTTTTGCAAGGAAACCACCTGTTTTTTTAAAGGAAGGGGATA
>JAMWBY010000056.1 GCA_023818745.1 Candidatus Omnitrophota bacterium
ATTGAAGAAAGAGAAAAAGATAGAATTGCAAGGATTTTTCAAGTAAAAGGAGAAGAATATTTTAGAGAAGTTGAAGAAGAAGTAATAGAGGAAGTGTCTAAATATGAAAATTGTGTAATAGCAACAGGTGGTGGTGCTTTGATAAGAGAAAAAAATTACTTAAATTTAAAGAAAAATGGGATTTTGATATGTTTAACTGCGACTCCTGAAGAAATTTATAAGAGAACTTTACCTAAAAAAGATAGACCCTTACTTATGAAATCAAAAAATGTAATAGAGACAATAAAAGAGCTGCTTGAAATCAGAAAACCATATTATTCAAAAGCAGATTATACAATTGATACAACAAATAAAAAACTAGATGTAATTGTGGATGAAATAATTAAAATTGTTGAAAAAAATGAAAAAAATTAGAGTTAATCTTGAAAAAAAATCTTATTATATTTATGTAGGTTATCCACTTGAAAAAATTGGAACAAAAATAATAGATAGAAATATAGGAAATAAGGTTGTAATTTTAAGTGATGAAAATGTGTATCCAATTTATGGAAAAACTGTAAAACAATCAATAGAAAAAACTGACAAAATAGTTCAAGAAATAATAGTAAGTCCAGGAGAGAAAGAAAAAAATTTTAAAACCGTAATAGATATTATTAAAGACCTTGTAAATTTTAATATAAATAGGGATGATTTAATTTTAAATCTTGGTGGTGGAGTTATAAGTGATATAGGAGGATTTGTTGCTTCAATATATATGAGAGGAATTAAATATGTAAATGTTCCAACGACTTTACTTGCTCAAGTAGATGCTTCAATTGGAGGTAAAACCGGAATAAATATGGAAGAAGGGAAAAACCTTGTTGGCACATTCTATCAGCCATATTTTGTTTATATTGATTTTAATACTCTTTCATCCCTTCCATATAGTGAAATAAAACAAGGAATTTCAGAAATAATAAAATATGGAGTTATAAAAAATAAAAAAATTTTTGAAAAACTTGAAAAAACTGATTTAGAACAAATTAAAAATGAGTATGAATTTTTGATAAGTGAATGTGTTAAGATAAAAGTTGAAGTTATTGAAAAAGATGAAAGAGAAGAAAAAGGATTAAGAGAAATTTTAAATTTTGGACATACTCTGGGTCATGGAATTGAGATTTCAGATATTAAAAATTTCTCCCACGGAGATGCTGTATGTCTTGGTATGATAGGAGAAAGTTATATTTCATATAAAATAGGGTTGGGAGAGAAGGAAATCTACCAAAGAATAAAAGAACTTGGGAAAAAATTTAAATTATTAAGTTATTTTGATAAAATAGAATGTGAAAAAATTATAAAATTTTTACAACATGACAAAAAAATAAAAAAAGGAAAATTAAGGTTTGTTTTGCCTAAAAGAATAGGAAAAGTTAAGGTAGGTGTAGAATTGGATGAAAATGAGGTTTTAAAAATTTTAAAGGAGATTAAAAAAAATGAAAAAAATTGAAGATATAAGAAAAAAAATAGACGAAATTGATGAGGAAATTTTAAAATTATTGAATTTAAGGGCAGAAGAAGTCAAGAAGATATTTGAGATAAAAAGAGAAGAGAATAAACCTCTTTTTGACCCATCAAGGGAAAAAAGAATTATTGAAAAACTTATTGCAAAAAACAAAGGACTTTTTTTAAAACCAGAGGATATAAAGATTATTATGGAAACTATTTTTAAGGTCTATAGAGGTATGTTTAGAAAAATAGTAGTTGCATATCTTGGACCTGAAGGAACATTTACTCATCAAGCAGCATTAAGCAAATTTGGAGAGAAAGCAAAATATATCCCAGTAAAAACAATAGATGAAGTATTCAAAGAAGTAGAAAAACAAAGAGCAGATTATGGTGTAGTTCCAATTGAAAATTCTATTGAAGGTGTTGTTACTCATACTCTTGATGTATTTCTTGAAAGTGAACTGAAAATTACTTCTGAAATATTACTTGAAATTCATCAATTTTTGCTTTCAAGGGAAAAATCAATAAAGAATGTAAAAAAAGTATATTCTCATCCTCAAGCAATAGCACAGTGTAGAAATTGGATAAGTGAAAACTTGCCTGATGTAGAAATTTATGAGACAGAAAGCACTGCCAGTGCTGTAAAAAAAGCGATAAGAGAAAAAAATTCCTCTGCTATTGCTTCAGAAATTGCTGCTTCTATATATAATTTAAACATTCTTGCACAAAAAATAGAAGATTTTAGAGAAAATTTTACAAGATTTTTAGTAGTTGGAAATGAATTTTCAGAAAAAACAGGAGTGGATAAAACATCTATTCTTTTTTCAATAAAAGATAGGGTAGGGGCTTTACATGACATTCTTGTTCCATTCAAAAAAGAAAAAATAAATTTAACAAGAATTGAATCAAGACCAAGTAAAAAGAAAGCATGGGAATATGTTTTTTTTGTTGATTTTATTGGACATAAAGATGATGAAAATGTAAAAAGAGCATTAAAAGAAGTTGAAAAATCAACTGCTTTTTTAAAAATCCTTGGTTCATATCCCAAGGAAAGGAGGTAAAATGGCATATAAAAAGCATAATAGGAGGTCTATATGGCTGATTTAATTATTATGAAACCAGATGCAACACAAAAAGAAATATTACGGGTGACCGAAAAAATAGAAAAACTTGGATTTAAACCACATGTAAGTAAAGGGACAGAAAGGACAATAATAGGAATTATTGGAGATACAAGAGGAATTTCTGATGAGGTATTTAGAATTATGCCAGGAGTGAGTGAAGTAATAAGTATTTTAAAAGAATATAAACTCGCAAGTAGAGAATTTCATCCACAGGATACAATAATTGACCTAAATGGAGTAAAAATTGGAGAAGGATATTTTGTTGTAATGGCTGGACCTTGTTCAGTTGAAAACAAAGAACAACTTTATAAAACAGCAAAATATATAAAAGAAAAAGGAGCAAAAATATTAAGAGGAGCAGTTTTTAAACCAAGAACATCTCCATATTCTTTTCTTGGACTTGGACCAGAAGGTTTAAAAATAGTAAAGGAAGTAAAGGAAAAATTTAATATGCTTGTTATTACAGAGGTTATGGCCCCTGAAGAAGTAGAAATGGTAAGTGAAGTAAGCGACATTCTCCAAATTGGAACAAGAAATATGTTTAACTATAGATTATTAGAAAAAGTAGGAAAAACAAACAAACCAGTACTACTTAAAAGAAATTTTTCTGCTAAAATTTCAGAATTTCTTAATTGCGCAGAATATATACTTAAAGAAGGAAATAACAAAGTAATTCTTTGTGAAAGAGGTATAAGAGCATTTGACACAGAATTTACAAGAAATATACTTGATTTAAGTGCTATACCATTATTAAAAAAAGAATCCCATTTGCCAGTTGTGGTTGACCCGAGCCATGGAACAGGAATAAGAGATTTGGTCATTCCAATGAGTAGAGCAGCAATTTCTGCAGGTGCAGATGGACTTTTAATTGAAGTTCATCCGAAACCAGAAGAAGCACTTTCTGATGGATTTCAATCATTGAATTTTGAAATGTTTGGGAATCTTATGAGAGAAATTATTCCATTTGTAAAATTAATGAAAAAGAAAATGTAAAATGAATATAATTGTTGAAAAGCCCAAAAAATTAAAAGGAGAAATTGAAGTTTCGGGTGATAAATCTATCTCTCATAGAGCACTGATATTTGGAAGTATATCAGAGGGAATAACAGAAGTTTCAAACATATCAAAAAGCAAGGATGTTCTATCAACTTTAAATTGTTTAAAAAAGATTGGTACAAAAATAGAAGAAAGGGAAGATATAGTAATTGTTGAAGGAAGCAAATTGAAAGAACCAGAAGATATTTTAGATTGTGGTAATTCAGGAACTACAATTAGACTTTTATCTGGTGTTTTATCAGGACATCCTTTTTATTCAGTTCTTACAGGTGATTCTTCACTAAAAAATAGACCTATGGATAGAATTATAAAGCCATTAAAAATGATGGGTGGTGAAATATATGGAAGAGACAGCAATAAATTTCCACCACTGACAATTATAGGGAAAAAACTAAAAGGAATAAATTTTAAAATGGAAATTGCATCTGCGCAGGTGAAAAGTTGTATAATTCTTGCCACTCTTTTTGCTGATGGATATACAGAAATTGAAGAACCATATCAAACAAGAGACCATACAGAAAGAATGCTTAAATATTTCGGTGGAGAAATAGAAAAAAATGGGAGCAAAATAATTGTAAAAGGAAATCAAAAATTAAAAGGCAAAAAAATTTTTGTGCCGGGAGATTTTTCCTCATCCGCCTACTTTATTGCTGCTTCTTTAGTTATTCCTGACTCTGAAATTTTAATTAAAAATGTGGGACTTAATTCCACAAGAATAGGTTTTTTAAAAGTAATAGAAAGAATGGGTGGAAAATTTGAAATTTTAAATAAAAAAGAAATATCAGGAGAACCAATTGGAGATATAAAGATTTATTATTCAGAAAAACTAAAAGGAGTTGAAGTATTCCCAGAAGAAGTTCCAAATATTATTGATGAAATACCACTTATTGCTGTTTTAGGAAGTATTGCAGAAGGAAAAACTATTATTAAAGGAGCAAAAGAATTAAGAGTTAAAGAATCAGATAGAATTAAATCAATAACAACTGAGTTAAAAAAACTCTCTGCAGATATTGAAGAAAAAGAAGATGGATTTATAGTAAAAGGAGTAAAAAAATTAAAAGCATCAAAAGTAAATTCTTGGCAAGACCATAGAATAGCAATGTCTCTTGTAATTGCTTCGTTTGTTGCTGAAGGAAAAACCATAATTGAAAATGTAGAGTGTGTGGATATTTCCTTTCCTGAATTTTTTGATAAATTTAGACAACTTGGAATAGATTTTAGTTTTTCATAGGAGGAAGAGAATGAAAGAAATTTATTTTTATACTCCAACGAAGATTTATTTTGAGAGAGGTAGCATTTTAAAATATTTACCACTTGTAAAAAATTATGGGAAAAAAGTTCTAATTGTTTCGGGGAAAAATTTTATATATAAATCTGGACTTTTTGAAAAAATAAAAAATATTTTTGAAAAAGAAAAAATTGATTTTTCAATATTTTCAAATGTAAAGCCAGAACCTGATATAGAAAATGTAGAAGAAGGTGTTGAGTTTTGTATAAAAGAAAATTGTGATATTATTGTCGCAATAGGTGGAGGAAGTGCTCTTGATGTGGGAAAATGTATTGCTTTAAGAGTAAAAAATAATGGAAATCTAAAAAATTATTTTGGTGAAGCAAATTTAAAAAATGAACCATTACCGATTATTGCTATACCAACAACTTGTGGAACAGGGAGTGAAGTTACAAGATATGCTGTTATAATAGATAAAAATGAAAATACGAAAAAAACAATTGCAAGTGAAAAAATAATGCCTATTTTAACACTTCTTGACCCTGATGTTCTTGATTATTTACCACCTAAATTAACTGGAGCAACAGGAATGGACGCTTTCTGTCATTCTGCTGAAAGTTATCTTGCTACAACAGCGGACTATATGTCAAAACTATTTGCAATTGAGTCATTAAAATTACTTTCTGAAAACTTAAAAAAAGCAATTGAAGGAGATAAAGAGGCAAAAGAAAAAATATTTCTTGCATCTACTTTGGCTGGATATGCTATAAATAAAACCGGAACAATTATTGTTCACGGAATTGGATATTCATTGACTATAAAATATGGCACTCATCATGGAACAGCAAATGCTTTGTTTTTACCTTATGTGCTTGAATTTATGAAAGAAAATGGATATGTAGAAGAAATAAAGGAAATGGAAAAAACTATTGGAAACACTTCAGAACTTAAGAACTTCATAAGTAAAATCGGTCTACCAGTAAAATTAAGAGAGATAGGAGCAGAAGAACGAGATATTGAAGAACTTGTTGAATTATCTATTAAAGGTTGTGAAAGGGCAATGAAAAGAATGAAATTTGTTTTAAACAAAGAGTCGTTTTTAAAAATTATAACTTCTGCTTTTTAAGTTTTACCTGAAAATCATTTATAAATAAGGTTTTAAATATTCAATTGCTTTTTTTATGTCTTCTATCTGTTTTTCTCCAGTTATTTCTCTTTCAATTATTATTGGACCGGAAAATCCTTTACTTTTAAGTCGTCTTAATAAAACAGGGAAATTAACCATACCTTCGCCAATAGGAACTTCTTTTCCAATATATTCATCTCTATTGGGCCATAGACCATCTTTTCCATGCATACTTTTTACATATTCACCAAATATTTCAACTGCATCAATTGGATTTGCCTTTCCATATAATATTAAGTTTGCAGGGTCAAGATTTATTCCAACATTATCCATACCTATCTCAATAATTGTTCTTTTTAATGTTGAGGGTAGTTCCTGACCAGTTTCAAATAAAAAATTCTGTTCATTCTCTTTACATTTTTCTACAACTTTTCTCATAACAGGTATAAATGATTTGTAAATTGGGTCTTCTTCATTGTCAGGAATAAAACCAACATGACATATAATATTTTTAACTTCCATTTTTCTCACAAAGTCAGAAAATTTAAAAGATAATTTTAACCTTTCTTCTCTATATTTTTCTGCAACAAACCCCATTGTAGAAGGTCCGTCTTTATTGTTAAAAATTTGACCTTTAAAGAGCATAAAAACTCCAAAAATTTCTATACCATAGTTTTGCGCTTTTTTTCTTATATATTCTGAGTCAAAATTATCAATTTCTTCTGCAAGAAAACTAATCTGGCAAATTGACAAATTTAATGATTTAACTTTACTAAAACCTTCGTCTAAATTTCTTGCTCCAATTATCAATCCAAGTTTCAGTTTTCCCATTTAATTGCATTCAGGAATTAAAGGTCCTGCAAGTTCTTTCAAGAAAAATAGTTTTCCTGGTAAAGTTGGCATAAAACTGCTTGGAACCCAAATATCAGGACCATACCTTAAAGTAACCCATAAACTCATTCCTTGCCACATCATGCCTCTTCCAAGCGTTCCATCTGCACCACCTATGATTTTATCTGCTTTTAAGAAAATACCAGGCCCAATTGTGTTTGCAAAACATGGAACAAGAGTTGTTCTGCTTTTAAAACTTGTTATTGCATTCTGTTCTATTGTTAAGGGATGTAATTTTGCTCCAAGACGATATTGTTGTTTTTTCCATTCTTCTTCTGATTTAAATTCTTCTGCAAAATGTGGTTCCCAGAAAGCAATGTGAAATACCCTTCCTATTCCGAATATTACAACAAGTTTTGCATCTTTTTCTCTTAATTCATTTATTTTCTCAGGATATTTAGGTAATAATTTTTTTGTTGCAAAAAATCTTTGATTTTTAGGAACTGTTAATTTCCCAAGAGGTCCATAAAATGCAGATTCCATTGCGTTCTGAAAAGCACCTGGATTATCTGGTGGTAATGTATTTCCATCTTTATCACTCCATTCATCCATATTAAATCCCCATACATGCTTACAATCAATATTCCATTCCTTTAAAAAATAAACAGTCCATTTATACATCCCCATTGGTCCAACAGGTAAGATTAAAATTAGATTTCTACCTTCTTCTTTTGCAGAACATATTTCATATGCAATCTCATGACCCATTTTAATATTGAATTCTTCAAGTGTATCACAAGGAATTGGAGAGAAATCTTTGTTCCACCAAGGTTGTCTTTTTGTGATTTCTTCTGGCGGGTAGGAACAACATTTATCTATTTTTTTTAAATCCCATCCCTTTGGAAAGAAATTTTCAAGAAGAGAACCTTTAATTGTATCTATTAAATTCATAGACACCTCCTTTTTAGTTTTTCTTGACAAAAACTTTTTTAATATTGTATATTATATCATATGAAAAATTTAAACAAAACCAAAGGGAGGGAAATATGGAAAAATTAGCAATTGAAGGTGGAAAGCCAGTAAATACTGAACCATTTCCAATGTGGCCATCATTTTCAGAAAAAACAATTCAGATGGTTTCAGAGCCACTTAAAACAGGAAAAGTTAATTACTGGACAGGAGAGATAGGAGTAAAGTTTGAAAAAGAATGGGCAAAATATAATGGTGCAAAATATTGTATAACTACAACTAATGGAACAAGTGCTTTACATACGGCAGTTAGTGCACTTGGTATTGGACCTGGAGATGAAGTTATATGTCCTTCTTATTCTTTTATTGCTTCTTCTTTCTGTATTTTACAAGCAGGTGCTTTACCTGTTTTTGCAGATACAGATGAAAGCCATACAATTGACCCGAATGATATTGAAAACAAAATTACAGATAGAACAAAAGCAATTTTAGTTGTTCATCTTTATGGAGTTATATGTAATATGGACCCAATTATTGAAATTGCCAAAAAATATAATTTATATGTGATAGAAGATTGTGCTCAAGCACATGGTGGAGAATATAAAGGTAAAAAAGTTGGTACTATTGGAGATGTAGGATGCTTCAGTTTTTGCCAGAGTAAACATTTTACAACAGGAGGAGAGGGTGGAGCAGTGATAACTAATAATGAAGATTTATACTGGGAATGTATGTCTTTTAGAGACCATGGTTATGATGTTAAAGAAAGATTGAGATTACTTGAAATGGAGAAAAAATTAATGTATATCCACAGGAGAGTTGGGTTTAATTATAGAATGACAGAAATGCAATCTTTGATAGGACTTTGTGAACTTGAAAGGTTTGACACATGGAATCTACCAAATAGAAGAAGAAATGGAAGATTTTTAATTGACGCACTTAAAGACCATCCACTTGTTTTACATCC
>JAMWBY010000057.1 GCA_023818745.1 Candidatus Omnitrophota bacterium
TTGAAAAACTTATAAATAAACTTATTGAAGAAGCAAAATTAAAGGCAGAAGAAATTAAAAAACGAGGAGAAGAAGAATATCGTAAAAAACTTGAGATAGAAAAAGAAAAAATAAGAATTGATTTTGAAAAAAATTTAGAAAAAGAAAAGAAAAAAATTGATAAAGAAGTTGAGAAGGAAATTATAAATTTTAAACTTATAGAAGAAAAAGAAATTCTATCTTTGAAAAATTTAATAATTGAAAAAGTTCAAAAAAAAGTTGAAGAAAAATTTAATGAATTTTTGAATGAAAACATGGAAGAAATTGTAAATCAAATCATTGAAAATCTTAATGAAAAAGATATTCTAATTATTATTCCAGAAGGCCAAAGTATAAAATCAGATTTTCCTGTTGTGAATGATAAAAATATTAAAAATTCATTTAAAATAAAAAGTAAAAACTGGGAAATTGAATTCTCCTGGGAAAATCTTAAAAATATTTTTGAAAATAGGATTAAAGAAAAAGCAAATAAATTTCTTTTTTATGAATAAAAATAAAAAGATAAAAGATATTGAAAAGAAAGTTCAAAACTGTCAAAAATGTTCTCTTTATAAAACAAGAAAAAATGTTGTTTTTGGTTCAGGAAATATAAATTCAAAAATTTTTTTTATAGGGGAAGGTCCTGGTAAAAAAGAAGATGAAACTGGAATACCTTTCTGTGGAAGAGCAGGAAAAATTTTAAATAAGCTTTTAGAATTGATGCGATTAAAAAGAGAAGATGTTTATATAACAAGTGTTTTAAAATGTAGAACTCCCAAAAACAGAAAACCCAAAACAAAAGAAGTAGAAAAATGTTCATTTTATCTTGAAAAACAGATTGAAATAATAAATCCTGAAATTATCATCTGTCTTGGGAAAACCGCTGTTGATTTTATTTTTAAAAAGTTCAAAATTGATAAAAAAGAAAAAATGGGCAAAATTCGTGGTAAAGTTATTAATATGGGAAATAAAAAAATTATTCCTCTATATCATCCCGCATATGCAATTTATAAACCCCAAAAATTTAATATTATGAAAAATGATTTTATAAAATTGAAGGAGTTTTTATGAAAGATTTATATTTTTTAAGTGGAAGGATTTCTTCCCTTGAAAAAAAATTTATAACTTATGAAAAATTAAAAAAAATAATTGATAGTAAGACATTTGAAGAGTTTATAAATTTACTTGAAGATACATTTTTTAAATTGCCTTCCCATATCACAAGTTCAGAAGAAATATTTAAATATTTTGAGAATGAAAGAAGTAGGTTAGTTGAAGAAATTGAAAAGACATTTAATGGTAATTTGAAATTATTTTTTCTTTTAAAATATGATTATTTTAATCTGGCAAATTTAATTTTAGGGAAGGAAATTTTTTCTTTATATGGAACAATTAATTTTTACACTCTTAAAGATGCATTTGAAAAAAATGACAAGTCAAAAGTCCCTGAAATTTTACATAATGGATTTAAAATAGGACGAAGTGAAAAACCAGTTGAGAAAAAACTTCTATTACTTAAAATTGATTACTATAAAAAACTCTATCAAATTGCAGAAAAAATTTCAGATTTTGTTAAAAATTATGTAAAGATAGAAATTGATTTTTCAAATTTAGAGACATATCTTAATAAAAAAATGTTTGGTGAAAAACTTGAAACTATAGACCTTATTGAAAATGGTAATATTGAAAAAGAATCTTTTTTAGATGAAGAAAATTTATGGAAAAAAGTTGGATCAATTTATAGAAAAATAGAAATTCCTTTGAATGAGGAAAATATTGAGATTGAAAAATATGGAAGAGTGGTTAATTATATAAAAGAATCCAGGATTAAGCCGGATACAATTGACAAGATTGTTTCTTTCTATATTGCGAGAGAAATTGAAATTGATAATTTACAGAGGATCGTGATATCTAAATTTTATAAGATGAGCGAAGAATTTTTTAAAAAAATTTTAATACCCCCTTATCAGTATAGAGAAGAAAAATGAAAAATTTATTTTTTGATATATGTAAAGTAAAAAATGCAAAGACAAAAAGAATTTCAAGTTATGATGTAGAAGGCAGGAATAGTGATTTCTGGATAATTGAACCTGGAGAAACAAAAACAATTGCTGAAATAGATGGCCCTGGATGTATAACACATATATGGATGACTCAAGCAGGTTCACTTTTTATGTATAGAGAAGTCATTTTGAAGTTTTACTGGGATGGAGAAGAATCTCCAAGTATTCTTGTTCCTATTGGTGATTTTTTCTGCCTTGGGCATTCACTTGTTAATTCTTTTTGTTCATTACCATTTAGCGCTTCAACTTCAACCCCTTATATATTTGGAGGAAAATGTGCTTTAAACTGTTATCTTCCGATGCCTTTCAGAAAACATGCAAAGATTGAAATAAGAAATGAAGGAAAACAAAATTATACACAATATTTTTATATTGATTATGAGATTTACGAGAAAGAATTTGAATCAGATGTCGCATACTTACATTCTCTCTGGAGGAGAGAAAATCCTACACCTGGTTGGGGGCCTGAAATTCCTATAAGTGCAGAGGAAGCAAATATAGTTAATAAAGAAGAAGTTGCATATAAAAATAATTATGAGATCCTTTATGCAGAAGGAGTTGGGCATTATATTGGTTGTAATATTTCAGTTACAAATTTTCATGGAACATGGTGGGGAGAAGGAGATGATATGATATGGGTTGATGGATATAAATGGCCACCTGATTTACATGGAACTGGAAGCGAGGACTATTTCAATCAAGCATTTTGTATGCAAAATAATGCTTTTTTATTTAATGGTTCTTCAATATTTGAAGGTTTTTCTATTTTTGGTCATAATCTATGGGATGGAAAACTTCAGGGAGGGTATCAGACATCTTACGTTTTTCATCTAACAAATCCAGTTCATTTTAAGAAATCAATAAAGGTTACTATTGAAGCAGGGCACGGAAATCATACACAAAATGATTATTCTTCAACTGCATACTGGTATCAGATTGAGCCACATAAAAAATTTGATATTTTACCTGTTGAAAAAAGATATCCTATATTGTTTTCATTTTTGAATCCAGAGTCATTAAAAACTGAAAAAAGAAATATAATTATAACAAAGGAAATGGAAGAAATGAAAAAAAAGAGAAAATGAAAATTATAGATATTCATACACATGCTTTCTCTGATAATATAGCAGAAAAAGCCATTCCATTACTTGAAGAAGAAGGTAAAATTAAAGCGAAACTTGATGGAAAAATTTCCTCTTTACTTTCTTCTATGGATAAATATGGAATAGAAAAAAGTGTTATCTGTTCAATAGCAACAAAACCAACTCAATATAATTCTATTCTAAAATGGTCAAAAGAAATAAAATCTGATAGAATTATACCATTTCCTTCGTTTCATCAAGATGACCCTATGGTTTTAGAGAGAATTGAGGAAATAAAAAAAGAAGGGTTTAAAGGTGTAAAATTACATCCCTATTATCAAAAATTTGTTATTGATGAAGTAAAAATGATGAAAATTTATGAAAAAATATTTAAAGAGGACTTAATTTTAGTTTTACATACTGGATTTGATTTTGCCTTTGAAAGAGTAAGAATTGCAGACCCTGAAAAAATAATAAATATAAAAAAAACATTTCCCCAAATTAAATTGATTACAACACATCTTGGAGCATGGGAGGACTGGGATAATGTTGAGAAATATATTATTGGCAAAGAAATTTATATGGAGATATCCTTTTCCCTTGAATTTCTTGATAAGGAAAGAGCAAGAAGAATGATTTTATCTCATCCATCTGATTATGTTTTATTTGGAACTGATTCGCCATGGACAGACCAGGGAGAAACATTAAAACTTTTAAATGACTTAAATTTACCTTCTGAAATTGAAGAAAAAATATTATATCTAAATGCCAAAAAATTATTGAAAGAATAAAATGACACAACTTGAAATTTTTAAAATGACTGTGAACCATCAGCCAAATAAGAATTTTCTCTATTATGCAAAATTTACTCCTTTTTTAGTGAATAAAATATGTGAAAAATATAAAATAAAAGAAGATAAAATTGATGAGTTTTTTGGGTTTTTTAATCCAGTTTATATTCATCCAGAGGTAAAAAAAAGAGAAGTTGATTTTTCAAAATATTTTATAGATATTGAAATTCCAGAAGGTGCTTTTATAAATTCGTTGGGTGTACTTGAAATTCCTGCAAAATATTATCATTTTACTGGTTATGTAAGCCCTTTAAGAAATGCAAAATCTCTTAAAGATATAGAAAAATTCCCTTTTCCTGAACCTGAAGATTTTAATTTCGGTGATATGAAAGAAAAAGTTGAAAAAGCACATAAAGAAGGTAAAGTTATAGTTGGTTATATCGGGCATATATACGAGGTTTCCTGGCAGGTTAGAGGATACGAACAATTTCTTATTGATATGATTGAAAATCCAAGTTGGTGTGAATATATACTTGATAAATTTACAGAAATAAACATAAAAAAAGCAAAATTACTGGCGGAAGCAGGAGTTGATTATATACTTACAGGAGATGATGTTGCAAATCAGAAAAATTTGATGTTTTCAAACCAAATGTGGAGAAAATTTATAAAGTCCAGATGGCAAAAAGTATATGAAACAGCAAAAAGTATAGAACCAGATATTCAAATCTGGTATCACAGCGATGGAAATATTGAAAGTATAATAGGAGAATTGATTGATATAGGAGTTACAATTTTAAATCCTTTACAACCAGAATGTTTGGATATTTATAAATTAAAAAAAGAATATGGGAAATATATAGTTTTTGATGGAACTATTGGAACCCAGACAACTATGCCTTTTGCAACTCCAGAACAGATAAAGAATTTGATAAAGGAAAGAAAGGAAAAACTCGGGATAGATGGTGCTTTAATTTTATCTCCTACACATATACTTGAACCAGAAGTTCCTCTTGAAAATATTATTGCTTTTGTAGAAGGTTGTAAATTTGAATAATTCTTCTTAAAGTCGTTTGATTATTAGATTGAATAGATTATATACTTATTTTTATTTGCAAGGATCATAAGACCTATTTTGCCCACCTACGAGGTGGACAGTGGAAAGCGGAAGACCTAATAACAGCAAAAGGATTGAGGTAAATAAATCCTTGCTCTCCAATAATTTCAACTCTTATATAATTTTTTATATCTGGATTTTTCTTGTATTTTATTTTTTCTCCTTCTTCAATCAATTTTCCATTTGAAATCCATCTTATTTTTTTATAGTTTTCTGCTTCTATTTTTATTTCTCCTTTTTTCCCATCAATAATTATTTTTTTTATATATGGCATATCAAAACCTAAAATTGCAGAGCATATATAAAATTTTCCACCTTTGATTGCTTTTTTTATTTCTTCTTCATTAATTTTATCTATTAGAAACTCATTCCAGTTAATGGAAAGATGAGTAATATTGTGAAAATCATCATTTCCAAATCCCCAGACCTGTCTTTCAGGCATAGTTTTTGATAATATCTCATCCCAAATATCTGTATCACCATAACTCTTTTTTTTCTGAACCGAAGGATTTAATACTTCTATTCCTAATAAATTTGGATATTTTTCAAAAAAGTTTATATACCAATCAATACTCTTGTTATATCTTCCTGGATGAGAAAAAACAGCAAATCCATCTTCGGATATTAACTTTAAAATTTCATCTTCATTTAGATTTTCTATATTTTCAGGAACTTTGAATGAAAAATATCCAAGTATATGATGTTGATTTTTACCAAATTCAATCCCTTTGATTAAAAAAATTTCTTTGTTATCCGAAGGATATGTAAATTTATTATGGTCTGTGATTGAAAGAATTGAATAACCTCTACTTTTATATAGAAAGATTACTTTTTCAATAGGTTCTTTTCCGTCACTTTCTTTTGTATGAGTATGAAGGTTTGCTTTATATCTTTTAACTTTGTCCCAGTTTACATCTTTATACGGGTTTATTAATATTACTTCTTCATAATTTGAAAATTTAATTGAAAAGCAACTATTTAAAAGAATTAGAAACAAAAATAAAAAAGAATATTTTTTCATTCCTTTAACTATATATTTAAAAAATTTAAAAGTCAAATATACATAAAAATTAAAAAAGTGAATGTTTAGTGATATAATTTAAATTTAGAAATGAGCAATATCTTCAAAAAAGTAGAAAAATTTATAGAGAAAGAAAAGTTAGTTGAAGATAAAGATAAAATTTTGCTTGCAGTTTCAGGAGGGCCTGATTCTGTTTTTCTTTTTCATTTTTTTATTTATTTTTTAGAAAGAAAAGATATTGAGATAAAGATTGCCTATATACATCATCATTTAAGAAAAGAGGCGGATAGAGAAGTTGAATTTGTAAAAAATCTTGCATATAGTTATGGTATTGAGTTTTTTAAAGATGATATTAAGATTGAAAAAAAAGTAAATATTGAGAAAGTTTTGAGAGAAAAAAGGTATGAAAAGCTTTATCAAATTGCTTATAAAACAAAATGTAATAAAATCGCGGTAGGTCATACTCTGGATGATAATGTTGAAACAGTTATTATGAATTTTTTAAGAGGAACTGGTATTTCAGGGCTATGTGGTATATGGGCTTTAAATAAAGTGATTCCAAAATCAGATATAGTAGTAATAAGGCCTCTTTTATGTGTTGAGAAAAAGGATATAGTTGAATACCTAAAAAAAAATAAGATTGAATATTTAGTGGATAGATCTAATTTTTCTCTTTCTTTTTTTAGAAACAAAGTTAGAAATGAATTAATACCTTTTTTTACTAAATATAATTCTTCTTTAAAAAAACAAATATCAAAAATGGCCTCAATTATAAAAGAGGAAGAAAAATTTTTAAGGCACTATTCAGAAAAAATTTATGAAGAAATTGTTCAAGAAAAATCAGACAAGATAATAGTTAATGTAGAGAAGTTTAATTCGCTGGATATATGGCTGAAAAGAAGAATTGCAGGTATTATTTACAAAAAGGTCAAAAACACATTTTATATCAATTATAGAATTATTGAAAAGATAGTAAATTCAATTGAAAAAGGAAAAAGTATTTTTGACAATGAAACAATTGAGCAACTTTTAAAAAATAGAAAGATTGAAGAAGAACCTTTTCTTTATAAATTAGAAGTTCCTGGAGAAATAAAATTTAATAAGGTAAGGGTAAAAACAGAGTTTGTTGAATTTTCAGAAGATATTTTTAAAAATAAAGATAGTTTTACAGGTTTTTTTGATTGGGCAAAAATAAATGGAGAAATAATTATAAGAAATAGAAAAGAGGGTGATAGGTTTGTGCCACTCGGTTTTAAAAAAGAAAAAAAAATATCAAGATTTATGATAGATAAAAAAATTCCTAAGCATGAAAGAGATAGAGTTTTAATTTTTGAAAATAATGGGAAAATCATGTGGATTTGTGGATATCAAATTTCAGAAGAATTTAAGGTTGAAAAAAGCACTTTTAAAGTTTTAAAAATCACAATTGAAAATCTTTGAATTACTAAAAAATTCTAAATATGTTAAAATAATAATTTAAAAAAATTTTATCTAATGAGGTATTATAAAAACTACGGAATTACATTGATAGAAATAGTTGTTTCTATGTTTATTATTTTTACTATTGGTGCCATTTCTTTACCTGTTTTACATAGGGCAAGAAATAAAGCAACTATTACAAAAACAAAAGCAATTATAAATACAATTGAGGCAGCACTTTCTGTTTATGAAACCGACTTTGGTGATTATCCATATTCTGATGGAAACAGTAGTAAAATACTTGTAGAAGTTTTACAGGGTCCTTGTCAAAGTGATAAATGGAATGGACCATATATTAGATTTAAGAAAGATGAGATTGATAAGGATGGGAATATTCTTGATTCCTGGAAGACACCAATTATTTATAAATATCCCCAATCAGATTATAAAAATGTGCCTTTTCTTTTGATTTCAGCTGGCAGTGATAGAAAATTTGGAACAAAGGACGATATAGGAAATTGGTAAAAATGGAAAGATTTAATATTGCTGTTGAAATTATTGAAAAAGCAGGAAAGTATTTAAAAGATGAGATTAATAAATGTTTGAAGTTAAAAGAAATGAGATATGATGTTAAACTACTCCAGGATAAAGAAAGTGAGAAAATTATAGTTGGCGGAATAAAAAAATATTTTCCTTATGATAGTTTCTTATGCGAAGAAGAAGGATTAGATATCAGAAACAAAGACAATTTATGGATAATTGACCCACTTGATGGAAGTTTAAATTTTTCAAGAGGGATACCTCATTTTTCTATATCAATAGGATTTAATAGTAAGACGGAAAAATTTGGTATTGTTTATGATTTTCTAAAAAATGAAAAGTTTATAGGTATTGAAGGGAAAGGAGCATTTTTAAATGGCAAGAAAATAAAAGTAAGTAAGACAGAAAAAATTGAAGATGCTATATGTGCGATTGGATTTATAAGAGGTGAAAAAGAAATTAAAATTGGTTTAGAAATTTTAAATGATTTAGTTCAAAAAGTTAAAAGAATAAGGATGATGGGTTCTGCTTGTTTAGACCTTTGTTATCTTGCCTGTGGAAGGATTGATTTTACTATACATTTGAGTTTAAATGAATGGGATTATTATGCAGGAGAAATTATACTAAAAGAGGCGGGTGGAAGTTTTGAGCAAATAG
>JAMWBY010000058.1 GCA_023818745.1 Candidatus Omnitrophota bacterium
ACAAAAATATTCCTCTTCATAAGTCCTTTTTGAAACATTTTTTAAATATTGAATAACTGTTTTATATGGATTTCTTAATTTTTCCGGTTTACAAGGCAATTTAACATCAATCGGTTCTGTTATATATTTATCATGTTCTTGACCTCTTATTAAAATCCAACCATCAAAATCTCTCTGATAATTCATACCAGGAGCAAATGGATGTGGTGTATCAAAAATTCCCATACTTATATATCCACTTTCTTTTAAAATTTTTGGTATTGTTATATCTTTTTCAGGTAAAGGTGCCCATTTATAATATGTAAAAACAAATTTACCAGTTAATATCTCATGTCTGTTTGGAACGGTTGGAAAAGAACCTATATAAGCATTTTCAAATAAAATTGAATTTTTTGCAAATTTATCTATATTTGGTGTTGAAATCCAATTATTACCATAACAACCTAAAAAATCTCTTCTTAAAGTATCTGAAATTATTAAAATTATATTCATCTTCCACCTCCTTTTTCATATCCAATTTTTTTTGAAATTTCATAACAGACCCCTTTTAAAATTTTTCCAAAATTTTTAATTTTTTCTCTTTTTATTCTATAAGATGGACCTGCTATACTGATAATTCCTATAATTTCCCCATCATAATCAAAAATTGGAGCCGCAATCCTTATAACATCAATTCTTGCTTCTCCTATATCATATGCCCAACCTTCCTTTTTTATCTTTTCTATTTCTTCTATAAGTTTTCCTTTATTTGTAATTGTTTTTGGTGTAATTTTTTTAAGTTTTTTCTTACTCATAAAATTTTTAAAAACACCCTCGTCATATGCAAGTAGAATTTTACCAGGGGCAGATGCATGCAATGTTTTATATTTTGAACCAATTTGAGCAACAAGTTTTATTGATTGCGGACTTTCAATTTTGTCAATATATAGAATTTCATCATTATAAGGAATGATTAATTCAATTGTCTCTCCTGTTTTCTTACATAATTCTTTTAAATATGGACTTGTAATTTCTCTTAATTGTATTTCAGAAAGTATCTTATTTGCATAAGATAGAAAACTATATCCAAGTTTATATTTTTTATCCTGATAAATTACAAAATTTTTATCTATAAGTGTTTTTAAAATTCTATAAAGTGTTGTTTTAGGAATATTTAATTTTCTTTGCAACTGAACAAAAGTCATAAAATTTTCCTCTTTCAACTTTTCAAAAACCTCTATTCCTTTTTCAAGTAAATTTTTTTGTTTCATATTTGGAACCATAGTACCATATTTAAACCATAAAGTCAAATATGATTAAAAAAATTTTAACCCTGAATAAAAATAGGACTTGCCCATGCATACGAACCACTTTTACACTTTACACGAACATAGTAAAAAAGAAATCTATTCAATATTTTTGATTCAATATAACAATTCTTAATTGGCTGTTCATCAATAAATTTTATATCTAAAAACCAGTTATCAAAATTTGAGGAGTAGATAATATCTCCATTTCTTAAAATTTCTATCCTGGCAATATTATTTTTACCAGCAGAAACGACTTTTATTTCTCTTTTATCAAGTTTTCTTTCATATTTAATTATTTCGCCCCAAAATTCCATTAATTCTAAAATCAAGAAAAATTCTCTCTTTCATTGTTGCATATGTCTTTCTATTTTTTATACCATTAAATATTGATTTTATTTCCAGATAAGGAGAAAAAACATCTGTAAGCCCGGGTGGATAAACCATTTTGAATAAATTTTAATAGATGTCATAAATTCCTTTCCAGGATAAATTTTTTCACTTATTTCACTATGTTCTTTAGACCAACTTGTATGATGCGGAACAATAAAAAAATCAAATCTTAAAACTTATAAATAGATAAAAGTTCTTCTATTGAATTTTCTTTTCCTGTCATTCTCATTGTTTCATCAGATAGAAATTTTTTTACAAGTTCTTCAGGTGATTTATAGTTTCTTCCTCCTATACTCTGCCATCTTGCAAATTTTCCAGTCCCCCAGATGTAATATGGGACATTCACTGCATAAGGATTATTTAGAAGTATATCTATCATCATTAAGTAATGCAAATCAAGCAATTTTTTAACTTTATCCTGGTCTATTTTTTCTCCCTTTTCTTTCTTCTTAACATATTCATCAAGCAAAAATTCAACTTCTACAAAATTAAGTCCTATTCTTAAAAAGTTTATCCTTGAAATTATCTCTAACTCATCTTTTACTGCCTCTTCTGCTTTTTTAAGTTTTTCTCTTAATTTCTCAAAATCATATATTTCCCATTCCTTCTTGTTTTCTGTAATATACTGGATTGTTAAAAAGTAATCTTCAATATATTTTGCCCCTTTACCAAATCCCAAACAATAGTCCTTTATAATTTCTTCTGGTTTTAAATATGGATTCCAGACAAGTTTTGCAACTGCATAATAATTAAGTCCGTGTAAAGACCAGTGGTGTAAAATAGAATCAAAATCAGTTGCAATTGTTCCGTTATCTGTAAAAAATTTCATCAATCTACATAATCTGTCCACCATAACATGAGGTTTTACATTTCTTCTTGCTCCTCCTTCATGAAGTATATTAGGTCTCCAGAAAATATATTTTGCACCTGCTTTTTTCCAGTCATCCCAGTGTTCTTCTGTACTTGGAACATATCTTATAACTATATTTGGATGTAATTTTCTTTCAACGGGGGGGTGGGAATATACGCTATACGCATCCGCTACAAAAAGTAAGTCAGGATATTCTTTTGTAACTATTTCAGCAATACTATTCCAGAAATATACCATCCTATCTGTTAATGAAACATACTCTATTTCTTCCCTTGCTGGTTCACCTGGTTTTTTAAATATCGTCATTTTTATTTTTGGAGCATTTGGAGGGTCAAGTTTTTTGCATTCTTCACACATACAAAATGAAGCATAACCACCATCATTTGGAGAAATTGATACACTTTTTACATTCGGATTTTTCTTAACCTGTTCAATTATATATTCTGCAATTGCTTTTATTAACTCTGGATTTGATTTACATAATCTAACTCTGTCAGGTGAAACTTTACTCATATCTCTTGTTCCATCTGCCTGAAGTGCAAACCATTCTGGATGTTCTTGGCCATACTTTGGATATACCCAACTAAACGCATGCCCTCCTCTTATTCCAAAATCACCTCCTACTCCATACCACAAAAACCACCCTGTATTACCTTTATTTTTACCTTTTTCGCTAAACAGTTTTCCAAATTCATCCTTTGTTATAACTCCAAGGAATTCAAGCCCACTTAAAGGTCTATCTGCAAGTACATTTCCCCATCTTACCCCTCTCTGTGGTATTGGTGGATTGTAAACTATATCTACTCCATCTATTTCTATTGTTTCCTTATTTGGTATTACTTCTCCTACCTCTCCAGGCCATAAGTATCTACACCCAAGTTTTTCAAGTAATTCAAACACTGCTTTTTTTACTCCTCCTCCATTGACTTCTTTTGCTCCTGTTATAACTATGTAATTCTGCCCTGTTTTTATCATTACTCCTGCTGGCTTCAATATGTCTGTATTTATACCAAGTTTTTTTGTTATGTCTCCATCTCCTATCAAAATAAAATTGAATCCAGCATATTTCCCACTTTTTAAAACTATTTTATCTTTCTCAATTGTTATATCTTTTAAATCTGCTTCCTTTACTATATCCAGTTTTACTCCACTCATTAAATTAATATACCTCTGTAAAATATTGGCTGATTCAACTTCATCTCTTCTATTCTGTAATGACGTTTCTTCTCTTGGTACTGATGGAATAACTATTAATGATTTTGCAACTTTATTTTCTACTATCTTAATTGCACTTTCTCCTGGTAAAAAGAAAAATATCTGAAACAAAATTAAAAATACTAAATAAAAAATCCTTTTTAACATAAAGACCTCCTTTTTTAAAATTTTTCTGGTTCAAATCTTAAAAATTTATAAAAATTATTCATTCCTTTTAATAAACCCTCTTTATCTCCTCCTAAAATAATGATAATATGTTTTTCTTTAGCATATGGATTGGTAATTTTATATATTGAATAACTCCCTTTTTGGGGATAATCAACTGGTTTTGACTTTAATTTTTCATCTTCTAAAAACTCTTTTAATTCATCATCTTTCTGAGTTAAAAACAATATAAAATTATTTTTATTTTTTTCTGCTTTTTTCCATTGACTATAATTAAATTTTGAATTACTTCTGGAATAAATTTTTTCATTAAATTTATTTGATATTTCTTCATCGCCACTCAATATGTATTCAGGAAGTCCTTTAATTATTAAACTATCAAATCCATAAAATATAGATGGCTTAATATATTTCTCATAGTTTTTTAATTCTTTCAATATATTTAAAACCTCAAGTTTTGCAAATATTACTTCTTCATAAGGTATATTTTGTACTTTTTTAAATTTCTCACTTATGCTTTGAAGTATTTCTTCAAAATTTTTTAATTTTTCATTCCAAATATTATTCTCTTTTAAATTTGTAATCCACTGTTTTGCCAAATAAAAATACTGTGCATCCTCTACTCCATCCCTTGCTCCTTCCCATGCCGCACTTGCTATTGGTCCATCTTCGGAAGGAAAAATAAGAGCATCTGATAAACTTCCCCTATAATAAACATGTAAATGCATCCCATTTAGATTATTAGAAAAACATCTCCAAGCAAAACTCCTTCTTGATTCATAACTTTCCCAAACCGCTCCCCATCCAATATATGTCCATATCTCATCAGTCAGGTCTAAATTCCCTTCTTTTATTCTTTCCTCTTTATCTTTTTCTTCTGGTATTGGGCCATGCCAAAAGTCAGTTGAAGGATTTAATATTGACATCTGAATTTTTGACCTTATTGGAAAACAAGTATGTAAAATTCTCCATCCAAGATTGTTATACATTTTTCCTATCTCAGCCATTTTAGGATAAAATTCTGCTGGCATCTCGTCTACAAATTTTAATATTCTATCCCTATATGTATATCCTTTTTCTTCAAGATATCTTGCAAGTTCTTTTATCATCCATTTTTCATCTTCTGTTCTCTCTTCAAGTCCACTTTCTCTTATATAAACTCTTATAAGTCCAGCTTCTATTATTTCCTCTATCCATTTATCCCAGGATGAAAAATCAATAAAGTTGCCATATACTTTTGCTCCTTTTACAGGGTCTCCTTTGGGTAATATCTTAATTTCTATTTCCTTGGGTAATCTTGTATAATTTTTCCCCCATCCTGAAAAAATTTGTGCAATATTTACCCTATGAAGTGATAAGTCATCTAAATATTTCTTCCATAAATTTTTATTCCATTTACACATGGGGCCAATTGAACTTAAAAGGTATCCTTCTACTTCAAACTCAAAGATATTTCTTTCAGGTAGTTTAATATCAAAAACATTAACTTTGCATACTATTTTCTTTACCTCTCCTTTTGCTGGTTTTATTATTAAAGGGATTTCATAAACACCACTTTTTACATTCCTTCCATTCCATATCAGCCAGATTGTTCTATCTTTTTGTTCTAAAGGAGTAAATTTATTATTCCTTACTAATTTATAACCTATTCTCCCTTCAAGTCCAACTTTTTCAAGTTTCAAATCTTCCTCTTCCTGAACATACACATTTATTCTTTCATCTTCTGAAAAAATCTCAAATTCTCCTAATTCCTTCAAAACTCTTATTTTTAAAGATACTGCTTCAAGTTCATCTTTACCTACATATAACTCAATTTTATCTGTATCTTTTCCTCTCTCTTTTTCAAAAGCAAAATAATCTTTATAAACAATATATCCCCTTTTTTCATCCTTTTCTGTAATCTGAAATATATCTTTTTTCTCTCTTAATTTAAAATCAGGTATATCTTTCATTACAAATTTACTTCTTCCCTTTTTTTCTCTTATATAATCAGGAGGCGGTTTGTCTATTGGAAAGGGTATTTCATACTCTCCTAAAAATTCTTTTCCTGAATAAATCTTCTGTTTAATTATTATCCCTTCTTTTATATTCCAAAAAACTTCCTTTTCATAAATATTACCTGCTTTCAATGAACTAAATTTTATATCTGGCAAATTTAATTCAACACACGATTTTTTATCTGTTATTATTGAAACAATTTTTAACTCTTCAAGGTTATATAAAGGAAATATTTGATGCTTGACTTTGTATCCTTCTTTTTCTTTATCAAAAATTAAATTTAAAACATATTTCTCCCCCGCATCTAAACATCCATCAAGTCCATTTACAACAGAAATATTAAATTTCGTTATTACTTCTTTACCAGGAGGTAAATTTGAAAATACCCATTCATAAGTTGCTGTTTCTCCTTTTATCCATCTGTAAAACCATCTATAAAAATCATCATTAAAAGTGAAAACAAGGCCTCTTTTGTTCTTCTTGTCTATAAAAGCATTCCATGTCGGTATTATATCAAGTTGAAATTTACCTTTAAGTTCATCTGGTAAATTGCTATTGTCTCCTATTTCTCTTACTGTTTTTATCGTTGGAATAAATAATTTATCTTTTTCCCAATTCGGTGGTTCTCCAGAAGGCCAGAAAAAGTTTCTTATTGCAAGTTCATAAGAACCAGTTTCCTTATTTGTATAGTTTAAATAATGATACTCAATAAAAATTGAAGGAGTATTTTCTTTTAACGTTATAATCTTTTTTATAATGATATCATCTTCTTTTTCCCTTGTTAATTCAAGATATATACTTACTTCACCTTTTGTTTTTTTTATAACTTTGTAATCATATATCTTTTTATATCTATCTCCTCTATCATCAAGTGCTCCTCCAAGCCCACCTTTCCATTTGGGATGTTCTGGTGGATAATCAAAAAATACCATATTTGTTCCTGATTTTTTATCAATAAGTTTTCCAATTCTTCCACCCATTTCAGGATATATTGTCATTGATAAAAATTCATTTGTAAGAGTTATTTCTTTTCCATATTCTCCTTTTTTTTCTTCAAAGTTGACTTCTGAAAAACTAAAAATTGAAAAAATTAAAAATAAATATAATAATTTACACATAGTCCCTCCTTTTATTTTTTAATCAAGCCATGGTCTCCAAAATCTATTCCATTTTGAAGTATATATCATACTCGCAGGTGGTATTTCTTCAACACTCATAGGCGCCACATGCCCATCTATAAAAAGTATGTTGCATTTACCCAAATGGTGAAACCCCATTTCTTCCTTATAACTTGCATAAGAAATTCGCATGTTTACTGTATTTAATTTAATATCTGAAACTAAAAAGCCAGTTGTTGCATGTTTCATCCTTCCAAGTTTCCAAAAATGTGCAGGCAGGGAAGCATTCATAGCATAGGTATATATTCCTGCTCCAGACCCTATAAATCTATAATGAGAAGGACAAATCCAGACACGCCATTTTTCATATCTTTTACCCATAGGAATATATGGAAAAAGATAGTTATGCCAACTGGGATTTGGACTGCCAAATGGTCTATAATATGGAACCCAATCATCATAATCTTGAGCATAAAGATAAACTGCAAGTCCAATCTGTTTTAAGTTGTTCATACATACTCCTTGCCTTGCTCTTTCTCTTGCTCTACTAAGCGCTGGAAGTAACATCGCTGCTAAAATCGCAATTATCGCCACTACCACAAGCAACTCTATTAACGTGAAGCCATGTGGTTTTGAAAAAATGCTCTTTGAAAATTTTTGTTTCATATTACACCTCCTTTTTATCTTTTTCCTCTATTCTAAACAGGCCCGAGGTAATCCCTCTAATTTAATCTTTCCGGCCTGATACCTTTAATTTTTTATACCCATTATTTTTAAATTTTTCATTTTTACATCAGAAAACAAAAAACTATAAAAAATTTCTTCATATTTTCTCCTCTTAGAATTAACCTTAAAAACTCTGTTTAATTTTTTCATTTTATCTTGTCGTTTCTCTTTTTATTAACTCCGGCTTTATAAGAATTTTATATTTTTTACTATCTTTTCCTTCTATTTTTTTTATCAATATTTTAAAAATTTTTTTGCTTATTTCCTCTATTGGTTGTTTTATTGTTGTTAAGGATAAAGGGTAAATTTTACTGAATTGAATATCATCAAAACCAACTATTCCAAGTTCTTCTGGTATCTTTTTCCTTTTCTTCATCGCAAATTGTAATAAAGTTAATGCAGTTATGTCATTTTCAGCAAAAATACCATCAATCTTTTTTTCAAAAATGTATTCACACCTTTTTAAAATTTCTTCATCTTTCTCACTTTTTAAAAATATAAAGTTTTTTTCGTCTATATTATATTTATAATCAATAAGTGCTTTTTTAAATCCTTCAAATCTCTCTCTTATTGACACTCCTGTTAAACCATATCCTAAAAAACCAATTTTTTTATATCCACATTCTATAAGATGTTTCCCTGCAAGATATCCACCATAAAAATAATCAGTTGAAACATAATCTATATTTAAACCTTCTATTTTGGTATAACTTACAATAGGGAAGTTTATATTAATCAACTTCTCTAAAAATTTATTTTTATATCTTTTTCCAACTGATATTAAAATTATTCCATCAACTTTTCTATAGTAAAATTCTTCAAGTAGTTTTTCCTCCAAATCGCTTTTTTTATATGAACATCCTATTAG
>JAMWBY010000059.1 GCA_023818745.1 Candidatus Omnitrophota bacterium
CCTTCTCCAAAAAATTTACTTTTTAAACAAACTATGATACTATGATATATAATTAGTATAATTAACAATTTTTAAATAAGAGGAATTAATGGATGGAGTTTTTAGAAGGTATGAAAAAAATCCGATTTTATGTCCATCTAATTGGAAATATCCTTGTAATGCAGTTTTTAATCCAGGAGCGATTGAATTTAACAATTATGTCTTTTTACTATGCAGAGTTGAAACATTTAATGGATATTCACATTTAACACTGATAAGAAGTAAAAATGGAATTGATAACTGGGAAATACCTGAAATCCCAACTTTATTACCTGATGAAAAATTTGATGAAGAAAGATGGGGAATTGAAGACCCAAGAATTGTATATTTAGATGATTTGAAAAAATATGCAATTACCTATGTTTCCTTTTCTCCGGGTGGACCTTTAATTTCTTTAATTATGACAGATGACTTTAAACATTTTGAAAGAAAAGGTCCTCTGGTTCCACCTGAAGATAAAGATGGTTCATTATTTCCAAAAAAAATTAAAGATAGTTTTGTTTTAATTCATAGACCAATTATAAGAGGTGAGGGACATATATGGATTTCTTATTCTCCGGATCTAATCCACTGGGGAAAACATAAAATTCTCCTTCCTGTAAGACCTGGAATGTGGGATTGTCATAGAGTAGGACTTGGTTGTCCTCCTATAGAAACAGATGAAGGGTGGATAATTATTTATCATGGAATAAGATATACTGCTTCAATTCCTATTTATAGAGTAGGTCTTGCCCTGCTTGAAAAAGAAAATCCTGAAAGGGTAATCTCCAGAACAAAAGAATGGGTTTTTTCACCAGAAGAATACTATGAAAGAATAGGAAATGCAATGAATGTTGTATTTCCAACTGGATATGTTTTTAAAAAGGATAAGAATGAATTAATTGTTTATTATGGCTGTGGTGATAAATGCATATCAATCGCATTTGCTTCTATTTCTGATATGTTAACTGTACTAAAAAATAATAAATTTTAAATTTAAATTTTATCTCAAAACTTCTTTCTTTATCTTTCCACTACCTGTTTTTGGAAGTTCTTTTCTGAATTCTACAATTGTAGGCACTTTATAAGAAGCAAGATGTGTCCTGCAGAAATTTTTGATTTCATCTTCTGTTATTTCTTCTCCTTCTTTTGGAACTACCACTGCTTTTACAACCTCTCCCATTATTTTATCAGGAACACCAACAACAGCAACTTCTTTCACTTTTGGATATTTATAAATAACTCCTTCTACTTCAGTAGCGTAAACATTAAGCCCACCAACTATAATTACATCTTTTTTCCTTCCCACAATATATAGATAGCCATCCTCGTCAAATTTGCCAAGATCGCCTGTATACAACCATCCATCTTTTATTACCTCATTTGTCAATTCTGGTTGATTATAATATCCAGGGGTTATAGGCCATCCTTTCATAATAATTTCTCCAACTTCTCCTTTAGGAACCTCAACTCCATCTGCATCAACAATTTTTACTTCAACCCAAGGAACAGGTTTTCCAACAGAACCAAATTTAACATTATCAAGTGGTGGTAAAACATTTGGAGCAGCACTTTCTGTTAATCCATATCCAGAAAGCAAAATTGCATGAGGTGCTACTTTATTAAATCTCTTAATTACATCAGGAGAAAATGGAGCGCCAAAGACAGCAGCCCATCTTAGAGAAGGAAGATATGTTTCATCAAATTTTTTCAACTCCATCATACCTATAAACATTGTAGGAACAAGGAAGATAGCATTAACATTATACTTTTGTAAGTTTATTAAAAGTTCAAGAGGATGATAATATTCCATAATAACAAGTTTAACATCAAAAAGAATTAAAAGAACTCCAACTATCCCACCATTATGAGAAAAAGGTATTGGACAAACGCAGGTATCTCTTTCCTTAAAATATCTATAATGCTTTACTATTGTCTCAATCGGGCTATCAAGATGTCTGTATGTCCATATAACTCCTTTTGGCGTTCCTGTCGTTCCAGAAGTATAAAAAATCGCTGCAATTAAATTTTCATCTATATCTAAAACTGGAAAATCTATTGAAAAATTATTAATTGTCTTTTCTATTGAAATACAACCTTCAAAATCACCTTTTGCAAGAACTATATTTTTTAGAGAAGGAACGCTATTTTTAATTAATTCAGGATTGAATTCTTTTGTAGGGGCAGTAATTAAAAACTCTGCTTTACAATGATTTAAAAGAATAAAAACTTCCTCTAACTTTAATCTGTGGTCAAGAGGAACTGCAATTGCTCCAATTTTAAAAATAGCAAAATATGAATAAAGATATTCAGGATTGTTAAACATATAAATTGCAACTTTTGTTCCTTTTTCAACCCCTAATTCTTTAAATAAATTTGCATATCTGTTAACATTTTCTTCAAGTGTTTTATAACTGTAATCAACATCTTTGAAAACAAAGGCACTTTCATCTTTTCTCTTTTCAACGATTTCCCTTAAAACTTTTCCGATATTCATTTTTCCCCCCTTGTCTATTTAATTAAAACATATTTGATTCATTCGGTCAAAAATTTTCAAATAAAATTGAAACTTGTAGAATAAAGTATAAAATATATCTTTAAATAAAATTTTGAAAAATGGAAAAAATAGTTTATTTAGTATCTTTTTTACTTGCTGGAACAAATTATGTTGTTAATTTTTCTATTCCTTTATACCTTATTTCAAAATTTTCTGCTACTCCTTTTATTCTTGGAATTGTTGGTTTTTTTGGAAATTTTGCTTATACTGCATTTACATATATTTTTTACAAAATAAAATGGAAAATACATTATCCCTGGTTTATTATATCTTCACTTTTAATTTCATTTGCTTACTTTGCGCTCCCATTTTTAAATTCTTATTCTTTAATTTTTATATTTCTTTTTTTTAATGGGATTTTTTATAGCAGATTCTGGCCTTCTCTTCAATATTTTTTCAGTTCAGAATCCCAAAAAATTGACAGATATAATCTTGCATGGTCTTCTGGGGTAATCTTTGGTGTTTTTGTATCAGGTTATCTATTCAAAATAAAAAATACATTACCATTTTTCATCGGTAGTTTTTCAGCATTTTTAGGATTTACTTTAAGTTTTATAAATTTTGAAAAATTTAATCAGATTTATAAAAATCTTCCAGAAAAATTCACAAATAAAAAAACTCTTAATAAGGAAATAAAAAAAGTATTCTTTTTAAATTTTGTTAATTTTTTTGCTATTGGTGGAATACTTTATCTCTTTCCAAAACTTGCTTTAACAATTGGATATACTCCTCCCTTAATAAGTAATATTGTTACATCTTTATTTATTGTCAGATTTTTCATGTTTTACATTTTCAGTAAGATTAAAATAAAATTAGATGAGAAAACTTTATTTTTTTCATATTTCTCTATTTTTATCTCTCTTATTTTTACAGGTATTTCTAAGACACCCATATTTCATACATTCTGCCTTTATATTCTTGGCACAAGTTCTGCTTTTTCATTTAGAATGGGGATTTTGAATGTTATTGAAAAAGGATTCTCAACAGAACTAAATGAATCAATCATAGGGATAGGTCTTTTTGTGGGGCCTTTAATTTTGGGAAGTTTAAGTCAAATCTTTGGAATATATAATGGCTTCATTTTTTCAGGAGTAATCATTTTGATGTTTTTTATACTTCAAAAATATTTGATAAAATAAAATTATGCTTTTAATTAAAATTTTCTCAGTATTTTTACCGATAATCATAGGTATCTTTGCGAGAAAAAAAGGTATTATTTCATCTTGTACAATAAAAGAAATTTCTGTTGTTATTACAAAAGTTTTTTATCCTTGTTTAATACTCTCTTCTTTTTTGAAAAATTTTAACTCATCAGACCTGATAAGTAACTTTTTATTACCAGTTGGAACAATTTTAATAATGTTTTGTGGTTATATTATAGGAGTTGTATTTTCTAAATTTTTATCTTTTGAAAACGAAAAAGAAAAAAATGTTTTTCACTTTCAATGCACAATTAACAATTATTCTTTCTTGCCTTTACCCATAATTTTTTTTATTTATGGTGAGAAATATATACCTATGTTAATTCTTTCTACTTTTGGTTCTGAAATATCTGTATGGACAATCGGAATTTTAGCACTTACAGGAAATAAGTTTGAGAAAAAAGCATTAAAAAATCTTTTAAGTATTCCTATGATTTCAATCTTAGTATCTGTAATTTTAATTTTTTTAAAAGACATTATTATAATTGAAAATAAAATTCTTTTAGAATCAGGAAATGCAGTTTTAAATTTTTTAAATTTAATGGGAAATGCAACAGTTCCTATTGCATTATTCATTGCAGGTGCTAAAATGGGAGAGATTGAATTAAAAAACATTTTTTTATTTAAATATTTGTTTTTCTCATTTTTAAGATTAATCCTTATACCAATAACTTGTATATTTTTATTCTATCTTTTTTCTTTTCCAGAGGAAATTAAAAAAGTTCTTGTTGTAGTAGCAATAATGCCAACTGCTATAGCAAGTATTGTTCTATCTGAAGTTTTTGAATCTGATAGTAAATTTGCAGCAGAAACAGTTCTATTAACCCATCTTTTTTCTCTTTTAACCATACCTTTCTTTCTTTTTATTTTTAGGTGATCTAAGGTGCCACTTGGTCAAAATACCTAAAAAACAGAAAAATTGGCGGGATGGGGACTTGAACCCCAGACATACCGGGTATGAGCCGGTTGCTCTACCTCTGAGCTACCCCGCCTAAATTTTTTTATTTTACCTCTATTTAAATTTTTTAATCAAATAATTTTTTAATTTTACAAATGCTTTTGCTCTATGACTTATTTTATTTTTTTCTTCTAAACTAATTTGAGCAAATGTTTTTTTTATTTCAGGAATTTCAAAAATAGGGTCGTATCCAAAGCCATTTTTACCTCTTGGTCTGAAAGTTATATATCCCTCTATTTCTCCTTTAAAAAACTTTTTTTCTCCTTTTCCAATAAGACAAATATAAGTAATAAATTTTGCTTTTCTATCTTCTTTATTTTTAAAATTTTTCATCATTTCAAGAAGTTTTTTTATATTTTTTATATCATCTCTCTCTCCTGAAAATCTTGCTGAATTAACCCCTGGTAATCCATTTAATTTTTCAACCAAAAGACCTGAGTCCTCACCAACAATATAGTCATTTTTTATAAACCTGCTTAAAAATTTTGCTTTCAAATACGCATTTTCCTTAAATGTTTTTCCTGTTTCTTCAGGAAACTTAATAGAATTAGGAGGTAAAAGGACTTCTATTTTATCTCCTATAATTTTCTTTATTTCTTTCACTTTATTCTTATTTTTAGTTGCCAAGTAAAAACATAATTTCATCTTTTAATATCTCCTTTTCAATTTCTATAACTTTTTTAATCCCTTTTTCTGCTAAATTAAGTAATTCTTCAAGTTGTTTTTTTGTAAATGGATATCCTTCCGCAGTTCCTTGAATTTCAATATATTCTCCTCCTCCTGTCATAACTACATTTAAATCAATAGATGCAAGTGAATCTTCTGAATAATCAAGGTCAAGTAATATATTTCCATGTACCAAGCCCACACTTATTGCTCCTATATAATCTTTCAAAACAGGAACTTTTATTAAACCAGAAATTTTTAATTTATTCAAACATTCCACAAGTGCAACAAAACCACCAATCACTCCTGCAATTCTTGTTCCTCCATCTGCCTGAATTACATCACAATCAACCCAAAATGTCCTTTCTCCAATTCTTTTTAGATCAACTACACCTCTCAAAGACCTTCCTATCATCCTCTGAATTTCATGGGTTCTGCCTGAAGATATTGAACTTCTTGGAATCCTTTCAATTGTTGAAGAAGGAATAAGAGAATATTCTGCAGTAATCCAGCCATTTCCAGTATCTTTTAACCATTGAGGAACTTTATCTTCATAATTTACAGCACATATAACTTTTGTCTCTCCAATTTCTATTAAACATGAACCTTTTGCATATTTTAAAAAATTTTTTGTTATTTTTATTTCTCTTATTTCATCGTATCTTCTATTTCCTTTCCTTCTTATTTCCATTTTGTAAACCTCCTTTGCCAATTATTTTCAAAAAAAACAGATGGGATTATAAGAATATAAAAAGAGGTATTTTCTTTATCTTTTGTAATTCTAAAGTCAATAGTTAAACAATGAAAATTTTTCCATATTTCGTATGATTGATTTAATAATTCTTTTGAATCAAAATTATAAAAAATCCCTATTCTATAATTCCAATCGTTTTTTAATACCTGTTGCCACCATGCTTCAATACCTGAAATTTCTGCATCATTATCAACCCTCGTTCCAATAGAAAATTTATATTTTTCTTTTTCATAAGAAATTGTATTCACACCAAATTTGTAAAGATTGTTTTCTATATTCCATTGGTTTTCTCCTTCTATCTTAAAACTTCCTTTATTAAATTCATATTTTAAAAGTATGTCTTCAAATTTGCCTCTATCAAAATTATACCTGTTTTCAATTTCAAAGTTTCCCGAAAAATTATTTTCAGAGTTTATATTCCATCTTAAATCAGTAGATATAAAATTTCCGTTCCATTTTTCTTCAAAATCATCAAATTGAACAAGTTGGTCAGGATTATATTTGGTTTTCCTTGAAAAAATTGATAAAGAAGGAATAAAAATAATATCTTTATTTAAAAGATTAGTGTAAAATAGGGTTGTAAAATTTAGACCAACATCTCCTATATAATTAAATTTGTCAAAGGTAGAACTTTCATAATTTAAAGATGAAAAAGAAAGATATGGTTTTAAAGTAAAATAAGAAAAATCTTTTTTATATGTTAGGTCAAGTTTATTCAATATTCTTAAGTAAGTTTCTTCATTTTTATAAAAATTTGTCAATCTGAAGTCATAGGACAAAAACAGAGGCAAACTGGTAAACTGTAAATATGGAAGATAGTATCTCAATTCTGGCAATTTTTCAACTTTTAAAATTTCTTCTTTTGCCTTCTCTCTAATAGTTAACCCCCAGATACCTTTTCCTAATTGTCCTGTTAAAGAAAAGTAATTATACATTTTTGATTTTTTTGAAAATTCATCTTTAAAGAAATCAATAAAAAATTCATCATCATACATCCATCTCCAATCAATCAGAAAATCTAATTTTCCAAAATTCCTATTCATCTCAAAATATCCACCAGGATGTATTTTATCCTGGTTCCATATTTTTAAAAAAAACATTTTTGAATCTATATTATTCTTTTGTGAAAAAAGTCCTAAACCAATACCCCCTCCTTTTGCTCCGAGTAAAAAATTTCCACTTAATAAATAATCTTTTTTTTCAAAAGGTTTAAAATTTAAAGTTAAACCTGCTAATAGACCTGTTCTTGTTTTATAACTAATTGAAGGAATAAAAAATGGTTTTTTTGTTTCTAAATCTATTGTAAATTTAGGAAGATAAAAAACTGTAAATTTATCTCCCATGACAATTTTAAACTTTTCACATTTTATATAATTATCTTTAACAAATTCAATCTTGCCTGCACTTATTTTATAATGTGGCTTTTCTAAATCGCAAGTTGTTAAATATCCATCTTTAAGTTTTAATGTTTCTCCTTTCCTTTCAAGATTTTTTGCATTAAAAAAAAATGATTCAATTTTAAATTTAGCGTTTTCAATAAAACCAACTTCATTCTCTAAATCATATCTTACCCAATCGGCATAAAATTTGTCAGTATTACTTAAAACTTCTACATTCCCTTCGCATTGTATCTCATTGTTTTTTCTATCATAAATTGCCTTTTCTGATTTAAAAACTATATCCTTATAATAAATAACAATTTTGCCTTCAAGATAAATCTTTTCAATTTCTCCTTTTTCATCAAAGGAAACAACCATATTTTCTCCTGTATATTTAATTTCTTCTGCAAAAATAAAAGTTATAAAAACTGAAAAAATGAAATAAAATTTAAATTTCATAACCATACTCTTTTGCAAAATTTAATAAATCATTCCAGTTTTTAACTCCAGAAGTTGCTCCTATTGCAGTCGTTATTTTTGCACCAACAATGTTTGCTAAAAGTCCACATCTTTTAAAATTATAACTTTCAACAAGTCCTTTAATAAATCCAGCAACATAACCATCACCAGCACCTGTAGTATCAATAACATTGACTTTTAAAGCAGGAAAGTAATGATTCTCATTTTTATTTGCAATATAAGACCCATTTTCACCCATTTTAAGACAGATATTTTTAACTCCTTTTTCAAGAAAAAAATCACATATTTTTTCTTTTTCTTTTTCTCCTGAAATCATTTTTGCTTCTTCTAAACTCGTAAAAAAATAATCAATATAAGGTAATGCATCTTTAATCCCTTCAAACCACCTTCCAAAAGCGTCCCATACAGTATCAAGACAGGTTATTAAATTAATTTCTTTTGCTTTTTTCAATGTTAAAAAGAGGTCTTTCCCTATGAATCTTGGCATAAGATACGGACCTGCAATATGTAAAA
>JAMWBY010000060.1 GCA_023818745.1 Candidatus Omnitrophota bacterium
TTGTAGTAATTTTTGTTTTACTTATTTTTTCAGGTATTATTCCTTATTTGGTTTTTGCTGGAACACTGATTTACTTAATAAAAAAGTTGAAAATTTAAAAAATTTTTTTGAAAATTAAAAATATAAAAAATGAAAAAGAAAGCTTTAATATTGAGTGTTTTTATCTTTTCAAATTATCTTTTGCCCAGTTCAATAATTTTAAAGAGGAATATTTTTACAGCACCTCCTCCACCTCCAAAAGTTGAAACTCAAACTATTTTAAAACCACCACCTCTTCCACCTCTTGAATCACTTATAGAAATTGTTGGTATTATATATTTTACAGAAGGAGAATCATTTGTAATTATTAAAAATAAAAGGAGAGGTGATGAGGATATATATAAAACAGATGATATTATAGAAAAGGCCAGAATAGTAAAGATAGAGATTGATAAGGTCTTTTTTGAATATGATGATAAAAATGTTTGTTTAACAATAGAAAAATCTTCTCCGGATGCATCAGTTATAAGTGTATCAAGTTCAAAAACTTATGAAGGAGGAACTCGTTTTTCTCCAAGAGTTTCAACAACTTCATTAAGTGAAACTACAAATCAGTTAACCCCAACTACTTTCAATATAGATTTTAATCGTGTAATTACTGAACTTGAAAGTGATAGAAGTTTAATTGAAAAAGTTAATGTTATACCTAATATAAGTGATAGAGGAATAGAGGGTTTTAGAGTTTTAAATCTTCCTGAAGGAAGTATTCCATATCAATATGGGTTAAGAAATGGAGATATTATAAGAAGTGTAAATGGAATTGTTATTGATAGCATTGCAACTGGATTTAGAATATATAATCAAATAAAAAATTCAAATATTAATACTGTAAATGTTGAAATTATAAGAGATGGGAAACCCATAAATTATACATTTCAGTTAAATAGATAAAAATTCCAGTTTTTAACATATCCTGAATCTTTCTGATTCAAAATGGAATAATCTGTGTTTAATAGGTATAATATTCAAAAGGAGTATTTATTGATATGAAAAGATATTGTTTTCTAATTTTCTTATTTGCCTTTTTTATTATTTTAAATTTACAATCTCAAGAAAAAATAAATCTTCAAAATGTAAGAAATGAATTTAGAAGAAAAAATTTTCAGGCGGTTATCAGAATACTTGAAGGAGAAAAAATAAAAGAAAATCCAGAACTTTTATATTATCTTGGGATTTCCCATTATAATATAAAAAATTACGAAAAAGCAAAAAATTATATTGAGGATTTAATATTTAAAACAGAAATTGAAGAGCCATATATTTTAAACGAAAGCTTAAGAGCGATTTTTGATATTTACAGACAAAATAGAAATTTTGATGATATTATTAAAATTGGAGAATATGTTTTAAAAAAAATAGAAAACAAACAGAAATTTTCTTCTTCCATTCCAATTATAAAAAATAATCTTTCTTTTGCTTATAGAGAAATTGGAAATATTTATTTAAGAAACAGAAATTTTAATGATGCAATTTCTAACTTACTTACTTCCCTTAATTACAATCCAGATGATTTAAAAACAAAAAATCTTCTTGGAGAGGCATATTATAGCACTGAAAATTATGAGAAGGCGAAAGAGATGTTTATTGATGTTATAAAAAATGAAAAAAATAACTTCTGGATATTAATTCCTTCAATTGCTTATTATAGAGAAATGTCAGAACAACAGGAGAGGGAAAAACTTTTAACATTTTTACAGGAAAATCATCTCTCATACAAAATTTTTAAAAGTTTTGAGATGTTTTCTACTGGAAATTATGAAGAAGGATTAAAAATTTTAAAAGAAGAAGAGATAAAAAAGAATACAAATGGTGATATAACCTTTAATATAATAAGCAGAATCTTTCCTTGTGATTTTTCCTCTTATAGAGTTTATTTAAATTTTATTAAATTTTTTCCTGAATCTACAAGAAATACAAGTATAATAATGAGTTTGTTCAGAGCAATTACAGATGAAGGAGAACAAAATTTATTTGTGACTGACTTTGAAAATATTATTGATGAAATTGCAAAGGATGAAAAGAAAAAAGATATTATTGTAAATTTTTATATGAATATAATAGAAGGAAAATTTGAAAGAAAATTGAGTTCAATAGATGACTATATTGAAAAAATTAAAGAGTATGAAAAACTTATTGAAAAGTATCCAGAAAGTAAGTATAAAGAGGAGATTCTTAAAAGAATAGGTGATTTATATTCCAAAATTGACGAATATGATAAAGTTAAAGAAATCTATAAAAAAATAGCAGAAGAATTTAAAAAAGAGGAATATAATTTAAAAATTGCAGAAAGTTATTTTAAAGAAGGCGATTTAGAAAAAGCAGAAGAGATAGTTAATAATTTCCTTTTGAAAGATAAAAATAATCATAGAGCAAAACTTCTTCTTTCTAAAATATATATTGAAAAAAGAGAACTGGATAAGGCGATGGAAATTATTTATGATATTGTAAAAAATTCAAAAGATAGGGATATTTTAAGAGAGATTGAAAATTTAAAAAGTAATATATTTGAAGCAAGAGAAATTTTAGAAGAAGGAATCCTTGTGTTTTTAAGAAGATTTGATAATTACTCAACAAGATTAGTTCCACCTGATGAAATTTTATTTTTAAATCAGCAGTCAAAAGAAATTGAATTTTACCCGTTTTCAGAGCAAAGGCAGGAAACAGAATTTAAATTGAAATATAAAATAGATCAAGTCAATTCTTTAACTCAGCCATATGTGATGATAAGCAATCAAGATGGTAAATATTTTTATTTGTGGGAAGATAAGGTTGTTTTAGATAAAAATAAATATAGACAGAAAAATATTTATAAGGTCTTTTATCCTGTTAAAGAGATTGCGTCTTATGATTTTAAGTTTAATGGGAATGTAGAAGTTGTTGATAATAATTACATTTTAAATTTAAATTTTACTTTTTTTGAAGATAATTGGGAATTGATTGTGAAAAACTACAGAAATTATGGAGAATTATTACAAATAGAACCTTTACCAGAAATTCAGGATAGGAATTTAATTGTCTGGCATATTAAAAATAAAAGTTTAAATATAAAAATTTTTTATAGGGAGAATAAAAATCTGATTTATTATTTTCCTGAAATTGAAATAAGAAAAAAATCTGTTACAGAAAAACAATTCCAACCTGAAAGTAAAGAAATAATAATTGATAATTTTGAGTTAAAAATTGAAAACTTTGTTCCTTCTTTTGTAAAATTAATTGAAGAATATATAAAAATTTACAATTTCAGTGAAAGAATATATAGAAAATGAAAAAATTTATTTTTTTATTTGTTTTTTTAATTTATAATTTGCTTTTTTCAGAAATTATATTTGATTTTGAATTGAGCACTGAAGGTTGGAAATCTGAAGATAAAAATACAGAAATTTTTTATACAACAAGATATTCAAGCAGTGGAAATTACTCTTTATGCGCAAAGGTTAATAATTCAAAGGAATTAAGGATTTTTTATGATGGAATTCTGGATTTTAAATATTCAGATTACCTTTCATTTAAAATTTACATACCTGAAGAAGGTGGAATTGATTGTGAATTTATGTGTTATATAAAGGATGATGAATGGAACTGGTTTGAAACAGGAAAGTTTAAGATAAAAAGAGGGGAGGAAAAAACGATAATTTTAAATTTAATGGAAAATACTGATTTTTGGCAACCTGTTTCACACCTTAAAGTTTTTGATGCTTATGTAAAGGAGAATATCAAAGAATTTGGAATTATAATTTGGTTTCCATATAATTATAGCGGAAGAGTTTATTTTGATCGTTTTGAAACTTCAAAAGAAATTAAAAAGGATAAATTTTATATTTATAACTTCAGAGAAAACTCAAAAAGAATTGGGAAATATGAAAAATTTGAAATTACTTTTGAAATTCCTGTTATTTACGAAAATCCATTCAATCCAGATTTAAAAATTAAAGGTGTTTTTGTTGCACCATCAGGTAAAGTTTTAGAAGTTCCTGCATTTTTTTACCATGATTATTTAAGGACTATTTATGAGGATGGAGAAAAGTTAATTCCTTATGGTAAGAGTGAGTGGAAAATAAGATTTACTCCTGAAGAAGTCGGTATCTATAAATATAAACTTGAAATGTCAAATGAAGAAAAAAGAGTTGAAATAAATATAGGTAATTTTGAAGTTTTTGAGAGTGATAAAAATGGATTTGTTAACTGGGATAAAAAAGATAAAAACTATCTTTCATTTTCAAATGGTAAGTTTTTTTATCCAATAGGTTATACATTAAGGTCTCCTGATGATGAAAGAGAGCCATATAAATATGAATTTAAATACAAGAAAGGTCTTGGAACTTATGCTTATGATAAATATTTAAAGAAAATGGCTGAAAATAAAGGAAATTACATAAGAATGTGGATGAGTCCATGGTGGGTAGGTATTGAATGGAATAGTAATTATGGAGTTCATTACAAAAATCTCGGAAAATATAGTTTAGAAAATGCATGGAAACTTGATTATGTTTTAGACATTGCAGAAAAATATGGAATTTATATTGACCTTACTTTAATAAATCATGGACAATTTAGTATCCATCCTGATGCAGAGTGGTGGGACAATCCTTATAATGAGATAAATGGTGGCTTTTTAAAATCACCTGATGAATTTTTTGTTAATGAAAGGGCGATTGAATATTTTAAAAAAAGATTAGAATACATTGTTTCAAGGTGGAGTTATTCTTCAAGTATTGCTTTCTGGGAATTATGGAATGAAGTCGATTTAACGGGCTATTATGATTCAGGAAAAGTGAGATACTGGCATAAAAAAATATATCCATTTTTAAAGGAAATAGACCCTTATAAAAGATCAATTACAACTCATTATTGTAGAAGACCAGATGACCCGATGGTTTGGATAATTCCTGAACTTGAATCACTTGTTGGTAATGCATATGATAATAGAGTGATTTATAGTATAAGAGATTATTATGAAAAAAGGAAATTTTATGGAAAACCAATGATGATAAATGAATTTGGCGTCGGTAAAAATAGAAATTACCTTGAAGATAACTTACATGGAGGAATCTGGGCTTCTTCAATGACTCCTATGTTTGGAGTTGCTTTATTCTGGTGGTGGCCCTTTATTGATTATTTTGACCTTTATTATCATTACAAATCTCTTGCAAAATTCTGGGAAAATGAAGATAGAAGGGGAAAATTTTTGCAACTTTCAGATGGAAAAATTAAAGGTAAAAATGTTGATTTTATAGGAATCCAGAACGATGAGGAAGGATATTTCTGGATATTTGATGAAAAAATTTTTAATAGTAGTTTAAAAAGAATTAATTCTGTAAGAATTGAAAATGTTATGCTTGAATTAAAAAATTTCAAAAATGGTCTTTATCAAGTTGAGTTCTGGGATACATATAAAGGTGAAATAGTAGAAAAAATAAGTATTGAAAATGTTAAAAATTTAGTAATACCAGTTATTCCTTTTGAAAAAGATATTGCTTTGAAAGTTAAAAAGATAAAATGAGAAAATTATTTTTATTTTTTCTTATTTTTAAAATTTTTCTTTTTTCATATGATTATCAGTATTCTCTTGATATTTCATATGCAAATAAAGAACTTCTTGAAGTAATTAAAAAGGGGTATTTTAAATTCATATCAGGAAAAACAAAAGTTAACGATATTAAAATTATTGATGAAAACAATAATGAATGTGAAATTTTAGGGGTTAATTATTTAAAAAATGAAATAGAAGTTCTTTTTAAACCTTCAGATAATTTAAATTATAAAGTTTATTTAGGATACAAGGAAAAAAGTTCATATAAAAATTTTAAAAAAGGACAAATACTTATTGATGATTATTTACCTCCAAATGCAATTAAATCAGGGATATGGATATGGGAACAAAAATCGTTATCAGGTATTTATTCTCATACAAATAAAGATGGTTTTTCTTTTCACAGAGCAAATTTTGCAAAACAGTTTCCGATAGTTTCAGATGATAAAATTGTTGGTTTTGTTTATATAGAGGAGGGAAAACCAATTAAGGAAATAATAGTAGAAGTTATTTCAAGATATAGAAAACATTACTATTTTTCGTTTGGTGAGGATGAAATAAAAATTAAGGGTATAAGTAAAGAAAAATTAGGAGAACTTCCTGAAAAAGGTAAATGGGTAAAAATAGAAATTCCACTTACAAAAATAAGAGAAAAAAATATTGAAGGACTTGGATTTTATAACGATAGTGGAAAAGTTTACTGGGATAGGTTTTCTATAAATGAAGTTCCAGTAGAATTTAAAATAAAAAAAGTGATAAATCTAAAAGATAGATATATTCCTTATTTCAATTATGAAGTTGAAGGTCCGTTTAAAATTAAAGATAAAAAAATAACAATATTAAAACTTGATGGAAGCCCTTCTACATTAGAAGAATATTTATGGGAAATTGATGGAAAAATTTTTAACAATGAGAAATTTGAAATTATTATTGAAAAAGATGAAAAAGAGATAGAGGTTAAATTAAAAAATAAGAAAGGTAAAGAAAGCGCAGAGTTCATTCATAAAATAAATCTTGGTATATATGAATTAAAAGATATAAATATAAACTTTGATATTTTACCTTTTGAAAATTTTGTTTATGAAAATGAGATAATTTACATACCTTTGAGAATTGAAAATATGTCAAACATTCCTTTGGAGATTGAACTTAATTTTTTGAATGAAAAGAATAAAATTTCTCTTTTCCCGGGTAAAGATAATGGTAAAACTATAACAGTGCCTATAAATTTATCTGGAAATGTTGAGTTTTTACTATTATTCAAAAATATAGAAATCGGAAGAAAGACAATTGTTCCTATCAGTCCTCTTGAAAAGGATTACCAGATAGATGGTGTATTCTGCAAGAAAAATAATTCTTTTTTAGTTTTTAAAATACCTGAATATTTAAATTTACAAAAGAGTCAAAAAAATCCAAAAATATATATAATTGGTGACTATCCTGATTCTTTGCCAGAGATTTTTGAAGGGAAAAATATAAAGATAGAGTTTTTTAATTTGACTGAATATCAATATGTAAATTATCTTCTTTATGAATTTAAATTTATCCAGGAAATCATAGAAAAAATTGAAGAAGATTCATATGTGGTCTTATTTCCATTTTTAAATTCACTTTTAAGAAGACATAAAATAGGACAGTGGAGTAAAGTTTATGAAGTAATTTTTTACATTTTAACATTAAAAACATCAAATATATTTATATTTTCTCCCTATCCCTCTTATCCTGAATTAAATATCTTTTTACCTTACAGGAATAAATTGAAAGAGATTGCTGAAAAAAGAAATTTGAGATTTATTGACATTTATGATATTTTTGGCAAAATAAAAGATAGTGAAAGATATTTTAAAATTAATGATTATGTTTATAGAAACAAACCAGATAAACAAGGAACTTTAATAATTTTTGATTCACTTATGCAGTTAATTTCCGAAACCAACTTAAAAGAAGGAATGAAAAATGGAAAAGCAAGTAGTTTTTGAAAGTAAAAATGGAAAACTTTTCGGAATTGTGCATATTGCAGAAAAGAAACAATCTCCAGGAGTTATACTTTTTCACGGACTTACTGGAAATAAAAGTGAAAGTCATTTTATATTCACTAAACTTGCAAGAAGATTGTGTGAAAATGGCATTTCTGTTTTAAGGTTTGATTTTTATGGAGGAGGTGATAGTGAGGGTAAATTTGAAGAAATGTCTCTTGAAACAGAGATGGTTGATGGTGAAAGTGCAATTGAATATTTTAAAAAACAGAAATTTATTCTAAATGAAAATATTGGAGTATTGGGGTTATCAATGGGAGCAATTATAGGAACATATATTGCTTCAAAATATAATACAAAATCTCTTTGTTTATGGTCTCCTCTTGCTTTTCCTTCAATAATTAAGAAAAAAATTTTAACTAAAAAGATGCTTAAAAAAATCAAAACAACTGGCAAATGTTATATCCCGGGATGGGGTCATTATATAGGCAAAGATTTTCTAAAATCAATTGAAAAGATTAAAATTGATGAATATGCAGAAAAATATAAAGGAAATGTTTTAATTATTTATGCAAAGGATGATAAATCACTTGATTTTAAAAATCCGATTTTTTATTTTGATAAATTCCACAAAAACACATTAAATTTAAAAATGCTTATTCTTGATAAAGGTGGACATACTTTTACAACTGAAGAAAGTGAAAATAAAGTTATTGAAGAAACTTTAAAATTTTTCAAGGAAGTATTAAACCCTTGACATAAATGAAACATTTTATTATTTTTTATTATCTAATTTTATAATAAGCATCTAATGTAAAAAGGCAAGGAGGAGAAGATGCCTACTTATGAATATGAATGTAGAAAATGTGGATATAAATTTGAAAAGTTTCAAAAAATGACAGAAGACCCTTTGGAAGTATGTCCAGAATGTAAGGAAAAAACTTT
>JAMWBY010000061.1 GCA_023818745.1 Candidatus Omnitrophota bacterium
TCCTGGACAACTTTCTTTTGCAAGATTAATTCTTTCTATTATACTATCTGTTGAATCAATTCTTGGTTCATCCACAAGATAAACAAACACTTCAAAACCTTTCTTTTTTAAATAATCAGTCACCTGTTTTCCTATAAATTTTACACATTCTTTCCATTTTTCAGGCTCATTTTTTTCATTTAAATTTTTTGGCAACCAGTTTTTTGAATACCAGGAATATCTTAAAACAATTTTTTTAAAACCACCATTTTTAGCAATATTCAAAAATTCATCAGATTCAGAAAAATCAAGAACTGGTAAATAACCATTTTTAAATTCCTTTACCTTAACAAATGGAATTAGAGGCATTTGGGAATAATCTTGGAAACATAAAACCTCTACCTTATGTTCAATCAGGTCTTTTACATAATTAGGCCATATTTTTAAAATTTTTTCTTTGTCGTTTATACATCTATTTAGATAAAATATTGAATAAACATCATAATGCATCCAATAAGATAATTTTTCTTTCTCAATTTTTACATTATGTATATTTATCTCTATCGGTAGAAAAAATTCATTTTTTTCATCAGAAAATTTAACATTTCCAAAATATTTACCAGCCGGAAGATTTTTTAAATCAAATATAAAAAAAGTAGATTTCTTCTCACCTGAGAAAATTTTTATTTCTTCAAATGGAAGAAGTTTTCTATCATCTTCTATTCTCATATTTAAAATTTGATTTTTCAACTTTTCTCTTTTCTCATCAAAAAAATCCATTATTTCAATTTTTAAATTGATATCTCTTAAAGCATATATTTCAATTTCAACACTTTCTTTGTCATTTATTCCAACATCAAGAAAGATTTTATCAATATTAAAATTCATCTGCTCTTCTGGGAAACATATAACATATCCTCTTTTAATGTCATCTTCTGTTAATTTTAAAATATACTTTTTTTCTTTTTTCTCAATTTCCTTTTTCCTTGTATATTCAATTTTAGGACTCCCTAAATAAAATGGAATTTCTGTTTCTATGAGTTTTAAATTTTTTGAATAAAGAAAATGTTTCAAAATAAGAAATTCATTATCTATATTTGTAGTCCATTTCTGAACAATCTTATATGGTTTTTCTCCCGTCCTCAATCTAAAAAAATTATTCTCAAATTCAAAAATTTTTCTACCATCTAAACTCAATATAGAAGAATTTAAAATAGGTGTTTTATCAAGGTCAAAATCATCCCATATTCCCTGTAAATATGTTGTAAATGTAAAATTTTTATCCTCTTTTTCTATGTCCGTAAAGATAACACAAAATTGAGAAACTTCTGAATATCCAGGCATATCGTCAGTTAAAATAAAATAAATAGTAGTTGAAAAATCGTCTTTGGAAGAAATTCTAAAATTTTTATATGCAACTTCAAAAGTAGGATATAATTTACTCCCTGTCCAGAAATAAAAATAATTCAATTTTTCTTCTTCAGTTAAAACCACAATTCCACCTTTTGAACTGTTATCTACTATTCCACACCATCCTCCGGAAAGATTTCTAACATAATGATTTTTTTCTAATTTGTTTCCTGAAATACTTTGAACTCCTTTTTCGGTCGGATAATAATAAATAAGTTCTTCACTTAAATCTTTGCCACCACATTTTATAAAATTTCTTACCATAAAACTGAACTCGATTGGTTCTCCTTGATGTTTCACAATTTTATATTCAACTTTAAAAAGGGGTTTATTATGAAAGAATGTTAAAACTTTTTCATAATAAATACTTTGGGATGAAGTATAATATAATTTTATTATGATAAGTTCTGTTGTTTTTTTAATTACTTCCCAATTATACTTTGAAAGTGTTGATTCTCCTCTATCATCCAATAACCCACCAAGTGCTTCAGTCCAGTAAACATTTTCCAAATTTTTTCTTTTATCATAAAATGATTTTATTCTTCCACCTTTCTCTGGAATAATTTCTAATTTGAAAAATTTATTTTCTATCTGTAATATAGTTTTTCCATCCTCAAAATTTTCTTTTAAAGACATACTATAACCCCTCATAAAATTGAAAAAAAACACCAAGACAATAAAAACTTTTATCACATCTGTCTTCATTATTCCTTTTGCCTTTTCATTTTCCAGTCCAATAAACGGCTCCTGGTGCTATTCTTTTTACTCCCTCTTCGTCAAAACTTCTAACAGAACCATCAACAAAAAGAAAATTAGCACTTCTATTATGTCTTAAATGAATCCTATTATTTCCAGAAGATAGGCCAATTTCATTTATTTGATATCTTGCAGAAGAACCTATATCAATTGAATCAGCAATAATCCATATATCTGATGGGTTTTTAATTTGGGATATTTTAACCCAAACACCATAACCAAATGGAGAACTTCTTCTGTATCCATAAATTCTTGCTGAATATCCTACTGTAAATTGTTTTGGTGGCCAGAAGGGACATAAAAGTGTATTTAAATCTCCTTTAGGTTTTGTTCCTGTAGGCAATCCAGTAATTTTTCTGAAATAACCTGCCGCAATTAATAAATCACTCCAATAGGGTGCCCCAGAGACATTTGCTTGTCTTGTGGGCGGAATATACTCATCATAATCAAGTATATATAGTTGAATAATGAGACCAAGATTTTTTAAATTATTCATACATGCAATTTTTCTTGCATTTTCCCTTGCTCTACTCAAAGCAGGAAGTAAAATCGCTGCAAGAATCCCAATTATTGCAACAACCACAAGTAATTCTATTAATGTGAAGCCATGTGGTTTTGAAAAGATGCTCTTTGAAAATTTTTGTTTCATAATATCACCCCCTTTCAAAAACAAAATTTTTTTCAAAATTTATATAAATTTTTGTCTTGTTTTTATTTTCTTTAATAGGAACTATTATACTTTTTTCAAAAACTTCTTCTCCTGAAATTAATTTTTCCATAATTTCCATAGTTATTTTTCCCATTTCCTTTTCTGAAAAATTATAATTATGTATATCCTTCACAAAAATTTTCTTGCCAATGATTTTTTTTGCAATTTTTGCTGTTTTTTCCTCTATAACAATAAGAGAATCAATTGGCTCTTTCAGTTTTAATATTTCCTTTACACATCTTTCTCCATCCTTTATTGTATAATTACTTTCTTTAACAATTGTCTCATCATATAGTATTTTATTTTTAAAAAGTGCATTTATGTATCCCTTTAAGAATAATAAACTTAATGATATTGCACCAAGTTTTTTTGCCTGACTTATTGGTCCTACAATTAAACCTATTCTTCTATAACCATTTTTTATCAATTCTTCTGTAATCTTTTCTCCAAGAAATTCAAAATCAGGAAGAATATATGGAATATCAATGCCTTCATAACCATGTCCAACAAGCACAACAGGAATATTTTTTTCTTTTATAAATAAAATATTTTTTCTTTCAATAAAGTCCGCTATTATAACTCCTTTTAACTCTCTTTTTTCTATAGAGATGCGAAATAAAGAACCTTTTTCTCCTTCAATGCTTCTTCCGCCAAGAGGAAAAATTACAAAGTGATAATTTTTATTTTTTGAATGGTTTTTAATTCCTGAGAGAAATTCATTTACTCCTGGATTTCTTAAACTTTCAATAGTAGAAAACAAAATACCAATATTTTTAACCTCTTTTTCATCTTCTTCTTTAAATCTTCCTACATAAGTTCCTTTACCTTTTATTCTATAAATATATCCTTGTTTTTCCAGTTCTTTTAACGCTCTTATAACAGTAATTCCACTATATCCATATTTTTTCATCAAATAATTCTGTGAATAAAATAAATCACCAACATTAAAATTTTCTTTTATTTCTTTTTCCAGAATCTTTTTTAATCTTATATAATTTGGTATCATTTTCCTATTCGCTTATGCGTATAAGTTATTTTACCTTAAATTTTATTTTTGTCAAGTAAAAAATTTTTGTTAGATATTTAGATGGATTTTATAGTCAGTTTCTGCTTTAAAAACCTCTCCGTCTTTCATTACAAGAAGTATATTTTTGTTATCAAGAAGAACATCTATGTTTTTTAATGGGTCCCCTTTTACAATTAAAAGATCTGCTTTTTTCCCAACTTCAATTGTTCCAACCTTATCACTTATACCAAAAATTTCAGAATTTACCTTTGTTGCAAAAATGATCGCATCAATCGGCTTTATTCCAGATTTAACTAACTCATAGATTTCATTCATAATATCTCCTGGGCCTCCATCAGTTCCAATAGCAATTTTAACACCCATTTTATATGCTATTCCGACAGATTTTCTGTGGTGTGGATTTACTTTTTTCATCTTTTCTCTCATGAATTCAGGTATTGAAGAATTTTTATAAACTTTTTCACTTGTGATATGTAGTGTGGGCATATAATAAACTCCTTTCTTTTTAATTTTTTCAAGTCCTTTTTCATCAATTAGAACACCATGAAGAATTACATCGCATCCACTTTCTATTGCTATTTCAAGTCCTGGATTTGCATGAGCATGAACACAAACAATTTTACCTTTTGAATGAACTTCATCAACAAGAGCAGAAAGTTCTTCATATGTATAATCTCTATTACCAAGTCCTTCATGAGCCCACATAAATCCACCAGTTGCAGATGTTTTTATAAAATCAACACCTTCTGATATAAGTTCTCTTACAACTTTTCTAACCTCCCATGGACCATCTGCATTTTTTCCTCTTATATGGCCTCCAGTCGGATTCATCATACCACCAACAAGTAATTTTGAACAGAATTTTAGATTTCCTTCATCTATTAGTTTTTTTAATATTACATTTTCAGAACATCCACCAACATTCGCGACAGTTGTTGTTCCCCAATAGAGAAATTTCTGTAATTTATCAACACCTTTTAAATTCTGATAAATATGTCCTTTAAAATCAAGAAGTCCTGGAAAACTTGTTAAATGTGTATGTCCCTCTATAAATCCTGGTAAAACTGTATTTCCTTTTGCATCAATAATCTCTGAACCTTGTGGAATTTTTTTATTTTTATTAGTGGAGATAATTTTGTCTTTTTCTATAAAAATTTTTCCATTCTCAATCAGTTCTTTTCCTGTTATAATTCTTGCATTTATTATTACTTTCATTTTATTCAATTATACATATTTCATTCCAGTCACTTAATTTTACTTCTATTTGCCATTTTGTCCCCTTTTTCTCAACCTTAAAATTATGTGGCTTTCCTCTTCCTTTTAAATCAAATAAATATACCTTCGGCTCTTTATTAAATTCAAAAACTCTTGATACACAACTTATTATTCTCTCTTCCCCTATTATGTATCCTTCGTTTATCTCTTTTATTGTTATTGGAAACATATGATTTATTGGTCCATATTCTCCAGCACCCGGTCCTTCTTTTGGAATTACTGAACTATAATAATAGTATAAAAGCCCATTTCTCAATGCAGTTATTACTGATTTCATTATTATCTCTGCAAATCTTTTATTTCCCTCATCTCCTAATCTTGCTGGTCTTATCCCAAGTATAATTGGTGTTGAAAGATGTCCTTTTGCACAATAAATTAATGTCGGTGGCTTTTTATCCATAAAAGTTAAAGGATTAACAGGGTCATTCTCAAATTCTGCAAATCTGAATATATTTGGAAATACTTGTTCTTCTTTCACTCCTGGAAAACCATTTATAACTGCTATTTTCCCTTTTTTTGTTATATATTCAAGAATTTCTTTTCTTGCCTCTGCTCCTATAAGTCCACAGTCAGTATATTTTCTCTTAATTTTTCCTGTTTTTTCATCTATATCAACTGTGTATCCATCCCATTTTTCATAAGTGTGTCTATCAGGTCTTCCTATCTGTCCCCATGTTAATGTAAACTGGTCTATATATACACCATCCATTCCTACCTCATCTATCAAAAAATCAATCTGTTTTAAAAAATGTTTATACCTATAATTTCCTTTATCAAGGTATAAAAGTAAATTTAAAAAATTTGGATTTGTTGGATAATATGTATCAACTATAACATTTCCCTCTTCTGTTTGTAAAATAGAGTCCTTCCACTCACCAATTCCACTTTTTAAAATTTCACTCTGTTTTTTATCAAGTATATATCCATAGGTGCCTTTTCTTGGTAAACTGCCACCTGGTAATATTTCTCCTCCTTGAATATCTCTTTTGTCTATTGAAATTAAATTTGTTTCTATTTTACCAAGTATTTTCGCATTAGGTTCTAAACTTTTTATTTTCTCTATCACTGGTTTTATTCTATTTTTATATTCTTCTCTTGTATATGATTTTCCTGTTTCTGGATTTATATCATAATAATCAAGCCATGGACCCACTACATATATTTTTATTTTTCTCTCATTAATTACTTCACTTGAAAAAGCAAATGGTCCTTCTATTTTTGTGTTAACACCCCAATCATTCCTTACTTTATTTATAAATGTAAAATAATTGACTTCATTCAATGGATATATTGAAAATTCAAATTTATATTCTTTATTTTTATCAAGCCCAAAGTGTTTTATTGAATAATTTAATGTGTTTACTTTTTTTTCTATTTCTCCCTGAACTCTTAAAATATTATCCTCTGCAACAAAACCAATTGAAGTATTTTTATATGAAACAAATATTGTAGGATTTTCTGCCACTCCTCTTGAGGAAAATTCTATTTCTTCTACTCCTCCAATTCTATAATAAGAAGGTAAATCATCTAAAATAATTCTGTGTGTTACTATTATACCTATTTCCTGATAACTTTTATTCTTTATTGTTTCTTCTACTTTTATTTTTTCTTGTTCTGGCTTGATTTTCCTTGTTATAATGTAATTTTCTCCTTCTCCTTTTATTTCAAATTCTTTACCAACCTTTTTAATATCAACCTTCCAATTTATCTCTCCTTTTTTTGAAGAATCAAACCAATTAAAACCAATAATATTTCCTGGATATGAATACCCACTTACCAATTTATATCTCTCATTTCCAACTTTAATTTCTATTTCACCTTTTTCTCCTATACCTAATTGGTATCCTTTTGTTTCTAACTTTTCCTTTTCCTTAAATTCTCCATATTTTTCAAGTTCTGGTTTTGAATATTTTTCAATTAAATATTTCGGCAAATATCCAATCTCAAGGTCTTCTATAATCATATTTATTTTCGCCCCTGGTACATACCTGTTTAAATAAGTATTGATAAGAGTTATTTTATTCGGTTCTGCTTTTTCTATCCTTTCATCTGCTCCTATCTCTACATAATTAACAGCATCAGATATATTCAATAAATACCAGTATCCTTCCTCTCTATGACTTATTACTCTCTGGTCAAGTTCTTTTCCATTTCCAAAATAAACTATAATTGTAGGATAACCAGACCTTTTTCCCCACCAATCATTTTCTCCTATGGTTGTTTTAAATGAACCAGTTCTATTTACTAAACGATAATAACCTGAACTTGTATATTTATCAAGGTTTTTTCCATTAATTTCTATACCTAAATAATTATTCCATCCACCAGGACTTTCTGTATGTAATCTTGCTTTAAATCTCATAACAACAATCATATCTTTTTCTTGTTTTATAGCAGGTATTTGAAAGGTATATTTTGTAGGAGTATTTTCTTCTGAAATAATTGTTATCGGACTTTCTGCTTTATATATTGACTTAAAACTCTCTTCTTCACATATTGACTTTCCAAATCCATAATTGAAAAATAAAAAACATAAACTCATTAATCTTAAAATTATTTTCATATATCCCCCTTTGTTTTTAAAAAATTTATCCTCCTATTTTATAATCCCTTCTACGCAACATCTAAAATTTTATCTTCTTCTGGTATTTTTTTCAAATTTATATATGAATCTACAAATGGAACATTTATACTAAATTACTTTTCCACTACGAGTTTTTTTACCACAGGTAAAATTTTTATTTTTTTAATTTCTTTTTTTCCATAAATTTACTTCACTCCATATTTATTTTATATTTAATATGTTTATTTTTAATTGTAAAACAACCAATTTTATAAACTCCATTTCTATTGGAAGCAGAAAATTTTTCTATTGAGGCACTAACATTTTCAGGTTCAATACATTTAACAATATACTTATGATTTTTGTATTTAACTACAAAAAAATTTCTCCCGATTTCAATTTTTGAATAAGTTTCGCCATCTGTTTCAAGAAGCGGTATTTGGACTTTAAAAACTTTTATTTCTCCTTTCGCAATATCATCTATTTCAAGTCCTTCTTTATTTAATTTATAAATTTCAATAATTTCATTACATCTATTAAAATTGCCTTTATAATCAATTTCAAACCTAACTTCATCAAATCCTTCTTTTAGAGATTTAAATTTTATGTCCTCTATTTCATCAGATATTTGTGAAATAAACTGAATATCTTTTTCATCTTTACCCCACCCAGGACCAATAGAAACATTCCTTGGACTTGGTTCCGTTGAAAGAATATATGCTGGTTTTGAAACTATA
>JAMWBY010000062.1 GCA_023818745.1 Candidatus Omnitrophota bacterium
TTGAAAAATGTAGGTGCTATAATAATTGGAAAAACAAATATGGATGAATTTGCTTTTGGTTCTTCCACTGAAAATTCTGCTTTTGGACCAACAAGAAATCCTTTTGACTATTCAAGGGTTCCAGGGGGTTCTTCTGGTGGTTCAACTGCTTCAGTTGCTTCAAATTTATGTTTTGCTTCTCTTGGTTCAGATACAGGAGGTTCAATAAGACAGCCAAGTGCTTTCTGTGGAGTTGTTGGAATGAAACCTACTTATGGAAGAGTATCAAGATATGGACTGATTGCTTTTGCTTCATCACTTGACCAGATAGGACCAATAACAAAAAATGTAAGAGATAATGCTTTTGTTCTAAAAATTATTTCAGGAAAAGATAAAAGAGATTCTACAAGTATTGATATTGAAGTTCCGGATTACATAAATTTTTTAAATAAAGGAATAAAAGGTTTAAAAATAGGAATACCTAAGGAATATTTTATTGAAGGGATAGATAATGAAATCAAAGAAAAAATTTTTGAAATTTTAAAATTTTTAGAAAATGAAAAGGCAATAGTTGAAGAAATTTCTCTACCACATACTGGATATGGTATAGCAACATATTATATAATAGCAACAGCAGAAGCAAGTTCAAATCTTGCAAGGTTTGATGGTGTAAAATATGGATATAGAAGTAAAAATTATAACAATTTGATGGAAATGTATATAAAAACAAGGCAAGAGGGATTTGGGAAAGAGGTAAAGAGGAGAATGATTTTAGGGACTTATGTTTTATCTTCTGGTTATTATGAGGCATATTATTTAAAAGCACAGAAAGTAAGAACATTGATAAAAAATGATTTTGAATCTGCATTTAAAAAAGTAGATGTAATAATAACTCCTACGACCCCTGAACTTCCATTTAAAATTGGTGAAAAAAAAGATGACCCATTAAAAATGTATTTATCAGATATTTTTACTGTAAATGTTAATCTTGCAGGCCTTCCTGGTATAAATATTCCATTGGGTTTTTCTTCAAATAAATTACCTATAGGACTTCAAATTATATCTCCATATTTTCAAGAAGGTTTGCTTATTCAGACAGGAGTAATAATTGAAGATAAAATTAAAAGGGGGAATTTATGAATAAATTTTTTACAAAAAGAGCTTTTATTGCAGGGATTTTGTTTTCAATTTTAGTTGCTTTTTTGGACCATTATTCAACAGATATAGTTCACGCCTCTTATATGGCTATTGACCATATGCCAGCAGGTGCGATTTTTATATTTTTTGTTTTTGTCTTTTTTATAAATACAATCTTAAAGAAAATAAAAAGGAAATTGGCTTTCTCGTCAGGAGAATTACTTGTTATTTATAGCATGATGCTTGTTGCATCTTCTGTAACAGAAATGGGATTTGGAAGCCAGATTTTACCTATGATATCAGCACCTAAATATTATGCATCACCTGAAAATCAGTGGGACAAATTGATACTTCCATATTTAAAAAAATTTTTAATTGTTAATGATGAAAAAGCGATTAAGTATTTTTTTGAAGGTTTACCAAAAGGAATGTCCATACCATGGAAGGCCTGGATTTTACCATTAAGTTTTTGGATACCGTTTATACTTGTTCTTTATTTTGTTATGTTCTGCATTGCTTCAATATTAAGGAAACAATGGGTAGAAAGAGAAAAACTTGTCTATCCCTTAACAATACTGCCAAGAGAAATGGTTGAAGAAGAAAAGGGTGCTTTACCTAAATTTTTCAAAAATCCTTTAATGTGGATTGGTTTTTCAATTGCTTTTTTAATAGGCACAATAAATGCTTTAAACTTTTATTTTCCTGCTTTTCCGAAAATTATGCTTGTAAAGGGAATACCAATTTTTAGAAGGACATTAACCCTTACATTTAGAGTGAGTTTTCCAGTTATTGGTTTTGTTTATTTTGTAAATCTTGATGTTGCTTTTTCATTATGGTTTTTCAATCTTTTATTTAAAGTTATAAGAGGTTCTTTTAATATTGCAGGAATTGCAAGCACTGAAAATGTGGGGATATATGGTTGTTCAGGAGAAGCGATATTTGCGCATCTTGGTATGGGAGCAATGATAATGATGGTTGGATATAGTTTATTTTTATGGAGAAATCATTTAAAAGATGTATGGAAAGGCGCAATAGGTAAAAAAGTAGATGATAAAGAAGAAATTTTATCATACAAAGCATCTTTTTGGGGAATTGTGTTTGGTTCATTATTTATGCTTGGTTGGCTTATTTTTTCAGGGATGAACTGGTATATTGCTTTATTATTTTTAATATTTGCTTTCATAATATGGATAACTTTAACAAGGATTGTATGTGAAGGTGGAATACCTACTCTTGTTGCAACAACAATTGCTTCGGTTCAAATTGTCTCTATGTTTGGTTCAAAAAATTTAACTGGCTTTGTTATACTTGCCCTTGCTTTAACTTATGTATATGCATCAGATTTAAGGACATTTCCTCTTGCTTCTGGCTCAATGAGTTTAAAAATAGTAGAAAAATCAGAATCAAATAGGAGGCCATTTTTTTGGTTTTTATTTCTGGCTCTTTTCATAAATATAGTAACAACCTTAATTTTACAATTACATCTTGCTTATAAATATGGCGGAATAAATTTGACAAGTTGGTATTTTATAGGAGGACCTCAGGCTCCTTATAAATATGCTGCTGATGTAATAAAGAATCCAACTGTATCCAACAAAATAGGATGGCTATCAAGAGGCATAGGATTTATTACAATGGGAATTTTAATTTTTGCAAGACAGAACTTTTTATGGTGGCCATTGCACCCAATCGGATTTTTAATAGGACCTGTATGGCTTATGGACCAATTATGGTTTTCAATTTTTGTTGTATGGTTAATTAAAAAAATAATTCTAAAATATGGCGGAGTTCAACTTTATAATAAATTTAAATATTTCTTTCTTGGGTTACCTCTTGGACTTTATACATGTGCAGGAGTTTGGTTTATAATTGACTTAATTACAGGAAAACAAGGAAATTCAATCTTCTGGATTTAAATCTAAACCATTCAAACTACATCATTATTGAGTGATTTTATGAAAGTATCATGTAAATTTATGGATTGATTCCAAATGCTTTTAAATTCTCCAAACTCTTTTTCAATGCTTCAAAAGGGTCAATTGTTGGATTATCCATTTCAATAAGGCAATATTTTACTTTTGATTTTTTACAAACTTTTATTATTCTTTCCCAGTTTAAATTCCCATCTCCTATTGGAGGCATAACCTGTTGATTATTCATAATGCCCATATCTTTAAAATGTACCTGACTTACTCTCCCTTTATATTTTTCAATCCAGTATGCAGGGTCTGCACCACCATACTGAACCCAATAAGTATCTATTTCTGCTTGGAGTTCAGGACAGCTTTCAAGCAATATTTCAAGTCCTGTTTTCCCTTGGTATCTTTCAAATTCAATCCCATGATTATGATAACCAAGGATTAAACCATTTTCTTTAATCTTTGGTATAACTTTATTGAATTGTTCTGCTACCTTTAAATAACCTTCTTTATTATGTAATTCTTTTGGTAACCCAGGACAGAAAATTACCTCACATCCAAGAATTTTATGCTCTTCAATAACTTTTTCTGTATCATTTATTATTCTATCGTATCCTGTATGAGTTGAAACTGCTTTTAAATTATTATCATCAAGTATCTTTTTTAATTCTTTTACATCTTTTGGCTCACTTATACCAGAAATCTGAACATATCTAAATCCAATTTTGCTTACTCTGCTAAATGTATTTTTTGTATCCTCTACCGTCTTACAAAAATTCCTTAATGTATAAAGTTGAGCACCTATCTTCATATTTATCTCTTTAAAATTATAAGTTTTTAAATTTACTACGAAATTGAAAATTTGTCAAATAAGGAAATAGGTTAAAAAGATTTTATAATTCCAACTTCATATATCCCATCATAAAATTTTCAATATTTCTTACTCAAATTTTGTATTCGGCAAAGATTATTTTATCCAAACTTCTACAAAAGGACTTGATAAAACTAACCAGATATCTTGACAATTAAAAAATAAAATGGTATAATAACTACTTAATATATGCAAAGTTATGCATATATACATATAAAATAAAGAGTAGGAAGGAAGTATAAAAAACTTGAAAAACAGAAAGGAGGAATTATATGTTTAGAAAACCCAATAGAAAAGAGTTGATTTATTTAGCGGCAGTGATTGTTCTTTATATAAGTGGTTTAATTTATGTCTATCTTAACAATTTATCTTTTAGTGCTCTATACAAATATGGACTTCTACAGCAAAAAGGGATAACAGGTGAACAAGCAAGATTAAAAGAAATAGAAACACCTCTATCTTTGAATATCCCAAAGGTTTTATGGTATATTTATATTAAAGGTTCCGCAGTTCTTGTTGAATTGTTTCAATACTGGATTGTAGGCATGCTTATTGCTGCAGGACTTGTAGTATTTGTTCCATGGGAAAAAGTAAAAAAGAAAATGGGGCACGGTGGATTTAAATCTAATTTTATTGCTTCATTTGTGGGAGCTGTGATACCAATATGTTCCTGTGGAATTGTTCCAGTTCTTGCTGGAATGGTTGAGGCAGGAATCCCTTTAGGTCCAACTATGGCATTTCTTATTAGTGCTCCAATGTTAAATATTCCTGCTGTTTTTATGACTGCAGGTGTTCTCGGATGGAAATTAGCAATTGGTAGAATAATTGGGACATTTGCTATTGCTCTTGTAGTTGGACAGATTATATCTTATTGGCAAAGAAAAGAAAGGTTTTTGAGACGACTAATAAAAATAAATGTTGTTCCTTCTTTACCCAAAGAACTTCAAAAATTTGCATTGGAGGTTGGAAAAAAACTTGCTATGAATCCTGATGGACTTTCTACAGAAGAACTTGCTCCTGGGAATGAAGATAAACTATTTCTATTAGGGGAAGCGGGAATACTTGATAGAAATAAAGAAAATAAATGGCATCTTCCCAAAACAAGTATTGTCTCTATGGACGATGTAACTGGTGCATGCTTTGTTTTACCTACAGGAGATAAAGATGCGTCTTTAAGAGAAAAAACAATTCAACTAATTAGAACTGCTTGGGATTTTTTTCTTCAATTGAACTATTATCTTGTACTAGCAGTTTTAATTGCTGGTGCAATAAAAGTTATAATTCCAACAAGTGTAATTGTTAATTTCGTAGGAAGGGAAAATTTAAATTCAGTTTTAATTGCTTCTTTTATTGCAGTTTTAGCGTATGTATGTACTTATGTTGAAGTTCCGACTGCGCTTGCTTTAATACATAAAGGGATGAGTTCTGGAGCAACACTTTCTTATCTACTTGGTGGTCCAGGATTATCTTTACCATCTATAGTAATGCTTTCAGGTGTATTCAAGCCAAAAGTTTTATCGTTATATGTTATTGTAAGTTTTATTGGTTGTGTTCTTGCTGGATATATTTTTAACTTTTTTTGAAAGGAGGTGTAAATAAAGATGGAGAAAAATGGAGAAGTATTGAAAATCTTCACAATACCACAACGGTTTCCTTGTGGACCCGCATCTTCCTGTTGTGGTCCGATTGGATTAACTGAAGAAGAGGTGAATTTTTTGGTAAATACAGCAAGAAAAGTTTTTCCAGGTGAGATAAAAGTATTTAACCTACTAGAAGAAGAAGTGCAGATGAATAACAAACAAGTAGTTTCTCTTGTTAGTTCATTAGGTTGGGGCTGTTTGCCAATAATCTCACTTGATGATAAAATAGTTTCTATAGGTATGCCTTCTTCTGAAGAAGAATTACTGGAAACATTAAAATCAAATTTGACTTGATATTAAATTAAAATTCGGGTAAAATAAAAACAAATGTGAAATAAGGAAAATAAATATTTAAAATGAGAGAATGAAAGGAGGAGTTTAAATGCCTACGTATGAATACATTTGTAATGAATGTGGCGAAAAATTTGATTTCTATATGAGTATTGCTGAAAAAGAATCTGGTAAAAAGCCAAAATGCCCAAACTGCAACTCTTCAAATGTAATTAAAGTATTTGGAAATATTACAGTTATTGGTAGTCGTTCTGGCAGTTCTAATTTGCCACCAGTTTGTGGACCTAAAGCAGGACCTGGTTGCTGTGGATAAAAAGGTTATGGGATAGGCAATTATATCTGTTTTTAGAGGATTTTTTTACTGAAATTCCACTATTATAAATTCTCCATCATTACTCCATCTTACTTTTGATAACTTTTTATGAGCGTAGTATAATATCTCAAAATTTCATTTTTCCTTTCGCTCTTTTTTTGTTTATAAATTCTTCGGCCTGGTATGTTAAAAATTTTTTCTATTAAGATAATAGTGTTTTCTTTATTTTATGAAATAAAAACTCCTAACTTTCCCCTATGCCATATTTTTATTATTGGTTGAGATACCATTTCTTAAACCATAAATAAAATATTTGACAACTTTAAATTTTTATTTTAATATTTCCCTAAATTTTAAAAAAGGGGGTTATATGGATAAAAACTGGCTTGCATGGTGGCTTATAGTAATTTTAAGTACTTTACTTACAATTTGGGGACTGGTAATTAGGATAAGGAGGTGGAAAAATGATTAATCTTTATTCTATTCCCCAACCAGATGTTAGTTATGGAGTATGGGCTGTTATTGGTATAAGTTTAATGTTAATAATATGCATATATCTTGGATTTATCAGTAGAAAGAAATCTTCCTCTTTTGAAACATTTTTATCAGGTCATCAGGATATAGGTCCTATTATAACTGGTCTTGCTCTTGGTGCCACATGGCTCAGTGGATGGGCTACCTTAGGCATGATGGGAGTTACTTATACAGTTGGATGGGCTGGTATGTGGTTTGCTGGGATGTGGACAATTGTTGGGATTATGCCCTGCTTATTTTTCACAGGTGCTAAAATGCAGAAATATGCTCAAAAATTTGGAGCCAGAACCGTTCCTGATGCACTTGGTATAAGATTTGATAGTAAAGTTGTTCAATCGCTTGCAGCACTTGTTATGATATTTTTTATGACTTTATATGCGGTTGGACAATTTAAAGCAGGTGCAACCATATGGTATGCAATAACAGGGCTCCCTGCTATTTGGTGTCTTTTATTTGCGGGTATTATTGTTTTCATTTATATGATTGTTGGTGGATATACAGGAACTCAATTTTCTCTTGCTCTTCAAGGGGCTTTACTTGGAATTGCATGTTTTATTCTTGGAATATCTGCAATTTTGTTTGTAGGTGGACCATCTGCACTAAATATTTTCCTTGCAAATGAAGACCCAAAACTTCTTACTTTGATAAGAAGCGATTTACCAAAAGTTGGAAATACTCAATTATTTTCAAGTCCAGTTGGAGTGGTAGCAACATTTTTTATATTTTTAACGATGGCAACTGGTTTTCCACATAATGTAGCAAGATTTCTTGGTATGAGAAAACTAAATAAAAAGGATTTTGCACTGATAACTTTAATGGTATGGCTTGTAGCAGGGCCTCCTATATTTTTAAATGCAATTACAGGTCTTGTATCAAGGGCTACATTTGGTCCACAGATATTAAGAATAGAACCATGGAAAGGAGATTTGGCTGCTCCTTTTCTTGCTATGGTTGCCGGTGGAAAACCTTTAACAACTCTTTATGCAACAGGTGTTTTTGCAGCAGCACTTTCAACTCTTTCAGGTATGGTAATGATAATGGCAGGAAATATTACAAGAGATATTATACAATTATGGAACCCTAAATTTTCTCAGAGACACCTTTTAAGATTAACAAAGATATTTATAGGTATTTTTCTTATAATCCCTTTTTACTGGACATTTAAAAAACCACCTGCTTTACTTGCTGTGTTTATGGGATATGCTGCAATAGGTCTTGGTGGAATATTTATTTTCTGCACTGCAGTTTCTTTCTACTGGAAAAGAGCAACTAAAGTAGGTGCAATTTTATGTATGATTTATGGTGTTCTATCAACATTAATAGGCGGGATATTTGTAACAAAACAGAAAATAGGAATGGGGACTCTTGAATTTATTGTTCTTATTGGATGCGGATTCTTTTATTTTATTGGAAGTTTATTATCAAAGCCACTTCCTGAAGAAAAACTTAAGAAACTCTTTGAATAAATAATAAAAATTTTATAATGTAAAAATGAATACTCAAAAAAAGCAAAAAAGGATTATTGCAACATTTATAGTGATAGGGATTATTCTTATTGCTTCTATTTTAAATCATTTTTTAGGCAATATACCTTCAAAAAAAATCAAAAAATCAATACCTAAAATTCTTTATCCTGAAGAAATAAGATTAAGACAGAAATTTGTAG
>JAMWBY010000004.1 GCA_023818745.1 Candidatus Omnitrophota bacterium
TATGGCTTCTGTATTTACTGGATGAATTGCCCATAATAAACTTGCTAAAAATGATATCCTTTCTCCATATACCTCTTTCAGTAATAAAAAAAATAAAATTGCACATCCAGTATGAAGAAAAATGTTTAAAAAATGATAACCAACTGGATTAAGTTTGAAAAGTTTATAAACTATAGAGTAAATTATTATCTGTAATGGCCTATAGAAATTTGAAACTTCTAAATAAATATCTTTCCCAAAGGATGAAAAAGAAAGTTTAAAATTTTTGACATATGGATTTTCAACAATTAAAGAAAAATCATCCCAGATAAAAGGGTTAAAAGTTGAATTAAAATAAACCAAAAAAGAAATTACAAATAGAAAAACAAAATATCTTGAAATTCTTTTTTCCATAAATTAATTATAATCTACCAGGTCAAACCTCGTAAAATTAACCTGAATACTATCTCTTAACCTTTGAAAGAGAACAATTATTGACTTTTGTCTATCAAAACATTATAATAAAAGGATAAAAGCGCCTGTAGCTCAACAGGATAGAGCATCTGCCTTCTAAGCAGAGGGTTGCGCGTTCAAGTCGCGCCAGGCGCAATTATTTACGGGCCGTTGGCTCAAATGGCAGAGCGGCGGACTCTTAATCCGTAGGTTGCAGGTTCAAGTCCTGCACGGCCCAACTTAAGCAATAAGAAAAATTTTAGGCAGGAAAATCAGTAAAACATAGTACTCAATTTTAACCCAGGACTTGAACTGAGGCATGTCTTGGAATTGCGACAAAAGGAGCAATTCCAATGCCGAGTGGCGACCGAAGCTTGCTTTTCCCAAAGGGAAAAATTTTATAATGCAAGCGGAGGCGCCAAGTCCTGCACGGCCCAACTTAAGCAATAAGAAAAATTTTAGGCAGGAAAATCAGTAAAACATAGTACTCAATTTTAACCCAGGACTTGAACTGAGGCATGTCTTGGAATTGCGACAAAAGGAGCAATCATAGGACTTAAAATATTTTCAATTTCGGATTAACAATTTCTCCATTCAATATTGCAAGACCTGTTTTCAATCCATAAGATGTTTCTATAGATTTAATTCCTTTATTAGCAAGTTGTAGAATATATTTTTCTGTTATATTACATAAAGCAAAAGTTGAACTCCTTGGAACAACCCCTGGAATATTAGGAACACAGTAATGAATAATTCCTTCATACTTATAAATTGGTTGTTTGTGGGTTGTAGGGCGACTTGTTTCAAAAACACCTCCTTCATCTATGGAAACATCAACTATTACTGTTCCTTCTTCCATAATCCCCAAATCTACTTTTTTTACTAATATAGGAGGTCTCCTTCCAGGAATTAAAACTGCTCCAATAACCAAATCTGCCTTTTTTATAGCGGATTTTATATTTTTTTTATTTGAATAGAGTACTTTAACTCTTGGAAGCACCTTTTTAAGAAACTTCATTTTTGCTTCACTTATTTCAAGAATTGTAACCTCTGCTCCAATAGAATCCGCTATTTTACCTGCATTATACCCAACAGTCCCTCCTCCCAAAATAACAACTTTACCACTTTTTACTCCTTCTGCTCCTGAAAGAAGAATACCTTTCCCCCCATATTCCTTTTCAAGATATTTCATTCCTTGTTGAATACTCAATTTTCCAGCAATTTCACTCATTGGTTTTAAAATCACAAGAACACCTTTTTCTTCAACGAGTTCATAAGCAATACAGGTTACTTTTTTACTTATAAGTTTTTCTGTCATCTCTTTATTTGAAGAGAAATGAAAAAATGTAAATAATATTTGTTTCTCCTGAAGTAAATCATATTCAGAAGATAATGGTTCTTTAACCTTAACAATTAATTCTGAATTTTTGAAAACATAAGAATGGTCTTCAACTATTTCAGCACCAACCGCCTCATATTCTTCATCCTTAATTCCTGCACCAATTCCAGCATTTTTTTCAATAATTACCCTATGTTTTTTATCTACGAGTTTTTTAACTGTACGAGGTAAAATGCCAACTCTATACTCTTCCTCTTTGATTTCCTTGGGTATACCTATAATCACTTTTGCATTCCTTTTATAATATCAATTATTGAATCTGCCATATATTTCAAATCCTCTTTTTTAAAATCGTATAATGGCAAATGTGTAAATCTGTGTAAAAATACTTCTTCTGCATTAGGACATGTTTCTTTTATTTTTTCTGTATCATACCCAAGTTGTTTCATAATTGAAAATCTATATAATGGAGCAAAATGAGGTATTTGAGTTATACCTTTTTGGGCCATTTTTTCTTTAACTACCTGTATATCACCCTTTAATTGATTTGGGTCAACCTGGAATAGATATAAATGATGAGTTGACTTTATTTTTTTATCATCAAGAGGAGGAGTTATAATCCCTTTTACATTTTTAAATCTTTCATTTAAATACTCTGCTGCTTTTCTCCTTTTTTCAATAATTTTATTTATTCTTTTCATCTGGGAAATAAGAGCAACTGCCTGAATTTCTGTCGCGGAATGATTACCAGGAGCAAAATAATCACCACGCCATTTTAATGCAACAACATCATAAAGCCAGAAAGGTATTGGATTGGCAATATTAAATCCAACAAATCTTGCTTTTGGAAAATCTTTTCCTATTTCTTCATTAGTTACCAGTATCCCTCCTTCGCCAAGAGAGGTTATATTTTTAACCTCATGAAAACTGAAAGCACCAAAATGTCCAATAGTTCCAATCATCTTACCATCATACACAGCACCAAATGCATGAGCAGCGTCCTCAAGAACAACAATATCAAATTTTTTTGCAATATCCATTATTGCATCCATATTACAGGGATAACCACCAATATGAACAGGAACAATCACTTTTGTTTTTTTAGTAACCTTCCTTGCAACATCCTCAGGGTCCATATTTAATGTTTTAGGTTCAATATCTGCAAGAACAACTTTTGCTCCAATAGAAAGAGGATATGAAATAGTAGCAATAAATGTAATTGCAGGTGCTATAACTTCATCTCCTGGTTTTAAACCAGCAAACTTATAGGCAATTTCAAATCCTGCAGTAGCATTCGTTAGAAAAACAGCATATTTACATTTTAAAAATTTTTTTACTTCTTCCTCAAGTTGAGCAACCTTCGCACCCAGAGTTAACTTCCCAGCAAGATTACCTATTTCAATTAACCTTTTAATCTCTTTTTCAACTTTTTTCAACTGCATTTTATATTTTTTATCTTTTTCTTTAGAAGGGACAAGGAATTTTAACATTTCCATTATATCCTGAAGGTTTATTTTCTCTCCTACTGCACTCCATGCAATTCTTGAAGGCCCAGTGTCATACCTAAAATCGGATGTCTTTTCTTTTTTCATATTCCCTCCTTTTTTACTTTTTTGTAAATAATATACCAAAAAAAATTAAATGTCAAGTTTTAGAAATTTACTCAATGATAAACAGGCACCACCAATCGCTCCTATTTCTTCTCCAAAATCAGATATTTCAAATTTTACAGCGTAATTATAAACCATATTTGATTTTATTTTTTCAAAAATCAAATCAAAAAAATCTTTAAAAATTTGAAAATTTCTATCAAAAATTATCATTTCAGGGTTAAATAAATTTATTAAATTACTTATGGAAATAGTAAATATTTCCAAAACTTCATCTATAATTTTTTTTATTTTCAAATCATCAGATTTATATTTTTCAAGAATTAAATCTATATCTGACATTATACCAGTCGCAATTCTTATCTTATTTAAAATTCCAGGGATACTTGCAATACTTTCAAGGCATCCATTTTTTCCACATTTACATATTTCATCTCTTCCAATAATTTTTATATGACCAAATTCACCTGCAACTCCACCTACTCCATGAATTACTTTGTCATCGCTTATCACACCACAACTAATTCCATCTCCATATTCAACAAAAATAAAATTTCTACATTTCTTTCCTTTACCAAAAAATTTTTCACTTAAAACTTTTGCCTGCGAACTACCTATTACAAATGTTTCAACTGAAAGTTTTTTTTCTAAATATTGTTTGATAGGCACTTCTTTCCATTGTGGCATTATTGAAGAAAAAAGAGAGATTCCTTTTTCTATATCTACTATCCCAGGATCTACAAAACCAATTCCATATATTTTATTCTTTTCTACTTTACTTTTTAAAATTAGATTATTCAAAACTTCAAATATATTTTTCTGCAATTCTTCCTTCTCAGCATTTAAATTTATATCCAATTTTACCTTTTCTACAATCTTACCATTAAAATCTAAAATTACTGAAATAATATTATAAGGTGTTAATTCACATCCAATAAAAAATCTACTATCAGGAATAATACTCAATAAAGAATGAGGTCTTCCACCATTTTTATTTTTTTCTCTTTCAACTTCCTCAATTATCCCTTCTCTTATCAATTCTTTTACAATTTCTGTAATTGTGGCAAATCTTATATCAAGAAATTCATGGAGTTTTTTTCTTGAAATTTTACCTTTCTCGTAAATTGTTTTTAAAACATTTTTCTTGTGAACTAAATATTTTGAATTCATAATTATTATTTTAACATTTTTCAAAAAATTTAAAAATTGTATTTTATGATATAATTTTTCTAAAATGAAAGAAAAAATTGTCATTTTAAAATGTGATAATTATGATGAAAATCTTGTATATGAAAAGTTAAATAATGGAATTAAACTATTAAATTTGAAAAACATTCCGAACAAAATTCTAATAAAACCCAATATGCTTTCTGCAAGAAAACCTGAGAAAGGAGTTACAACTCACCCATCAGTAATTTCTTCATTAATAAAATTTTTCCAGAACAGAGAAATTATCATAGGAGATAGTCCTGCAAATTATTTTAAATCTATTGAAGAATATTGGGAACAATGCGGATATAAAAAGATATCAGAAAAATATAATATCCATCTTAAGAAATTTGAAAATTCATTATTTGTGGAAATTTCTATAAACGATAAAAACTATAAAATACCCATAACTTCATTAATAAAAGATTATTATATATTAAACGTTCCTAAATTTAAAACACATAATTTAACTACTTTGACACTTGGAGTTAAAAATTTATATGGTTTAATACCAGGCATAACCAAAAGTATTCTTCATAGTAAGTTTATAAATCCATATGATTTTTCTCTTTTTCTTGTTGAGTTTTATAAAAAAATTGAGGATAAAATTTTTCTTACAGTTGTTGATGGAATAATAGGAATGGAAGGTGAAGGACCTTCTTCGGGAACATTAAGAAATTTTGGATACATAATAATTGGAGAAAAACCGATTTATGTTGATTATGTTTGTTGTTTACTTGCAGGAATTTCGCCTGAAAAAGTTGATTTTATAAAAATTTATAAGGAAAAATGTAAAATTAACGAAATAGAAATAATTGGCGATAAGTTTGAAAAAATAAAAAATTTTAAATTGCCCTCAACAAAAAGATATTTTTTTATAAAGAACAAATTCCTTTCAAAAATAATTTCTCCTGTTGGGAAATTATTTAAAATTATTCCGTCAATAAATAAGAAAAAATGTAAAAGATGTTATGCTTGTGTAAATATATGTCCTGTAAAAGCAATATCCAATGACTTGAAATTTAATAGAAAAAAATGTATATTATGTTTTTGTTGTTTTGAGGTTTGTCTATATAAAGCAGTTGAAGTAAAAAAAAGTTTTATTGCAAGGTTTTTAACATAGGAGAGTAAAATGAAATATGAAAAGATATTACCTGAAATTATACAAAAAAATGATAATAAAATTCTACTTTTGGTTCTTGATGGAGTTGGCGGACTCCCACATCCTGAAACAGGGAAAACAGAACTGGAAACAGCACATATTCCAAATCTTGATTATTTTGCTCAAATCGGTTCGTGTGGACTTATAACACCTGTTTTACCCGGTATAACTCCTGGAAGTGGCCCAGGACACATTGCTCTTTTTGGATATGACCCGATTGAAATACAAATTGGTAGAGGGATTCTTGAGTGTCTTGGAATTGGACTTGAAGTTAAAAAGGGAGAAGTTGCAATAAGAGGAAATTTTGCAACAATAGATGAAAAAAGAATTGTAATTGATAGAAGAGCAGGTAGAATATCAACTGAAGAAAATAAAAAAATTGTTGAGTTAATATCTAAAAATATAAAAGAAATAAAAGGTGTAAAATTTAAAATTCAAACAGTTAAAGAACATAGATGTGCAATTGTTTTATCAGGTGAAAATTTATCTGAAGATATAACGGAAAATGACCCTGGAAAAGAGAATTTGCCACTTAAGAACTTTGAACCAACAAGTGAAAAAGGAAAATTTATGGCAGAAATTATGAATCAATTTGAAGAAAAAGTAATATCTCTTTTAAAAAATTTAAATTCAAAGGCAAATTGTCTACTTTTAAGGGGCTTTTCTACATACCCTGATATCCAACCATTTGAACAAAGATATAAATTAAAAGCTTGCTGTATAGCAACTTATCCTATGTATAAGGGTTTATCTAAATTGGTTGGAATGGATATAATTGATTGTGGAGAAACGATAGAAGAAGAAATAGAAACACTAAAAAAAGTTTATAATGATTATGATTTCTTCTTTGTTCATATAAAAAAGACAGATAGTTTTGGAGAGGATGGAAATTTTGAAGGTAAAGTAAAAATACTTGAAGAGATAGATAAAAAAATTGAACCAATTAAAAATATGAATTTTGAAGCAATAGGAATTACTGGCGACCACTCTACTCCTTCAAGATTAAAAAGTCATTCATGGCATCCTGTTCCTTTTGTTTTAGTTTCACCAAATACATTACCAGATCAAGTAGAAAAATTTACTGAAAGAGAATGTGCAAAAGGCATTATAGGTAATATTTATTCAAAAAACATCATGTATATTTTACTTGCTTGTTCTTTGAAACTTGGCAAATTTGGAGCATAACAATGTTTAAAGGAGGAGTTAAATTAGTTGATTTTAAAAGTTTAAGTAAAAATGAAAAGATAGAAGAATTTAAGTACCCAGAAAAAGTAATAATTCCTCTTTCCCAGCATACAGGTTCTCCTGCAAAACCAATAGTTAAAAAAGGTGATTATGTAGTTGAAGGACAAGTTATTGGTGAAATTTCTGGATTTATAAGTTCATATATTCATTCTTCAATTTCTGGAAAAGTAATTGATGTTTTGCCATGGAATTTGCCAACAGGAAAAAAGTCATTAAGTGTAATTATAGAAAATGATGGAGAAAGAAAAAGTATAGATAAAACGGAAAGAAACTGGCTTGGTCTTACTTCAGAAGAAATAATAAATATTGTAAGAGAAAATGGCATTGTAGGTCTTGGTGGTGCTGCATTTCCATCTCATGTAAAATTAACAATACCCCCTGGAAAGAAAGCAGAATATATTATATTAAACGGATGTGAATGTGAACCTTTTTTAACATGTGATTATAGAGTTCTTAGAGAATATACAGATGAAGTTATTGAAGGCCTTCAAATAATATGCAAAGCAACAAATGTTAAAAAGGCATTTATTGGTATTGAACATAACAAAATAGACCTTATTCCAATTCTTAATAATGCAATAAGAAATTTGAAAATATATATTGAAATTGAAATAAAAATTTTGCCAGAAAAATATCCTCAAGGAAGTGAGAAACATTTAATAAAGTCAATTTTAAATAAAGAAGTTCCTTCTGGTGGACTTCCGATTGATATTGGATGTATTGTTTTTAATGTTCAAACAGCAAGAGCAATAAAAAGAGCTGTTTGTAATGGAATTCCTCTTACTGAAAGAGTTATAACATGCACAGGACTTGTGAGAAAACCTAAAAATTTGAATGTGAGAATTGGAACTCTAATCTCTGAAATTTTGAATTACTGTGATGGAGAATTAAAATACGGTAGAAAAATTATAAATGGTGGGCCTATGATGGGCATACAAATATATTCTCCAGAAATTCCAGTTATAAAGGGGACATCTGGAATTTTACTTCTTCCAGAAGAAAAATTACCTGAAAAAATTCAACCCTGTATAAGATGTGGAAAATGTATTGATTCTTGTCCTATGTTTTTAGCACCAAGTGAAATAGGTAGATATGTTGAAGTTGAAATGTTTGATAAATGTGAAAATTTAAATGTTTTTGATTGTATTGAATGTGGCTGTTGTAGTTATGTCTGTCCAGCGAAAAGACCACTTGTTGATTTTATAAAATATGCAAAATTTAAATTGAGGAAAAAATGAATAATAAAATTTATTGTTCGCCACATATACACGGTTCTGAAACAACTGGCAAAATTATGTTTTATGTTATTTTTTCACTAATTCCTGCTCTATTTGGAAGTATATATTTCTTTGGATTTTATGTTGTTAAAGTTATACTTATTTCAATAATTTCATCTGTTTTAAGTGAACTATTATTTCAGATTTTAATGAAAAAAGAGATAAGAATATATGATGGAAGTGCTATTATTACTGGAATACTTCTTGCCTTTGTCCTTCCACCAAGAATTCCTTTATGGATTGTTGCAATAGGTGGATTTCTTGCAATTTTTCTTGTGAAAGAACTTTTTGGAGGTCTTGGATTTAATATTTTCAATCCTGCTTTAACAGCAAGAGCAATTTTACTTGCTTCCTATCCTGTTGAAATGACTAAATTTACAAAACCACTTGACTATAGTATTGATGCTATAACTTCTGCCACTCCCTTATTTATTATGAAAGAAAAAATAAATGAACAATTACCTTCTTTATGGCAAATGTTTATAGGAAATAGAAGTGGCTGTATTGGGGAAACAAGTGTTTTGCTTTTACTTTTAGGTGCGATATTCCTTTTATTAAAAAGAGTCATAACATGGCACATTCCAGTTTCATATATTCTAACAGTTGCAATTTTCTCTTTGTTCACAAATGAAAATCCAGCATATCAAATAACATCTGGAGGTCTTATTCTTGGTGCATTTTTTATGGCAACCGACTATGTTACCTCTCCAATTACAAAAAAAGGTAAAATAATATTTGGAATTGGATGTGGAATTATAACATTTTTAATAAGAAGATGGGGTGGATATCCAGAAGGTGTATGTTATTCTATTTTATTTATGAATACACTTGTTCCTTTGATAAATAAATACACTTTACCTAAAAAATTTGGAAGCAAAAATGAATAAAAAAGAAATTTTTACTGGAATTGCTGTAATAACTTTCATCTGTGGTCTTTCAGGATATCTTCTAGCCCAAGTATATAAAACAACAAAACCGAAAATTGAGGCAATAAAAAGAATTGAAGAAGAAAAGTTAAATAAAGAAATATTTCCAGAAGCTGTAAAATTTGAGGAAAAAGAAATAAATGGAATTAAATATCTTTCTGTTTTGAATTCAAATAATGAAGAAATAGGTAAAATTTTTGAAGTAAAAACACTTGGTTATGGTGGATATATATATTTAAAGGTTGGGATTGATAAAGAAAACAAAATAAAAAAAGTAAAAATTAAAGAACATAATGAAACTCCTGGACTTGGAGCAAAAATAACACAGGATAGTTTTTTAAATCAATTTATAGGAAAAACAAAAGAAAACATTTATTTAAAAAAAGATAAATCTAATGGGAGAATAGATGCTATTACAGGAGCAACTGTCTCTTCAAGGGCAATAGTAGATGGTATAAGGAAACTTCTGGAGGATATAGGTGAAAAAATTAATTGATTTTAAGGTTTTTTTAAAAGGCATATGGAAAGAAAATCCAATACTTTTTATTATGCTTGGATTATGTCCTGTTCTGGCAGTAAGCAGTTCTGTAAAAGATGCTCTTGGTATGGGAATTGCTGTAATTTTTGTTTTAACTGGTTCAAACTTTGTTATATCATCAATAAAAAAAATTGTTCCATCTTATGTAAGAATTCCTGTTTATATAGTTGTAATTGCTACTTTTGTAACAATAACTGATTATACACTTGCTGCCTTTTCTCCCCAGATACATAGAAATTTGGGTGTTTATCTTCCTTTAATAGTTGTAAACTGTATAATACTTGGACGAGCTGAAGGATTTGCTTCAAAAAACAATATTTTAAATTCAATTCTTGATGGACTTGGTATGGGGATTGGATTTTCCTTAATAATTTTTGTAATTGCTTCTATAAGAGAAATAATTGGAAATGGAACTTTCTTAAGCAGAAGTATTTTGGGAGTAAGTTACAACCCTTTTTTAATTATGATAATGCCTCCAGGTGCTTTTTTAGTTATAGGACTTCTGATCGCATTAAAACAGAGAATTGAAAAGGGAGGAAAGGAGAAATGTTAAACGAAAGCAATTTATTTTTTATCTTTTTATCTGCTTTTTTAATTAATAATATACTACTTATAAGATTTCTGGGATTATGTTCTTTTATAGGAATTTCAACAAATATAAAGTCATCAATTGGAATGGGTATTGCAGTTATTTTTGTAACAGTTATGGCGTGCAGTATTAGTTGGGCTGTTTATAATCTTTTACTTGTTCCTTTCCATTTAGAATATTTAAGAACAACTACCTTTATTTTAACAATTGCTTCTTTTGTGCAGTTTGAAGAGATGATAATAAGAAAAAAATTGCCAACTTTGTATCGAGCATTTGGGATTTATTTACCTTTAATCACGACTAATTGTGCAATTTTAGCAAGCGCTTTTCTTGGCATTGATTATAAATTTTCATTTATTCAGAATGTGTTTTTTTCCTTAGGAATTTCCGTAGGGTATTGTTTTGTGATAATTGTTTTTGCTGCAATAAGAGAAGAAATTGAAATTGCACCAATTTCTGAAAGTTTTAAAGGTGTTCCAATTGCTTTTATTATTGCAGCGCTTATGAGTTTAGCATTTCTTGGATTTAAAGGTCTTTTTAAACTTTAATGATTTTTACATTTCCTTTACGAGATGAATATGGTGTTAAAAGATTTCCGATAATAGTCACTTTAATAATTATTATAAACTGTATTATCTATTTTGTTTTTGGTTTTACCTCTTATTATAAAGATATCATTTTTAAATACGGATTTATTCCTGAAAATTTTTCTTTCAAAAATATAATTACCTCTATGTTTTTACATAGTGGACTTTCTCATCTTTTTTTCAATATGTGGTATTTATGGCTTTTAGGAGATAATATTGAGGATAGATGGGGAAGATTTAACTTTCTTGTATTTTATTTTCTATCAGGCATATTTGCTTCTCTTTTATACTATCAGTTAATACCTCAAAAATTTCAAAACATTCCTGTTATAGGCGCTTCTGGAGCAATTGCGGGAGTTCTCGGTGTGTATGCTATCTTATTCCCGAAAAGTAGAATTACATTCAAATATCTGGTATGGGCAATATTAATAATAAGATATGGAGAGATTGAAATTTATGCTGGTGTGTGGCTTTTCTTCTGGTTTTTAATGCAAACTTTAAATACATTTTTTGTTTCTTTGAATAAAGTTCAATCACAGGTTGCATATTCAGCGCACTTTGGTGGATTTTTATTTGGGATGATTATAGGGATTGGAACAAAACTATATAAAGAAGCAAAACACAGAGAAAATGTAAAAAGCGGTGAAAATATGCTATTAAACCTTCTTGGTAAAAAAGAAAAAATAATTTATACTAATGAGGAAATAACTGAAATTAAAAAAATCAAAATAGAAATAGAAAAAGCAATTTATGATGATAGATATTTTGCAACACAGATTTATAAAAAGGCATTAGAAAAATATCCTGATTTATGTTTACCTGAAAAAAGACAATTTGAAATTGCTGAATCATTTGAAAGACAAGGAGATTATCAATCCGCTTTAATTGCATATAGGAATTTTATTTTAAACTACCCTTTAAGCAAACTTGCTGATAATGCCCTTTTTTCTTTTGGAAAGATATGTTTGGAAATAGGCGATTATGAAAAAGCAAAACTTGCATTTTTACAAATAATTTTTTTCTATCCATATAGTGATGTTTATGAAGAAGCGAAATATTACCTTGAGAAAAAATTACCTTCTCTGTGTAAAAGTAATTTTTAATAAGAATTACTATTTCCAGATTATTGAGAAAGTAAATATATTCTTACCTTCAGAAGAAACAATAATTGAACCATCTGGAATAGAATAAAGGAAAACAATCCTTTCTCTTAAAAGATATTTCCATAAACTCTTTTTATCGTATGAAAGAAAATATAAAAAATTCCCTTTTTTTCCTGAAATTAAATTAAGTATTTCAGTAGCAAAAATATTGAAATCAACTTCCTCTTCACTTTTAAAACTTTTTATTTCATTTCCATTTAAATCAAATATTAAAACTTTTCCTTTATCTGTTTCCACACAAAGATAATTTTCTTCACTATTAAGATTTATAATTTTTTCTCTTATTTCTTTTCTCCATGCTAAATTACCATCATCTCTATAGCAGTATAAAGTCCCTTTTTCAGTACCAATAAAAACTAAACGAGAATTATCTGTGATAGCAACAGAAGAAATAAAATCAGGTAAATTTACATCCCAGAAAATTTCCCCATTTCTATCAATATAAAAAACTTTTTTATCAACTCCTGCAGTAATAAATCTACCATTTTCAGAAATTCCAATTCCTCTACCAAGATTCCCTGTTTTATTTACCCAAAGCATATTTCCTTTATCTGAGAAGAAGTACAACTTACCTTCAAGAGTAAATAATGAAAAATAATCTCCTGTCGGTGCAATTGAAACACTAACAATTCTTTCTGCCATTTTTAATGATTTCAATAACAATCCCTTTTTATTCAACAGATACACAGAACCTGATTCACATCCAACTAAAATTTTTTCTCCATTTTTTGAAAATTTTAAGTCAGTTATTAAACTATCTGTTTCATAACTCCATAAAAATTTTGTTTCGGGTAAATATAACTGAAATGGAATATCTTCCCCTTGGAAATTTATGACAAATCTTTTAATAAGATTGGGAATATATCTTATTTCATCTATTTTATATTCATAATGTTCAAACCAGTTCTTTTTATTTACAGAAAAAACATCAACATTAAAAATATATATATCTTTTACCTTGGTTAATGATGGTTTTAAAACATAATCCGTATTTAAAATTTTTCCAACAATAGATAATTCTTCATCTTCTATGTTTTCTTCTATAAATTTTTGTTCATTCAAGACCTTTTCAAAATCACCTCTTGAAACAATAATCCCATTTTTTATTTTTCTTAACTCATCTAAAAAAACATTAAAAAACTCTCCTTGAATTCCAGAAGGTATATCAATATATACTGGTTTTAAAACAATAATTCTATTCTTTCTAAGTAAAAAATTTAAATTTTTTATTTTACTCTCAATATATTTCAAAGAATAATCTTTACCCCAGTAGTTTTTGTTTTCAATAAATTTTCCCACTTCTTTATATAAATTTATTGCCTGATTGAACATTTTTTCTTTTTCATACAACTCTGCAAGTTTAATATAATATGCGGAATCTGGAATTACAGATCTACCTATATACATCTCAAAATATTTAATCGCTTCTTTTATATAACCATTATCAAGACAAAAATCTCCTATTATTCTATATATGAAACCTGTTGGAGTTGAGTATTTTAGATATTTCAAACTTTCTTTATTTCTAGGCCAACCAAATGGCCAGTTTTGTGGTGTAAATGGTTCAGAGTTTTCTGTTTTTTCTTTTGCTTTTCTTAAATAATAATCTGCATTTTTAATATCTTTCTTATTAGAAAAATAATTTGCCTTTTCAATATATTTCCAAACCTGTTCTGAAAAAACAACTGAAAGTTCCTTATTTTTTTCAAACCAAGTAGCCCCAAAGCATGAAAATCCAACAATAAATAAAAATAAAAAAATTATTTTTCTCATGGGCTCTCCCTAAAAATAAATCCACCAAACTGTTCTGGGATATCAATTCTTCCTGTCCATGTAGATGTTATATAATTATCAATTTCCCTCTGAAAATTTATGCTCCATTGGAACCCTTTTTCAATTCTATCTATTTTCAAATCTTTAAGAGGAATTGCAATTTCTGCGATCCATCTTCTTACACTTCCAGGAGACAAAACACTTGTTGCAACTTTCCAATTAGAACTCCAGAACTTTTCTGGTTCATCATCTTTATAAAATTTCCAGACATAACTGTATTTAACATCTAAAAGAGGATGAAAAACAAACTGATACCACTCATTAAAAGAATTTTTAGGATTCAATGAAATAGTTATAAAATCCCTTGAATCATAACCTATCAAACCTCTTGGAGGATTTTCACATATAAATAAGAAATAAATATTTTCTTTATCATAAACACTCATCACTTTTGTTTGAACATCAAGTTGAACTCTTTCATCTTCTATCATTATAAATCCACTGGTTCCTTCTATTATTTTCCATATTCTTTCATTATCTTTGCCATCTAATTCTATTGGCAAATCAGTTTTATATGAATATACTATTCTTGGTCTAACTTCTTGAATTCCTATTTTTTCTCTATACATCTCTTCTCTCATGGATGAAATTTTTCCTCTTAAGTTTGAAGGAATTTGGGGGTCTTTAAGATATTGATTTGCAATTGTTCTAATTGGTTCAACATTCACTTCAGATAATCTAATCAAAACCTCAAAACCACTCAAATTTCCCATTCTTGATAAACCCCATGCTGAAATTAATTTGATATATAGTTCTGCATTAGAAAGTTTTTTTAAAAGAATTGAAGAATATTGAATTTTATTCAAATATACAAGTGCCTCAATAGCAAGTCTCTGAAAATTTATATTCTCACTATCAATATTTTTTAAAATGATATTTATCCCATCTTCTCTACCCATCTTAGCAAGAGCATTGGCACATATAATTTTATATTCTTCATCATATTGGGTTAAACCTTGTTTAAGAATATCTATAGAATTTTTATCTTTTATTTCTCCAAGAACAACAACACATAGTTTTTTTAAATCAATATTCGGTTCTTTTATTAATTCTTTTATATTTTTAGCAAATATTTTATCCGGATTTTCCTTTAAGATTAAAACAGATTTTTCTCTTATCTCAGGATATTTACTGTAAAACATTTTTAACAATAATTTATTTATCTCTTTGCTACCAATAAGATTATTTACTTTATCAACTGCAAACTTCCTTTCTTTATCTTTTATATTCTCAATTTTTAAAATTAATGCATCTACTATTTGAGCAAGATATCTTGAACTTGCCTTTCTAATTCTTAAATCAGGGTCATTGCCTTCCATATAAACAAGATTTTTAATATAATAATCATCAAATTTATCAAGATAGAAAAATGCCTCAATGGCAGAATATCTTATTTCTCTATTAGAACTTTTCAAATACCTTCTTAAAATGTTTTTTGCTTTTTCGGCATCCCAATTTCCTATTTTTCCAATTAATAATATCCCTATTTTTTTTGATTCAATACCTGTATTTTTATCTTCTACATATCTTTCCAAAACCGAAATAAGCAATGGGTCTTTCAATCTTTCTATTAAACTTATTGCTTCTTCTCTTACTTTTACAGATCCATCAGAAATACATTTAACTATTGAAGGATAAGAAACAGGATTTTTAAATTTCTCAAGTGCCCAGAGAGCATATATTTTAACAGATTCATCTTCATCCTCTAAACTATTAATCAAGCCTTCTATCCCTTCTTCTCCTTTCAGTCGCACAATTGTTTTTATTGCCTCTATTTTCACTTTTACAGATGGCTCATTTAATAAACCCTCAATTTCTTCTATATTTTCGCTTTTAAATCTTTCAAGTGTCCAAAGTGCTTTAATTTTCACTTCATCACTTTGATCTTCAAGTAATTTGATAAGATATGGTATACATCTTTTATCATTTGCACTCTCAAATAAATCAATGGTTAACAATTTAATCTGTTCATCACCTGTAAAACAATCAAAAACCATTTTTAATTCGCTTTCACTTAATGATTTAAAATTTACCCTTGCTATATTTTTCCACATTAATCTTTTCAATGAAATTAAAATGCTTTCTTTTACTTTCATGTTGCTATCTTTCAAATGGGAAATTAAAACTTTAATTGAATTTTCATCACCATATTTCCCAATCCCTATCGCACTATAATACCTGACCTGCCAGTAAGGGTCATCTAATGATTTAATTAATTCTTTAAGAATATCTCCCTCCCCAAATTTCACAAGTCCTTTAATTCCATATAACCTAACCTGCCAGTAAGGATCAATAAGGGCTTTTTTATAGTAATCAATACAAGTAGAATCTCCTATTTCATAAAGAGTTCTTGAAGCCAAACTTCTTATTTCCTCATCCTCATCTTCAAGAAAAACACCTATTTTTTTTATATAAACTTTATCTTTAGAATCAAGAATCTTTTTAATAAATTCAATTTTTTTAGATTTTGTCCCGAAAGTAACTACTGAAGAAGTTTCGCAGAATACTAAAAAACATATCATTATCCATAAAATTGAAACTTTCAAAAATTTATTTCTTTTCATAATAATATTTTGGAAACCCAATATCTATAACTTTTATCTTCCCTGTATATTTTGGACCCTCATTAATAAAGAATCCTTTTTTCAAAAATCCCATGCTAACTGTTAAATTACTTTTTACACAAACACCATAAATATTTCCTGTATCTGCATCAAGTCCTGATGGAATATCAATAGAAACTGTATATTTTGAGTTTTCATTTATAAATTCTATAATTTCTCTCATTTTTCCAGTTATTTCTCCCTTTATCCCTATCCCTAAGATTGCATCAACCACTATATCTTCTTTTTTAAATTTTAAATTATTTAATTTTAACTCATCTATGTAAGAAATGTCAACTTTTAACTTTTTTATTATATTAAAATTGATAGAAGATATTCTTGTCAATTCTTCTTCTCTGCCAAAATGGTAAACTTTTACATTTACATTATTATTAAATAAGTATCTCGCCAAAACAAAACCATCTCCTCCATTATTCCCTTTTCCAGAAAAAATAAAAAATCTTTTTTCTTTATAGTTTTTTATTTCTTTTTTTATTTCATAAAATGTCTCTCTTCCCGCATTTTCCATAAGAATAAGTTGGTCTATACCAAATTTTTCTCTTGTTTCTTTTTCTATGTTAACTATTTCTTCTTTTGAAAGTGCTAATTTTTTCATTTTTTCAATCTTTTTAAAAACTCTCTTGCGACTGTATCAACAGGACCTGCACCAACAGTTAAAATTACATCTCCTTGTTTTTTTATTTCATATAGATATTCAACTATTTCACTAAAAGTAGGTAAATAAATCGCCTCTTTACCATTCTCCCTTATTTTTTCTACTAAAATTTCTGCATTAACAAGTTTTTTTTCAATCAGTGAATCTCTCACAAAATAAATATCAGGGACAACAATTTTATCAGCAAGGGTGAAAGAACGAGCAAAATCTTTTAACAAAAATCTTGTTCTGCTATACTGATGTGGCTGAAAAACAACAATTAATCTTTGCTGTGGGAAGACACTTTTTATACATTCTATTGTTAATTTTATTTCTGTAGGATGATGTCCATAATCATCAATTACAGTAATACCATTCTTTACTCCTAAAATTTCACATCTTCTATGAACTCCTTTAAAATTCCCAATTGCTTCCTTTATGTCTTTAAAACAAAAACCCAAATATAATCCAACTCCAATAGTTGCAAGTGCATTTAAAACATTATGTTTCCCCCATAACTTCATCTTAATTTTACCAAGTTTGGTTCCTTTGTAATAACAATCAAATTCTGTTCTGCTTTTTTTTATTTCAAAATTTAATCCTCTTAACTCTCCAGATGTAAATCCATAGGAGAGTTTTTTTATTTCAATTTTTTTAGCAATTTCTTTTAAATTTTTATCTTCTGAACAGAAAATTAAAATTCCATCCTTTTTTATATTTTCTGTAAACTGGTAAAATGCTTTTTTAATATTCTGAATGTCTTTATAATAATCAAGATGGTCTTTTTCAATATTTGTAATTACTGCGATTTCAGAAAAATAATTTAAAAAAGACCTTTTATATTCACATGCTTCTACAACCATAAAATCACCATTACCAACTCCTGAATTACCAACTTTTACAATTTCTCCTCCAATTAAGAAAGTGGGAGAAAGTTTTAATGAACGTAAAAGATTTACTATTAAAGCAGAAGTTGTAGTTTTTCCATGAGTTCCTGCAATAGCAATTCCTCTTTTCTCCTTCATAAGTTCCCCAACTGCTTCAGGATAATTTAAAACAGGAATATTTAGTTCTATTGCTTTTTTATATTCTGGATTATCGGGAAGAATTGCTTGTGAATGTATAACAAGGTCTATATCTTTATTTATATTTTGTTCTTTTTGTTTTATATAAATTTTAATTCCCAGTTTTTCAAGTTTTTTAATAATTTTTGAATAATTGTTATCCGAACCAGAAACTTGTTTGCCAATATGAACTAAAATCTTTGCAAGTCCACTTACACCAATTCCTCCTATTCCTATAAGATGTATTCTTTTTGCATTTTCAATGTATCCCATTTTTTTCCTTTTTGATTAATTGCAATATAAACTCTTCAATCTTTCCTTTTTCAGAAAGTTTTATTTTTTTTAAATTTTCTTTAATAGATGAACTTTTTTTTAAAAATCCTTCAAATATGTAAGGGAAATTTTCATCATTAATCTGTTTTTCCTCAACTAAAAAAGCACATCCAATTTTTTCAAGATATTCGGCATTTTTTTTCTGATGTCCTCCTGCATAAGGATATGGTATTAAAAAAGCAGGAATTTCTTTTTCTACAATTTCTACAAGTGTTCCAGAGCCAGCTCTACAAATTACATAATCTGCTATTGAATATAATTTATTCATTTCATAAAAAAAATCATAAACTTTACCATGAATTTTCACCTCAATAAATTTTTTTTCAACATCTTCTTTGCCATTGCCTGCAATGTGAATAATCTGAAAATTTTTATTTTTAAAATATTCAAGGTTTTTTAAAATTAAATTGTTTAAAAATTTGGAACCTTGACTTCCTCCAATAACAAGAATTGTTTTTAATTTATTAACTCCTAAACTATCTCTAATTTCTTGTTCTGAATAAGATTTATAAAAATCAAAAATTAAAGGAAATCCTGTTATTATACATTTTTTTTTGGGCAATTTATCACAATTTGGAAAAGTCAAAAATATTGAATTTACAAAAGGTGCTAAAATTTTTGTTGCTTTCCCTGGAATATAGTTTTGCTCATGAATTACAATTTTTTTATTCAAAATTTTTGCACCAAGAACAAAAGGAACACAAACGTAACTTCCGGTTCCAATAACAATATCTGGTTTTTTTTTCAAAAATATAAAAATAGAAAGTTCAATTAAATAAAAAAATTTAAAAATAAAAAAAATAAAATTTTTTTTGGTTAATTTAACATACGGAATAATTTTATATTTAAAATTTCTTATTTCAAGATTTTTAATTATGAATTTTCTTTCTGGGACAAAAAATTCCACATCAAAATTTTTTATCAATCTCTCTCCAATTGCAAGCCCTGGAAAAAAGTGTCCTCCTGTTGGACCTGTAATAATAATTACTTTCATAATATTATTTTAACATAAAAAATGATAAAATTTATTAACATGAAAGCAGTAGGTTTAATTTCGGGTGGACTTGATAGTATTCTTGCTCTTCAATTAATAAAAGAACAAGGGTTTGAAATCATTGGAATTTTCATAAAAACACCATTTTTGTCAAATTTTGGCAACAATACAGTAAAAAATTTAGAAAAATTATCAGAAGAGATGAAATTCAAATTGATAATATTAAAAAGTGATATGGATTATATTGAAATAGTTAGAAATCCTCAATTCGGTTATGGAAAAAATTTAAATCCATGTATTGACTGCCACATATATATGTTAAAAAAAGCAAAAGAAATAATGGAAAAAGAAAATGCACTTTTTGTTTTCACAGGAGAAGTTTTAGGACAGAGAGGAAAATCTCAAAATCCTCAAGCACTTAAAATTATTGAAGAAAAAACATCTTTGAAAGGAAAACTTTTAAGACCTTTAACAGCACTGAATTTGCCTCCAACAGAAATGGAAAAAACAGGTATAATTAACAGAAGTCATTTACTTGATATAAAAGGAAAAAGCAGAAAATTACAATTATATCTAGCTGATATGAAAAACTTAAAATATTTTGGAACACCATCTGGTGGTTGTCTTTTAACAGATCCGATATTTTGTAAAAAATTAAAGGACTTATTTGAAAATTCAGAAGAAATAAATTTAAATGATTGCTATGTCTTACAAATTGGGAAACATTTTAGAGTTTCATCTAAAACAAAACTAATTATCTCAAGAGACGAAAAGGAAAGTAAAAATTTACTGAATTTTTGCAATAAAAACGATTTTATTATTCTTTTAGAAAAAAATTCTGACCTGACAGGATTAATAAAAGGAGAAATTGATGATTTAGTTTTTGAAATTTTGAGCGGTTATTTGAAAACAGAAAGTGATGTTGTCTTTGTTAAAAACTACAGCGGGAAAATTATGGAAAAAAGAATAATAAAAAAACAAAATAAAATTAATTATTCTAAATTTTTGATATGAATTTAAAGAATAGATTTTATAGAAGTATTATAGAAGAAAAAAATCTCCTTAAGTTTGAAATCCGTGTGGAAGAGACAGACCTTTTAGTCATATCAAACAAAAATTTAAAAAAAGAAATTAAAAAAGAAGTTTTAAAACAAAGAGAAATCTTGAAAAATTATATTAGAGAAAATCCTGAATTTTTATATTCTTTCTCTCCTATTATTACAAATAGTAAAGAGGAATTGATAAAGTTGATGTCAGAAAGTTCTTTTTTGACCAAAACAGGACCAATGGCATCTGTTGCTGGAGCAATAGCAGAAATAATAGGAAAAAGGTTTTTACCTATTGTTGATGAAATTATTATTGAAAATGGGGGAGATATTTTTGCAAAATTAAATAGAGATTTTATAACAGGAATATTTGCAGGAAATTCACCCTTTTCTATGAAAATAGGGATAAAATTAAGAAAAAGAAAAATCCCATATGGAATTGCAACATCAAGTGGCACAGTTGGGCACTCAATAAGTTTTGGCAATGCTGATGCTGTTATAGTAATTTCTCCCTCTGCTGCCTTTTCTGATGGTTCTGCAACATATTTTGGGAATTTAATAAAGGATAAGATAAATAAAGAACTTATAATTTCTGAATTAAAAAATTTTCCTTTCATTGAAGGCATAGTTATTATTCATCAAAAAGAAATTTTCGCATGGGGTAATGTAGAAATTGTTTCTATAAATCAATAAAAACCCATTAGAAATTTTAAAATAATAAAAAGGTAACTTATAGTAACGGCTATTAAATTAGGTAAAAAAATCAACTTTATCCATCTTCTCCATCCAATTTTAATACCTTGTGATTCAAGAAAACCGTAAGCAACCACATTTGCACTTGCTCCAATTGGTGTAAAATTTCCTCCTATATCAAGTCCTAAACTTGAAGCCCATATTAAAATTGTAAATCTATAAGGAATAAAATTAGAAATATGTTTTATTAAATAACCTATACTCATTGCTTCTGGAACGTTATCAATAAAAGCACTTGTTGAAACAGAAAACCAGAATAAAAGAGTATTCATTTTGAAGCCATTCTGGGAAAAATCCTTAAGATAAAATGCAAAATTTTTTATTATTTCTGTTTTTTCAAGAGAACCAACTATTGCAAAAAGAGAAATAAAAAATAAAAGTGTCTCAATATCTATTTCTTTAACAATTCCTTTCAATTTCTCATGAGAACCTTTCAAAAAAAGAATTACAATTGCTGGAAAAATACTGCAAATTCCTATGTTTAATGGATAAATTTTTTTTATAAAATCTCTTAAAATTAAAAGCAACACAACGCCTATGATTCCTAAAATACCATATCGGGCAAGTTCTTTATCTTCTATCGCTTCTTCTGGAACAATTTCTTCAAAAAATTTTTTATTTATTTTTCCCCGAATTTCAATAAGTTCTCTTTTGTTCATTTTATAAAAAATAGAAATAGCAAATACTCCAGAAATTAAACTAATTATATAGTTATGAATAAAAAAATGAGTAAAACCAAATCCAAACATTGAACCAAGAATTACATTCGGAGGGTCTCCCATTAAAGTTCCTGCTCCTCCAATATTGGCAAGACAAACCTCCGCAATTATCAAAGGGATGAAATTTATTTTAAGTATTCTACATAGAGTGTAAGTTAAAGGTGTAATAAAAGTTAGAACAGTAATAGAATCAACAAAACCAGATAAAAACCATGAAAGTAAAGGAAAGAAAATGAAAATTTTTATTGGGTCATAATTAAATTTTTTTATTATTTTTAAAGAAAGATAATTAAAAAAACCTGAAATTTCAATTATTTTAACTACCAAGAATATTCCAAAAAGAAAAGTAATCGTATCCCAATCAATATATTTAGGAATTTCATTGAAATCATAAACATTAAATAAAAGGAGCAAAAGAACTCCTGCAAATGATACATAAACTTTTGGTGTTTTTTCTATTGCTATTAGAAAATAAGTACAAATGAAAATCATTAAACTTATTATCGCTTTAATGTCCATTTTAACATCCAAATGCTCTTAAAATTCTATTTCTTGTTATAAAACCAACAGGTTGATTTTTTTCGTTTACAACAACAATTCTATTTATTTTATTTTTTCTCATCAAAATAAGTGCTTTCATAACAGAGGCGTCTTCATCAACTTTTATAACATTTTTATTCATAACATCTTCTGCAACAAGTAAAGTGGTAATACACTCTATTGTAGTAACAATTTCAGAAAAAGCGTCTACAAAAAAAGGAAATTTTTCAAGCAATTCAACATCTTTTTTGGATAAAATTAAATTTTCAAGTATATCTTCAATGCTTATTATTCCACATAGAGTATTTTCTTCATCAACAACTGGAATAATATTATAATGAGTATTTGAAAAAATATTTAAGATTTCACTGATGGATGTGCGTTTGTTAACAACAGGTATATTAACATCCATAAAATCTTTAATTTTTTTCATTGTATTTTCCTTTTTTGAATTTTAGTATATAATATAAAAAATAAGTTGACAATAAAAATTTTTTTATTATAATAATTTCTTTAATATAAAAGGAGCAAAATGGAACTATCTGTAAAAGAATTGCTAGAAGCAGGTGTTTATTTTGGACATCCTGCAAGACAGTTTGACCCGAGAATTAAACCATATCTTTATGGAAAAAGACAAGGAATTTATATTATTGATATTGAAAAGACATTGGAAAAAATTAAAGAAAGTGGTGAATTTTTAAAAACAATTGCTTCTAAAAATAAAAAGATTTTATTTGTTGGGACCAAAAAACAGGCACAATCTGTTATAAAAGAAATTGCTGAAAAATGTAAAATGCCATATGTAAATTATAGATGGATTGGTGGAACTTTAACAAATTTCAAAGAAATAAGAAAAAGAATAGAAAAATTGGACGAAATAGAAGCACTTGAAAATTCAGGGAGAATAAATCTTTATACAAAAAAGGAAATTCTTCTAATTCAAAAAGAAAAAGAGGAATTAAAAAAGAAATTTGAAGGCATAAGAGCAATGACTGATTATCCAGGGGCACTTGTTATAGTTGATGTAAAAAGGGAAATAAATGCAATCAAAGAAAGCAAAAAATTAAATATCCCCATTGTAGGAATAGTGGATACAAATGGAAATCCTGAAAGTGTTGATTATCCTATTCCTGCAAATGACGATGGCTTAAAATCAATACAAACTGTTCTTTCTAAACTTGCTGAATATATTTTAGAAGGACTTAAAGAATCCGGGTATGTTCCAGAAGTTATTGAAAAAGAAGAAAAACATAATTCTGAAAATAAGGAGTAAAAAATGGGCATTGATACATCAAAAATTAAAGAGTTAAGAGAGAAAACCGGTTTAAGTGTTATGGAATGTAAAAATGCACTCCAAGAAGCAAATGGAAGCATTGAGAAAGCAATTGAAATTCTTAAAAAAAGAGGACTTGAAATTTCTGAAAAAAATGTAGAAAAAGAAGTAAAAGAAGGTTTGATCGGTTCATATGTCCATACAAATGGAAAAATTGGTGTTTTAATAGAAGTAAATTGCGAAACTGATTTTGTTGCAAAAAATTCTGAGTTTTTAGAACTTGTAAAAAATTTAACATTGCAGATTGCCGCAATGAAACCTAAATGGGTAGATATAGCATCAATTCCAGAAGAAATTTTAAAAGAAAAAACAAATGAAATAAAAGAACAATTTAAAGATAAACCACAAAATATTCTTGATAAGATAGTTGAAGACAAATTAAATGATTTTTATAAAGAGAATGTTTTGTTGAAGCAAACTTTTATTAAAAATGAAGAGATGACAATAGAAGAATATATAAAATTAAAAATAGCGAAACTTGGTGAAAATATAAAAATAAAAAGATTTGTAAGATTTGAAGTTGGAGAGTAAAATATAAAAAATAAGAGGAGGTAGATATGGAATTTGAAGTAGGATATATGCTGTCTCTTATAATAGTAGGGATTAGCTTCTTGGGATTTTTTCTTTCAATGATGATTGATGAAGTGAATAGAAAAAAGGCGATAGTAATTTTTATTTTGTCTTTAATCATTTTTGGTCTTGGAGTTTACTACTATTATGTTGTTGGATTATGGCAAAGAGAAGCAGGTGGACCTTCGGTGAATAAACTAAACTATTATTTATACTTATATAGACCAGTACCGTCAGCGCCATCTATACCTTTTCCAATGGAATAATGAATTTTAAATGAAAAATTTTAAATGAAAAATTTTATTAGAATTTTTTTCTTATCTTTTTTATTTATCTTTTTTATCTTTATTTGTTTTGCTCAAGAAAATAAAGAAACAGTTTATCTTATTGATTTTGCAGAAGTAAAGGTTTTTCCAAATTACACAAAAGAAACATTTATACATCAAAAAATTAAAATTGAAAGTGAAAAAGGGAAAAAATTATCTCATCTTCAAATACCCTATGATTCTGAAAGAGAAAAAGTTAAGTTTATAGAAGGTTATACTCTACTTCCGAACGGTAAAAAAATCAATATAACTTCAAAGGATATAAAAATTGTTACTCCTGCTGAATTTACAGAATATACTTCTCTTTACCCGGGTTATAAAGTTATGAGTATAAATTTCTCAGGCGTTGAAATTGGTAGCATTATTGAATACAAATATAAAATCTTCTCCTATAAACCTCTTATTGAAAATCATTTTTGGGATGGTTTTTACTTTCAATCAACAGAACCATTTATTCTTTCAAGATATGAATTAACAGTTCCAAAAAAATTAAAAATTAAAATATATCAAAAAGATATTGAATTACTAGAAAAAAAAGAAAAAGCAGGATTTATTACCTATGTCTGGGAAAAGAGAAATGTTCCAGCAATTATTGAAGAAATTTTAATGCCACCTTTAAAAGAAATTGTTCCAAAAGTTTATGTTTCAACTTTTCAATCCTGGGAGGAAATTGGAAAATGGTTTTACGAAATTGCGAAAGATGAAAAAAGTAAGGATGATACCGTTAGTAAACTTGTAGAACAACTCATAAAAGATAAAAAAACAGAAGAGGAAAAAATTGTAACCTTATACAATTATGTCTGTGGAAACATAAGATATGTAGGACTTGAAATTGGAATTCATGGATATAAACCTCATTCACCTGAGGAAGTTCTAAAAGCAAAATATGGAGATTGTAAGGATAAAGCAAATTTATTAAAAAAAATGCTTGAAGTTGCTGGAATTAAGTCATATCTTGCTCTTGTAAATACTGATTCAAAAATAGAAAAAGAAATACCTTTCCCTGGGCAATTCAACCATGCAATACTTGCTATTCAACGAGAAAATTCTTATATTTTTCTTGACCCAACAACAGAAGTTATGAAATACCCTGAAATTCCTCCTTATGAACAAGGCAAATTTTCTCTTGTATGTGGAGAAAAAGCAGAACTTATTGAAATACCTGTATCTCCATCTGAAAGAAATGTAAAAAGAAGGAGTATTTTAGCAAGTATAGATGAAAATGGAAATTTAAAAGGCGAAGTTGAACTTATTCCTACAGGTATTTTTGAAGCAAGTTTAAGAAATTCTTTAAGATATCTAAAGCAAATAGAAAGAGAAAGGAGTTTAGCAAGAGATTTAAATTCATCACTCCCAGGAACAAAACTTTTATCTCTTGAAATATCAGGTATTGATTCCCTTGAAGAACAATTAATTGAAAGATATAAATTTTTCACCTCTGGATATGGTATAAAACTTACTAATAAACTCATTTTTCAACCTGTTATTATAGACAAACTAACTGACCTTTCAATCGTTTCTCTTGAAGAGAGGAAATATCCTTTAAGATTGGGAATAATTTATATAAAACAGGAAATAATTGATTATAAATTACCGGAAAATTTTGAAATAGAGGCAATTCCAGATTCAGTAAAAATAGAAGAATACTTTGGGAAATTTGTCCTGAATATAAAAAAGATAGATAATGTCTTAAAAGTTGAAAGAATTTTAGAAATAAACAAAATGGAAATAATGCCAGATGAATATAAAAAGTTTAAAGAGTTTTATAAACGGATAGCATTTTACGATAGATTGCCTGTAATTTTAAACATAAAGGGAAATTAATTTTATTCTAAATTTTTAGTTTTTTGGAAGGTTTAAAAATTAATTTTAATCTTTCAGGAATAATAACCTCTTGGCCTGTTTTAGGATTTCTTGCTTTTTTTGACTTTACTTTCTTAAAATAAAAAACTCCAAAATCTCTCAATTCTATTCTTTCTTTATTTTCAAAACATGAAATCAAAACATTTAGAAATTCATCAACAACTTTTTTAACAATTATTTTATTTAAACCAGTATTTTCTACTATTTTCTCAACTATTTCTTTTTTTATCATTTTCCCTTTATGAAAACTTTGCCGGAGGAGGGAGTTGAACCCTCACGGAGTTTTAATCTCCACCGGATTTTGAGTCCGGCGCGTCTTCCAATTCCACCACTCCGGCTCTCTCCCAATGTTCAATTTTGATGATAAAATTTTGCTTTTATATTAAAATAATTATACCACAATTTAAGTACTTACAAAATAATAAAAATTGACTCTAAAAAAAAGAAAAGGTAAGATTATAATTCAAAATGGAAAAGATTTTATACAGAAGTACAAATAAAAAATCACCTATTGTTGATTTTAAACAGGCGGTTTTAAAAGGACAAGCTCCTGATTATGGACTCTATATGCCGCTAGAAATACCTTCTTTTAAAAAAGATGAAATTCTTTTATTAAAAAATAAAGAATATTATCAAATTGCTTTTGCAGTTCTCTCTAAATTTATTGGCACCGAAATACCTTCTAAAAAACTTCTTGAAATAGTAAGGAATGCTTATAATTTTGAAATCCCTCTAAAAAAAATAGATGAAAATTTATATATTCTATATCTTGATAAAGGACCAACATATTCATTTAAAGATTTTGCAGCAAGATTTATGGCTGAAATTATGGAATATTATGCTAAAAAAGAAAATATAAATTTAACAATTCTTGTTGCAACTTCTGGAGATACAGGTGGAGCAATAGCAAATGCTTTTTATGAAAAAGAAAATATAAAAGTGGCTATTCTTTTCCCAAAGGATGAAATTACAGAGATTCAAAGGAAACAGATGACAACACTTGGCAAAAATATAATACCTATTGGTTTAAAAGGAAAGTTTGATAGTTGCCAGAATTTAGTAAAAATTGCATTTAATGACGGAGATTTAAAAAACTTAAATTTAACCTCTGCAAATTCAATAAATATTTCAAGATTATTACCTCAAAGTGTTTATTATTTTTATGCTTATGTACAGTTAAATTACGAAAAAATTAATTTTTCTGTCCCTTCTGGTAATTTTGGGAATTTAATGGGTGGAGTTATAGCAAAAAAAATGGGATTACCTATTAAAAAGTTTATAGTTGCTGTTAATGAAAACGACGAATTCCCAAATTTTTTAAAAACTGGAGAATATAAACCTATAATTCCATCAAAAAAATGTAGTTCAAATGCAATGAATGTTGGGCATCCAAGTAATCTAGCAAGATTAATTGATTTATATGGCGGTTGGATTTTTGATGAAAGGGATTCTTTAGGAAAAGTTAAAAAATATGGTATTCTTAAAGTAAAACCTGATATGGAAAAACTAAGAAATGATTTTGTCTCATTTTCAATAACTGATGAGGAAGTGGAAGAAACAATTAAAAAATATTATGAAAAATATAGAATAATACTTGACCCTCATGGTGCTGTTGGAGTTTCTGCATATGAAAAATCAAATATAAAAGAACCTGTAATTTCACTTGAAACAGCACATCCAGGTAAATTCCCTGAAGTAATTAAAAAAATACTTGGCTTTGAACCAGAAATTCCAGAGAAATTGAAGAATTTAATTTTGAAAGATGAAAAATATATAGTATTAGAAAATGATTATAAAGAGTTCAAAAATTTTTTAATGGAGTTAAAATGAAATACATAATTATGATAATGGATGGGGCGGCTGATTTACCAATAGAAAAATTAAATAATAAAACACCTTTGCAAATAGCAGAAATACCAAATATTAATAAACTCACAAAAATAGGATGCACTGGAATGCTAAAAACAATACCTGATAATTTTATTTCTGATTCAGGTGTTGCTAATTTATCCATTCTTGGTTATGATCCTAAAAATGTTTATACAGGAAGAGGTGTTCTTGAAGCTTATGCAAATGGTATAGAACTACAAGAAGACGAAATTGCTTTTAGATGTAATTTGATATGTGTTGAAAATGGAAAAATTAAAAGTTATTCTGCTGGTTATATTTCAAACCAAGAGGCAAAAGAATTGATAAATTTCTTAAATGAAACCCTTGGAAATAAAGAAGTAAAATTTTATCCGGGATTGGGATTTAAAAATATTTTAATTTTGAAAGGTCCCTTTTCAGAAGAAATAATTTGCTATCCTCCACATGATTATTCTGGTTATGAAATAAAAAAAATAATGATAAAAGGTAAAACCGAAGAAGGCAAAAAAACAGCAGAATTTCTGAATAATTTAATAATTAAATCTAATAAATATCTTGAAAAACATTTAATAAATTTGAAGAGAGAAAAAGAAGGGAAAGAAAAAGCAAATTATATATGGCCATGGTCTCCTGGAAGAAAACCCAAACTTGAAAAATTTTATGACAAATTTAAAATTAAAGGTGCTGTGATTTCAGCAGTAGATTTAATTAAAGGAATAGGTAAGATGATTGGTTTTGAAATAATAAATGTTCCGGGAGCGACTGGACTTTGGAATACAAACTATGAAGGAAAAGCAAAATATGCGGTTGATGCTTTAAAAAATTTTGATTTTGTTTATGTTCATGTTGAAGGAATTGATGAAGCAAGTCATGATGGAAATCTTGAATTAAAAATAAAGTGTATTGAAGATTTTGATAAAAAATTGGTAAAAAATATAGTTGAAAATGTTGACCTTAAAACAACAAATATAGCCATTCTTCCAGACCACTATACACCTGTTGAGTTAAAATCACATAAGCCAGGATATGTCCCTTTTTTAATCTATTCGCCTTTAATTCAGCCAGATAAAGTAGAAAAATTTAATGAAGAAAGTTGTAAAAATGGGAAATTTGGTTATTTAGAGAAAGACCAATTTATTAAAATTTTTACTGGTTTTGGTGTATAATATAAAGAGGTCAAAATGTATATAATTATCGTCGGCTGTGGAAAAATTGGTGTTTATCTTGCTAAATTGCTTGATGAAAAAAATGATGTTGTTGTAATTGATAAAGATGAAAAAAGTTTTGAAAAATTAGAAAGTTTTAATGGCAATACTGTAATTGGGGATGGGCTTGATATAGATAAATTAAGAGAAAGTGGCATAGAAAAAGCAGATGCAATTGCGATAACGACAAGTAATGACAATGCAAATATAATTATAGCGCAAATTGCAAAAAAGAAATTCAATGTTCCAAGAGTAATAGCAAGAATTTCAGACCCTATTAAAGAAGAAATCTGTAAAAATTTTGGAATTGAGACTATAAATACAACTTCCATCATTGCCTCCCTTATCAATGATGGATTATACAAAAAAATTTCACTTAAATATCTAATTGAAAATCAGGATTTAACGATAATAGAAATTAAAAATGAAAATTTTATAAACAAAAAAGTGAAAGAAATAAATAAAAATGAAGAGTTGCTTGTAATTGCTGTAATAAGAAATAATGAAAGTTATATACCAGAAGATGATTTTTTAATTGAAAAAGGAGATAAAATCATATGTATAACAAAAAAAGCTGTATTGAATAAATTAAAAAGGATTATTGAAACATGAATATAATAATTGTTGGTGCTGGAAATGTTGGATATTATCTTGCTGAAAAATTAAGTGAGAAAAACTATGTTGTCTTAATAGAAAAAGAATCAAAATTAAGTGAAAAAATTGCTTCACAACTTAATTGTCTTGTTATAAGTGGTGATGGTTGTGACCCAGAAGTATTAAAAAAAGCAGGAATTAAGAAAGCAGATGTAATAGCAGCAGTCACAGGAAATGATGAAGACAATTTAATTATATGTCAGATAGCAAAAGAGATTTTTAATGTTAAAAGAACAGTTGCAAGAGTAAATAATCCAAAAAATATGAAAACATTTGATGAACTTGGAGTAGATTTACCAATAAGCGGAACTGCATTGCTTGCACAAGCCATAGAAGAAACCGTCAACTGGGAGGACTTTATAACTCTTTTCACATTCAAAAGGGGTAAATTATCTATTTTAAGAATTGATTTACCCAAAGATTCGCCAATAGTTAATAAAAAACTAAATGAAATCCAACTTCCTGAAGATTCGGCAATTGTAGTAGTTATAAGAGAAAATGAATTCACAATTCCTAAAGAAGGATTTATTTTCAAAGAAAATGATGAAATAATTGCAATTACAAAAGTTGAAAATGAAGCAATTTTATTCAATACGCTGTTAGGAGAGGCAGTTGAAGAAAAATGAAAAAATTTTTAAAATATTTTGAAATATTCAACAAAGGTGTGTTAGGGATACTTTTTGAAATTTTTTATTTTCTATTTTTTTTCTTTTTACTTGCTTCTATAAATTTTTTCTTTTTCACTCTTTTTAATTTAAAATGATACCTAAATTTTCAAGAGATGATTTAAAAGGAATTTTACATTATACAGGAAAATTGATAATTCTTCTTGGATTTTTAATACTGGTGCCTTTATTTGTTGGATTAATTTTTAAAGAGTGGAATGCATCTCTTGATTTTATTGTTGCGTCTCTTTTTTCTATTTTTTTAGGATATTCTTTAATTACGCTTTTTCCAGA
>JAMWBY010000063.1 GCA_023818745.1 Candidatus Omnitrophota bacterium
TTCCTATAATATCTCCTATATCAATTTTTTTAAAAATTTCATATTTTTTTTCACCTATTATATCTTTTTTAAAGTAAATTTGAATTTTTCCTGTTGCATCAACAATATCAACGAAAGATGCCTTCCCGTGTTCTCTTATAGCCATAACTCTTCCTGCAGTTTGAATTTCACCCTCATCTTTGATTTCAGAAATATTTGTTTTTAAAAATCTTCTTCCATAAACTTCTACTCCTAAATTATTCAATTCTTCCCTTTTTTTAATCCTTATTTTTCTCATTTCGTTTTCACTCATTCTTCTCTCCTTTATCTTTTTCAAGTTTTTCAATTTTGACCCAGTTTATAACCTTATCACTTACATCCTGAACTATAATTTTATAATCTCCATATTCAAACTCTTCTCCTCTTTTAGGAAATTTGCCTAAATGAGATAAAATAAAACCAGCAATTGTCTCTACGTCAACTTCTTCAGGAATTTTAATCCCTAATAATTCTTCTACTTTTTCAATTTCCATTTGTCCTTTTACTAAATATCTATCTTCATTTATCTTTATATATTCTCTTTCATCTTTTTTAAATTCATCTGAAATTTCTCCTACTATTTCTTCAATAAGGTCCTCCATCGTAACAAGTCCAGCAGTTCCTCCATATTCATCAATAACAATTGACATTTGAAGTTTCAACATCTGCATTTCTCTTAGAAGTTCAACAATCTTTTTTGTTTCAGGAACAAAATAAACATTTCTCATTATATCTTTTGCTTTTAAATTTTCCCAGTTTGTTTCTGTTTGTTTTGAAATTATATCTTTTATATAAACCAATCCTAAAATTTTATCAATATTTTCCTTATAAATAGGCATTCTTGAATAGCCATATTTGTCTATCATTTTTATTATTTCACTAAGAGGCGTATTTTCTTCAACTGCAATAATACTTACTCTTGGCCTCATTATTTCTTTTACCATCTTATCTCCAAATTCAAAAATACTGTGAATCATCTCTTTTTCCTCTTCTTCTATAATTCCCTCTTTTTGGCCCACGCTTATCATTGCCTTTACATCCTCTTCTGTTAAAACAGGAATTATTGTATCAATTCTTTCTCCAAATATTTTTAAAAACATATTTGAAATAAATAATAATAATTTAACAATAGGAGTAAACAAAATTGAAAATCCTTTTAAAAGAAAAGAAGATAAGAGAGCAATCTTCTCAGAATGCTTTTTTGCGATACTTTTGGGAATTATCTCACCAAATACAAGAATAATAAAAGTCATTATTCCAGCAATAAAAGAAGGGACAATTTTATGAAAATAATTATAAAAAATAGTTGCAGCAAAAACAGAAGCAAGAATATTAACAAAATTATTTCCTATAAGAGTAGTAATTAATATTTTTTCAGGATTTTCAAACCAGAAACTTAACTTTTCTCCCTTTTTTCTATCTCTTTCAAGAAGTTTTTGATAGTGATATTTCCCAAGTGAAATAAACGCAGTTTCAGATGCAGAAAAAAATGCTGAAAGAAAAATTAAAAATAAAAGTAATAAATAAGAAGATAATGGAATTTCTGTCATTTTATTAAATTCTCACTCCATCTTTTAATTCCTAATTCATAATTTTTTTTAAATAAATCCGATGTGGTATCAAAATTTTTTATAAAACTTAAAAGCACATCCTCTATATTAATCTTGGTTTTTAATACATCTTCCATTGTTATATAACCATATTTTTTCAAATTTTGATTTTGCTCAATATTCATACCAACACCAACTATATAAAAATTACCACTTTGTTCAATTAAAATACCTGATATTTTCTTTCCTTTTATTATTATATCATTTGGAAACTTTATTTTGCAATCCTTTATGTTAAAATTATTTAAGGTTTCAATTAAACTAATAGCAGTAATTTCTGAAAGAAAATCTGTAATTTCATTTTTTTTAACGATTAAAGAAAAATAAAGACCACCTTTAGGAGAAATCCACTTATTTCCATACCTACCTCTTCCCTCTGTTTGTTCCTCTGCCAATATAACAATTTTCTCATCTCTACCTAAAAAATTTTTTGCTACATCCATTGTTGAAGTAACTTTTCTATATTTAATTACTTCCCAATCTCTAATTTTCATTTTCTTCAAGGATAATATTTATACCTTCAAGAGTAAGATATTTTCTTATTTTTTTATCAAAATTTAAGTATCTGGAAAACTCCATACAATAACCACCAGTGAGAACTATGATTGATTCACCAAAATTTTTTTTTATCTTATAAACTATTTTTTCAATACCACCTGCAAGTCCATATTTCATCCCAAGATTAATAGCAGAAACAGTATCTTTGCCAATACCACCCGAAAAAAAACTACCTATATTTTTTATAAGAGCGGTCTTTTTCAAAGAATTTGTCCATAATTCTGGTCCAGGCAAAATAAAACCACCAATAAAACTTTTATATTTATCAACAAAATCTATAGTTGTTGCAGTTCCAATATCAATTACTATTACTGGAAACCCAAAAATTTCACAAGCAGATTTACAATTCACTATTCTATCTATTCCTGCTTTATGAGGATTTTTAATTTTAACTTTTATTTTACAATCTTTATAATTCAAAATTATGGGTTTTATCTTAAAAAATAAATTTATTTTTTTCTCAATAACAAAATTTACTTCAGGAACGACTGAAGATATTCCACACTTTTCTATTTTAAAATCTTTCCATCTTTCAGGAAAATCTAAACTTTCTGCTTTTTCCGTCAAACAATCAAATATCTCAATTATTCTATTATCTCTGAAGACAGCAATTTTTATTTTTTTGTTACCTATATCTATTGCAAGATTCATTTTTTATTTCTAATGTTTTAGACCGCGATTTAACCCCACTAATAATTCTAACATCTGATTTTGAAACATTAAAATACTCAGAAATAAGTTCCAATAACCTTTTATTTGCTCTTCCTTCAACAGGTATTTCTCTAACATATGCCACAAAATTTTCTTCATCAATTTTTTCTATTTTTTCCTCTTTAGATTTCAATTTCACTCTAATTTTTATTTTCATTTACAAATCCTTAAAAATTTTTTTATAAATACAGGGTAAAAAATTTATAAAATTTCATTTCAAATCATTCAACAATTTGAGTATTTTTTTAAATATTTCTTCACTTATAACATGTTCAATTTTACAAGCATCATTTTCTGCAACCTTTTCTGAAACTTTCAAAATACGAACTAAAAATTTTGTTAAAACTTTATGCTTTCTTAATATTTTCGTTGCTTCTTTATTTCCCAAAGATGTTAGTTCAATATATCCATATTTTTCCTGTTTAATATATCCATTTTTTCTTAAAATATTTAATGCATTTACAACAGAAGAACTCTTTACATTCAACAATTCACTAATTTCTTTTACTCTGGTTATTTTCTTATCTAATGTTAAAATTTTAATTGCCTCAAGATAGTCCTCTAAACTTTCGGTAAGCAATTTAACCTCCTCTTAAAAAAGTAAAAACTTGATATAACAATGTTGAAACAAACCAGCCAATAAATAAAGACCAGAAAAGAGAAATTAAAGCCCATTTAATTCCTATTTCTTTTTTTAAAACTAAAAACGTTGCCAGACATGGCATATAAAGTAAACTCATAATCATAAAAGAATATGCTGATAAAAAGGTAAAATAACTCGTTAAAATTCCTGATAAATTTTCAATACCAAATAAAGTTCCAAAAGTTGCAACTACAAGTTCTTTTGCATAAATACCAAAAATTAAAGCAACTCCTGCTTGCCAAAATCCAAACCCAGAAAACTTGAACAATGGTGCAATAAAACTTCCTAATTTACCAATAAAATTAAATTCTGTCCCATATTTATTTGGATGTGGGAAATAACTTAAAAACCATAAAACTAAAGCCCCAATAAATATAATACTACCTGCTTTTTTCAAAAAATATTTTGTTCTTATCCAACTTTCAATAAATACATTTTTCCAATAAGGCATTCTAAAAGGAGGAAGTTCAATAATAAGCGGTAAAGATTCCTGCTTTAGAAAAACAGAACTAAAAAACTTTATGCTTAAAACCCCAACTATTATACCAAGTAAATAAAGAGAAAAAATAATCAAGCCCTGTTTTTCTTTGAAAAATAAACTTGTAAAGAGAAGATAAACAGGTAATCTGGCAGAACAACTCATAAATGGAATTGATAGGCATGTTAAAATTTTATCCCTTTTATTTTCTAAAATTCTTGTTCCCATTATTGCTGGCACATTACATCCAAAACCTAAAATCATAGAGATAGCACTTTTTCCATGGAGTCCAATTTTATGCATCAATCTATCTGATACAATTGTTGCTCTTGCGATGTAACCAGTATCTTCTAAAATTGAAAAAAATAAAAAGAAAAGAAAAATATTCGGAATAAATAAAATAACAGAACCTACTCCTGAAATTACTCCGTCTTTGATTAAAGAATTTAACCATAAGGGCAAGGAAAATTTTATAAAAACATTCTTTAAATTTTCTAAAATTATTTCCAGAAAATCTTGGATTGGTTTGCCTAAAATAAAAACACCATTAAAGATAAAAAACATAATTAAAAGAAAAATCAATGGACCAGAGAAATTATTTGTCAGAATTTTATCAATTTTTTCAGTCAATTCAATTTTTATCTCTTTCTTTTTCTCAATTATTGCTTCTCTGACAATTCCATGAATAATAGCATATCTTTTTTCTATTAAAATACTTTCAATTTGCCTCCCTAACTTTTTTTCCAAATTTAATATTATTTCTTCTATTTTTGAATAATCAATTTTATCCTTTGCCATTTGCACAAAATATTCATCTTTTTCTAAAATCTTTATTGCAAGAAATCTAAGTGGATAATTGGAAAAGATTGGTTTTAATTCTTTCTCAATTTCAAAAATAACTTTTTCAACTTCATCTCCATATTTAAATTTTATATAATCTTCTGAAATTTGTTCTTTACATTTTTCGTAAATTGCTTCTTTTAATTCATCTATACCAACGTTTCTATTTCCTATTGTTTTAACAAATTTAATTTTAAGTAATTTCTCAAGATGTTCAATATCATAATCAATCCCTTCCTTTTCTGCTAAATCAACCATGTTTAAGTCAACTATAATGTTTTTATGGAGTTCAGATAATAAAATTAAAAAATATAAACTTCTTTCAAGATTTGTAGCATCTGAAATTAAAAGTAAAACATCAACTTTATTCTCAGAAAGAAAATCAACCGCAATCTTCTGGTCTTCACTTTCTGCTGATAAAGTATATGTTCCGGGTAGGTCTATGATATTGAATTTTATACCTTTGTAAATATAATAACCTTCTTTTTTTTCAACAGTGACTCCAGGCCAGTTTCCAACCTGCTGTCTTGTTCCAGTTAGAGCATTAAATATTGTTGTCTTTCCAGTATTTGGATTACCAGCAATCCCGATAACTTTTTCTTCCATCTTTTTATTTGATTTCTTCAACAATTATGTCCATTGCCATACCATGACCTATACCAATTCTAATATTTCCTTTTTTAATTATCACAGGACCTGGACCAGGTTTTATAACTTCAATAATATCTCCTATAAAAATACCAAGAATACTCAATTTTTTTATCTTTTGCCTTCCTGGTCTCAGAATTCCAACTATTTTATATTTACCTTCTTTTACTTCTCCTAAATTTTCCATTTTTCTCTTTTAAAGTTAATTATAACTAAAAAAGTTAGATATGTCAAATTTTAAAAGTAATTTTATATAGATAGTTTATTACGTTAAATATTTTTTTACTATACAATTCAGTTGTTCTTTAGAATAGAAACTTTTACTTTCCTCCCATACCATATTTTATTATCTCCCTGGATACTATGTCCTAACCAGAAAGAGTATAAAAATTTGACATAGCGAAAAATCTATATAAAAATAAATTCAATAAGAAAATAAATTGTTCAGAATGTACTTAATTTTATACAAAATTTTGACTGAATAAAAAATTTGACATTTTATTTTGAAAAAATTTTAGAAATGAAGAAGAAATTTATTTTTATTACGGGAGGGGTTGTATCTTCTCTTGGAAAAGGTATTGCTTCTGCCTCAATAGGTGCTTTACTTGAATCCCATGGATATAAGGTTACATTCCTTAAATTTGACCCTTATATAAATGTTGACCCCGGAACAATGAGTCCTTTTCAGCATGGAGAGGTATATGTTACAGAAGATGGGGCAGAAACTGACCTTGACCTTGGACATTATGAAAGATTTACAAACGCCAGAATGTCTCATAAAAACAATGCAACAAGTGGACAGATTTATTATTCAGTTATTGAAAAAGAAAGAAAAGGTGTATATCTTGGAAAAACAGTTCAAGTTGTACCCCATATTACAGATGAAATTAAAGAAAGGATTTTTGCTTTAAAAAAAGAAGGCGATATTATAATAACAGAAATAGGAGGTACAGTCGGAGATATAGAAAGTTTACCTTTTCTTGAAAGCATAAGACAGATACAGGTTACACTTCCGGAAGAGGATACAGTTCATATTCATCTAACTCTCGTGCCTTATATAAAGACAGCAGACGAAATAAAGACAAAACCGACACAACATAGTGTTGGTAGATTAAGGGAAATAGGAATACAGCCAAAAATTTTATTATGTAGGACAGAAAAACCTCTTGGATATGAAATAAAAGAAAAAATAGCCTTATTCTGCAATGTAAAAAAAGAAGCAGTCATTGAAGCAATAGATACTGATTTGATTTATGAAATCCCTTTAATTTTTTCAAAACAAAAACTTGATTTGATAATTTTAAAATATCTTAATCTTAAAACTAAAAGAAAAAAAGATTTGGAAAAGTGGAAAGAAATAGTGAGAATACTGAGAAATCCTGAAAAAGAAGTTAAAATTGGGGTGGTTGGTAAATATGTAAAATTGCAGGACTCTTATAAATCAATTTATGAAGCACTTATTCATGGAGGAATTGAGAATAGATGCAAAATAATTTTTAAGAAGGTAGATTCTGAACTGATAGAAAAAGAAGGAGTAGAAAATTTTTTAAATGATGTTTCAGGAATTATTGTTCCAGGTGGTTTTGGAATAAGGGGAACAGAGGGAATTATTGAAAGTATAAGATACGCAAGAGAAAACAAAATTCCATTTCTTGGTATATGTCTTGGTCTTCAATGTGCTTCAATAGAATTTGCAAGAAATGTTTGTAATATTCCTGATGCATCAAGTACTGAATTTAATCCAAAAACAAAAAATCCTATTATATACCTTTTACCCGAGCAAAGGAAAGTTAAAAATAAAGGTGGAACAATGCGTCTTGGTGCTTATCCATGTGTATTAAAAAAAGGAACCATTTCTTATAATGCTTATAAAAAAACAAAAATTTACGAAAGACACAGACATAGATATGAATTTAATAATAAATATAGGGAACTATTTATAAAAAATAATATAATTTTTGCTGGTATTTATCTTGAAAAAGACCTTGTTGAAATAATAGAATTAAAAAACCATCCATTTTTTGTTGCAACTCAATTTCATCCCGAATTTAAATCAAAACCATTTAAACCACATCCTTTGTTTTCTGCTTTTATAAGGTCATCAAAATCAAAAACTTAAAGAAACTCAATAAATGACTCTTATTGGATTTTTCTCTGAAAAATAATTTATCATGAGATTTTTATTATTCTTTTCTCTTAATATGTTATGCTTAATACTTTTAAAATTTACTAGAAAATTTGATTTAACAAGAAAGAAGCAGAAAAAAACTAAATGATTAAGAAATAAAGAGTGTAAAATAGATTGACATAAATATTTGAAAAAAAAAAGAAAAAGTGTATAATTTTGCCAAATGTTAAAAGAAAATTGTGGTATTGTTGGCGTTTATAATATAAAAGAGACACCTAAAATTTTATATTTTTCTCTTTTTTCACTTCAACATAGGGGTCAGGAAAGTTGCGGCATTATTTTCTCTGACTATAAAAATACTTATGTTCATAA
>JAMWBY010000064.1 GCA_023818745.1 Candidatus Omnitrophota bacterium
TCTGAAAAACGGCCTTGAGGAGTGGTTAAGATAATATAAGGTGGCAAAATTCCTTTATATCCATAATCATAACCTTTAAAAAGTCCAACAACCGCACCAATTGCAGGATATACTAATCTTTCTTCAGGGGAATGTCCTGTCTGCATTATATATGCTGCTGTTTCATGTCCGTTTATTCCATGCGTCATACTTCTAATTATTGAATATTTATCAGCAATTTTTGCAAGATTAACAAGATATTCATTTATTTCAATTCCAGGGACATTTGTAGGTATTGATTTTAATCCACCTGTATAGTCGTTTCCAGCATTTGGCTTTGGATCAAAAGTATCAAGATGAGAAGGACCTCCCCACATCCATATTTGAATTACTGCTTTTGCTTTTGGGGTTGTTTGGCTGAAAATTTCTTGAAAAAGTAAGAGAAAAGTTAAAATAGAAAATAAGGATAAAGTTTTAATAAGTTTTACAATCTTTTCCATTTTTTTTCCTTTTTAATGTTGATATAAAAATTCTTTACTATTAATTAAAGCCCAGACAATATCCTCAATTGCCTGGTTTAATGTAACTCCTTCTCTTTGAAAATATTCTTCCAGAACTTCAATTTCTGATTGTTGTGGATATCTTGAAAGTAAAGAAATATAAATGTTTTCAATAATTCTTTTTTTATTTCCCCTTGCCTGAAAACTTAATCTTTTTAAATAAAAACTTGATTGTATTTTCTTATAAAGGTCTGATGAATTTATAAGATATCTCATTTGTGCCTCGTTTATTTTGTTGTTCCTTTCATTTTCATATCCAGTATCTCTTGGTGGTCTTCCAAATAGTTCAAGAAATGGTCCAGTAATGCTACCATCTGGAAGAAGAACGTTTCTTTGACTTTCTGGTGTAATTGTATATGGTTCAGGGATTGGGCTTATATATTCTTCTCCTTTTCCTGTAATTTTCCAGATTATATCAAGAAGAACCTCTGCAGGAAGTCGTCTTGGTGAATAATAAGCGAAATATTTCTCTGCTTCTTCTTTTTCACTTCTTGGAATAAATGATTGTTGATATGTTCTTGAGTTTAAAATAATTCTATAAATATGTTTTATATCATAATTTGCTTTTATAAATTCTTTTTCTAAATATGAAAGAAGTTCTGGAATAGAAGGTAGATTATCAGGCCTTATGTCGTCTGGTTCATGTATAATTCCTCTTCCAAAAATCCATGACCATATTCTATTAACAATATTTTTAGAAAAATAAGAATTATCAGGGCTTATAAGCCAGTCAGCAAAAACAACTCTTGGGTCTTTATCAGGAGGAATTACAACCTTTTTACCATCTGGGAAAACCGCTTCTATTGTTTCAGTATTTTCTGAGTCAAAATAAACAATCTCTTCTTTCCATTCAAGAGTTTTTTTATAAGCAACTTTTGAAAAAAATTTACTCATCCCATTTTTTATTTCTTCTGGGAAATTTTCAAATCTTACACCCATAAAAGTAAGAGAAACTGCAGAAGCAATTGAATAAGGATTTTTTCCTTGAACAGCTCTGTAAAAATTAACAGGAGGAACTCTAAAATTACTTCCACTTGATGTAAGTAATTCTCTTACAAATTTGTCATAAGATTTGTTTTCTTTTAAAGAATTAAGTATCCATGTATAGTATGCTTGAACACTATTGGGCCAGAGATTAATTGGAAATTCTGATTTTATTCTCAATATATCACACCACTTCATAGATAAATATTCAGCAAATTCTTTTCTTTCAAGGAGTTTATCAATTAATAATTTTCTTTTATCTGGATTTTTATCATTTAAAAAATTTATAACTTCTTCAGGTTCTGGTAAAATTCCCATTGTATCAAGGTAAACCCTTCTTATAAAAACCTCATCAGAACAAGGAAATGCAGGTTGTATCCCTAATTTTTTTAATGTTGAAAAAACATATCTATCAATTTGACTTTCCGAGGTTGACCAAGTTTCTTTCTCATAAGGCAGTATTATACCTTCTGAAAAAACAAAATCGCTTTTTATTGTAGAACCAATTAAAACACACAAAGATAAACTTATTAATACCCTTTTCATCTTATTATTTAGACATATATCCTTCAAAAAAGTATTATTCATCTTCATATTCTACTTTCTAATAATTTCTGAGTATAAGGATGTTTTGGATTTTCAAATATTTCTTCTGTTTTCCCTATTTCAACAATTTTTCCTTTATACATTATGGCAAGTCGGTCTGCAATAAATCTAACAATTTTAATATTATGTGTAATAAATAAATACGTCAAATTAAATTTTTCTTTTAAATCAATAAAAAGATTTAAAATTTGTCCCTGAATGGAAACATCAAGGTTAGAAGTTGGCTCATCGCATACTATAAACTCAGGTTCTGTTGAAAGTGCTCTTGCAATTGCAATTCTCTGTCTTTCTCCACCACTGAATTGATGAGGATAATCATAAAACCTTTCTTTTTTTATTCCTACCAGATTTAACAATTCTATTGCTTTTTCCATCTTTTCATTTCTATTTTTACCCTGAATACCTTCCATTACTATATATCCACAATACAATCTTGGATTTAGAGATTTATACGGATCCTGAAAAATAATTTGAAATTTTTTTCTATATTTTCTTAATATATTTTCTTTTAAATTTGTAATTTCTGTGTTTTTAAAAATTATTTTCCCATCATCAGGTTCAATTAATCTTATCAAAACTTTACCAAATGTTGTCTTTCCAGAACCACTTTCTCCAATAAGACCAAATATTTCACCTTTATAAATTTCAAGATTTATATTTTCTATTGCATAAATTTTTTCTCTTTTAAATTCACTTTTTATTTCATATGATTTACTTAAATTTTCAACTTTCCATAATTTTTCCATATTTGAAACACCTCACATCTCTATTTTCTAAAGCAATTTCTTCTGGAAGTTTTTTTTCACATATTTCAATTTTGTATTCACATCTTGGATTAAAAGGACATCCTTTAGGTAAATTTTTATATGTTGGAACTTCACCATCAATTACTTTTATTCTCTCGCCCTTTTGATATTTTTCAGGCAAACAATTTATAAGTTTTTTTGTATATGGATGAAAAGGGTTATTATATATCAACTCAGCATTTCCTTTTTCAACAATAATTCCTGCATACATTACAATAATTTTATCTGAAATAAAACTTGCGAGAGAAATATCATGTGTAACAAAAATTATTGACATATTATGAATATTTACCAGGTTTTTTAGAAGATTTACTATCCCAAAAGCAGTTGTTATATCAAGTGCAGTTGTTGGTTCGTCAGCAAGAAGCAAATAGGGATTATTTATGATAGCCATAGCAATCATTGCTCTTTGTTGCATTCCACCACTTAATTGATGAGGATATTGATAATATACATTTTTTGACAATCCCATTTCTTCTAAAATTTTAAAAACTCTATCTTTTTTATTTTTTCTATCTTTTCCATTTTTAATTGCTTCTTCTATTTGATTTCCTATGGTGAAAAGAGGATTTAGATAAGAAGATGGCTCTTGAAAAATCATACCAATTTTTTTACCTCTTATTTTTTCCATATCTTGAAATTCAGTAATGTCTTTTTCTTCAAAATAAATTTTGCCTTCAAGAAGTTTTAGATTTTTAGGTAGAAGTTTTATAATCGTTCTTAAAGTTAAACTTTTTCCACAACCACTTTCTCCAACAATAGATAAAATTTCCCTTTCCTTAACTTCAAAATTTATATCTCTTAATATTTTTACTTCTTGGTTACCAACCCAAACATTTTCAAGTTTTAATATTTCTCTCATTTTTTACCAGTTTTTAGGGTCTAAAACATCCCTTAATCCGTCTCCAAGAAAATTAAAACATATAATTGTTAAAAATATAAAAAAACCAGGAATTAACATCCATGGTGCTGTAGAAAGGATTCGCAAATTTCCAACTGATACAGAAAGCATATTTCCCCAACTTGGATATGGTTCCTGAATGCCAAGACCAAGTAAACTTAAAGCAGATTCACCAAGAATATAACCAGGAATTGATAAGGTAATTGCAGTAATTGTATATGATGAAGTATTTGGAATTATATGTCTGAAAATAATCTTAAAAGTTGATAATCCAAGTGCCTTTGCAGCCAAAACATATTCTTCTTCTTTAATTGATAAAACCATGCCTCTTATTATTCTTGCAAGTCCAGCCCATCCAATTAAACTTAATATCACCACAATCAAAATATAAATTTGAAATGATGAAAGATTCAAAGGAAATACCGCTCTTAAAGCAAGCATTAAATAAAAAGAAGGAAACATCATAAAAATTTCAACAAGTCGCATTAACAAGTTATCAATTTTACCTCCAAAATACCCCGAGATTCCACCAATTAAAAATCCAAGAACAAAAGAAATTGAAACTCCTATCACACCAATTGAAAGAGAAATTCTTGCACCATAGAGAATTCTTGAAAATATATCCCTTCCATGGATATCTGTTCCAAAAAGAAAAATTTTACCTTGTTTTGTTCCAAATAAATACCTTTCAGAAGTAAATATACCAAGAATTTTTCTTTTTTCTCCTTTAACGAAAAAATAAACTGGATAAATTTTGTTTTTTATAACCTCATATTGATTTAAAGCAGGATTTACAAGTTTAATTTCATATACAAATGGTCTTAAATGAAAATTTTTATTATGGTCAAAAAAATGTATTCTTGTGGGCGGACATAAAGGATACTCTCTAAATTGTTTATTGTAAGGATAGGGTGCTATAAAATCAGCAAAAAATGCAACTGAGTATAGAAAAATAATAATACAGAATGAAATATATGAAATTTTATTCCTTTTTTTTAACCTTTTTAAAACAATCTTCATTTTAACCTCACCCTTGGGTCTGTTAAAGCAAGCAAAACATCAGAAAATAAATTTCCTAAAATTAATAAAATTCCACCTATTAAAAGAGAAGCCATTACAAGATACAAATCTTGAGAAAGAACTCCTTCAAGAATCAATCTTCCCATTCCAGGCCAGCCAGTAATTATTTCTACAAGTCCAGCACCACTTAAAATTCCAGAAAGTTCATATCCAAAAATTGTAATCATAGGATTTATAGCATTTCTTAAAGCGTGCTTAAAGTAAATTTTGTAGGTTGGGATACCTTTAGCATACGTTGTAAAAACATATGGAGAGTTAAGTGCTTCAAGAAAATTATTTTTCATAAGACGATACAAAGAACCAATTCCTGTTAAAGTCAATACAATACCAGGGACTAAAAGATGTTTCAAATAATCTATAAATTTTTCAAGATAGGATGCGCCTTCATAAAAAATTGAAGTTGTTCCTCCAAGAGGTAATATTGCTGTTTTAGATATAAAAAATATTATTAACATTGCAAGGAAAAAAGAAGGAATTGAGATACCTATATAAGCAATAAAAGATAAAAATTTTTCTATCCACCTTCCTTCTTTTACACCACCATAAATTCCAAGAGGAATTGCTATTATCCATGTTAAAAACAATGAAAAAATTGAGAGAGATACTGTATTTTTAAGTCGTATTTTTATAAGATATGAAACAGGAACATGATAAGAAAAGGACTCCCCAAGATTAAATGTAAAAATATTTTTGAGCCAGTAGAAATATTGAACAATAATAGGTTTATCAAGTCCAAAAATTTTCCTCATTTTTTCAATTGTTTCAGAAGAAATTTCAGGATTCATCTTTAATTGTGTAAAATAATCACCAGGGGAAAGTTGTATTATTATAAACGAAATAAAAGTCATACCAATAAGAAGAGGAATTAATTGAAATAATCTTTTTAGAATATACTTTTTCATTTCATATGCTTTTTGAAAAACTTGAATACTAAATTTCCAGAAAAACTATGTTCTCCAGGAAAGATATCTATCCACAAGTTTTCACCCACTCCTGCAACATTATATGCATTTTTAATTTTTTCATGTGCTTTTTTTGCTGAATCTATCCAAAAACAAGTATCATTTGCTCCTGACTCAATTAAAAGTGGTTTTGGACAAATTGCGGCTATAACATCTCCAACATCTGCATATTTATAAAGAAAAGGAACTATCTGACTGCCACAGAAATTTGGTCTTTCAATAGCATAATGTAAAGTTGTTGTAGCATAACATATTATATCTGCTGCTTTAATTCTATCATCCAGTAAAGTTAAATATGTTGTCATTGTTCCACCAAAAGAAAGACCCATACATCCAATATTTTCTTTATCTACATAATCCCTGGTTAATAAAAAATCTATTGCTCTCATTCCATCAAAAATATTTGCACCAAGTAATGTCCTTCCACAAATTAAATGTTGTAAAAAATGAATATTGCATATATCTCTTGGTGCATAAATATTAAAATATCCAATTCTTTCTCCAAAACTTCGCCAGTCAGGAACAATTGTAACAAAACCATTTTCAGCCATCTGTTCTCCATAGTTGTAATTATAAGTTTTTATATAATTTATTACTTCTGGATTATTATTATGAACTCCTGCAACTGGGTCTTTTCCATATGGTCCATGGCCATGACAACATAATATTGCTGGATATTTCTTCTTATTTCCTTTCGGTATTAAAATATATAAAGGCATAAAACAATCCTTTTCTGTCTGTATTATCCATTTTTCTCTTATATATTTCTCTTTTTCTTCTTCTGATAATTTTTCTGGTTTTAAATCAGATGGTTCTGGAAACTCACCAAGTAGTTCTTTAATCTTATTAATTAATTGCTTTTTCCAACTATAAAATTCATCTTTAGTTTTACAATTAAATTCAAGTTCAGGTTTTATTCTTTTTGCCCATTTTTCTATAAAATTATCTGTGATTTGAGGAGCATCTATTCTATTCGGCATCTTCCCATCCTTGTTTAACTTTTTTTAAGTTTACTATTTAAACAAAAACTTGTAAAATTTTTCTCCCCTCTGCCACCTACGAGGTGGAAGTGGAAGATGAAGGTGGGGCAATGGTTTTCAGTCATGCTTATTTTAGGCAGAATTTTTCAACTTTCTCAAAAATTTTTATTGCATCTTCTATTTCTTTTTTCCCCCAGTTTTCATTAAAATATAAAGTCATATGTGAATTAAGTGCCTTCTCAGCAATTGGACATTTATATTCAATTTCAGGAGCATAAGGATTGAAAGGATATCCAGAACTTCCAAAAGTTTTTCTTTCTTTTATAAATTGGTTTTCATACATAGGAATAACATAATGAGCGCCAATAGGAAGTCCTTCTTTATTCAAAATTTCTGCAAGTTTCCATTTATCAAATTTAAATTTTTCTTGTTCAACCTTAACAAAACAGAACCAATAATTTGGTCTTGAATCTTTTGGTCTTTCCCATAAAGAAAATCCTTTTAAATTTTTAAAGCCAACTCTCAATTCTTCAACAATTTTATATCTTTTTTCTGCAATTCTTTTTATTTTTTTTAGTTGAACTCT
>JAMWBY010000065.1 GCA_023818745.1 Candidatus Omnitrophota bacterium
TTTTAAATACTCATTCTGCCAGAGGGGATCAACTAATTCTCTATATTTTTTATTATATTCTGGCATTTTCCCCTCTTCAATAAATTTTATGTATTCTTTGGCTCCTTCATCAATTGGCTGGGCATCGGTTTGGTTCACTATTTTATAAAAATCAAGGGAATTATCTCTTATTATACAGGGAGTAAGTAGGTTCCCACATTCATTTTTTTTCCTTTTGATCCAGTAATTATTTTGCCATTCTCTTATTTTTTCAAATAAAGGGGATTTGATGGCATCTGTTATTGTTTTTCCATCAGCATAAATTTTATAAATGTTCCCTAAATTTTTATCTTTAAATGGTATGAAAACACAAGGAGTAATAGTTCCATCCCACATTATATAAAAATACCCCCCACCTCTTGCTGCAGCCATACAGCCATCAGAAGCAGTTCCAGAGTTCCAGAAATCAGCAATAAAAATTTTTTTCTCTATAACAAGTTGCCATATTCTTTTTAACATTTTATATCTCTGCTGAGGTGTTACCATAAAATCAATAGAAGGATTTCTTCCTATTGGCATATACTGGAAATACCATCCATAAAAAGCACCTTTCTTGTTAAAATAAAAATCAATAAATTCATCTGATAATAGTAAATCAGCATTATATCTTGTTGGTGTAACAGATATTCCAAATGGCACTCCTTCCTCTCTTAAATCATCCATTACTTCCATTATCCTTTTAAAAACACCATTTCCTCTTCTATCATCTGTTTGGCTTTCAAATCCTTCAACAGATATAGCAGGAGTAAGATTTCCTAATTCAGCAAGTTTTTTCGCAACATCTTTTTTAATCATGGTTCCATTTGTATAAGCCATAAAATAAGCATCATTATGTTTTTCAAGTATATCAAACAATGTTTTCCCTTCATCTTTATATATAAATGGCTCTCCACCAGAAATAACAAAAAAATATGCACCAAATTCTTCTTTTATTTCTTTTATGACCCTATCAAAGACATCAAATTTTAAAGTGTTCTTTTGGTAAATTTCACCAGCATAACAACCTTTACATGTTAGATTACATATATTTGTTGGTGAGATTGTTACAAAACAAGGAGGTCTAAATCCATGTTTTTCTTCAAATGTTCTTCTTATATAAATTCCTTGAATAAAAATTTTTCCAAGAAAGATATTTGAAAGTGCTTTTACACAATTTGAAGAAATACTGTCTGTATCAAACAATCTCGCAATTGAATGCAAAAGAGCCCTTCCCATATAATATCTTTCTTCAAGAACTTTTTGTGGTCTTTCATATGTTTGAAGAGACATTTTGTAAGTTGCTCTATCTATTGCATTTATCAGTGCTCTTCTTGCTATTGAATTTTTTAAAGAAGCATTTAATATTCCTCTGACAACTCTTTGAGAAGCCCCTTTTTCCATTATTGTAAGTATTTTATTTTCAAGGTTTATCATGACAACCTCCTTTTGAAAAATAGTATATCATAGAATATAGAAGTTTGAAAGTTTAAAAGATAATGTTAAAATTTTAAAATATGAAGAAAGTAATTGATGAAATTTTAAAAGCATACTCAAAAATCAAAGATGAAAATTTTTCTTTGCTTGAAGATAAAATTCTGAAAAGTGAAAAAATTTTTGTTTATGGAACAGGAAGAAGTGGTTTTATTGGAAAGTGTTTTTGTATGCGTTTATTCCATCTCGGATTTAATTCATATTTTGTAGGGGAGACAATAACTCCAAAGTTTACAAAAAATGACCTTATAATTTTTATTTCTGCAACAGGTGAAAAATCAACAAGTTTAGGGATTGCTGAATTATGTAAGAAAGAAAGAGGCAAAATTCTAACCATAACATCAAACAAAAACAGTAAACTTGCAAAAATTTCAGATTTTTTGATAATTATTCCTGTTGAAAAATCAATTCAGTTTGGAAATTCTCTTTTTGAACAGGTATGTTTTTTATTTTTAGAGATTTTCATTCAGAGGTTCATTGAAAAAAATATGATAAAAGAAAATTTTATAGAAAAAAGACATACAAATTTAGAATAATGGTAACGAAAATTCTTGTTGATTCTTCAAAATTAGTTAATTATACAAGGTGTAGAAAAGGAATTCTTTCTGCTGTTGAACATTTCGGATTCTATTATAAAGTTTGTGACCTTAATTTTGAAAGATTTTTTGAAAGAGATATTGAGAATACATCTCTTTTGATAATTGGACAAGAAGGGCTTGGTTTTTCAATTGGTCAAGAGGAATCCGAAATAATGCTTAAAAATGTTTATTCAGGAATGGGACTTGTTATTTTTGATGGATATATTGCTCCTTATCCTTCAAAATTTTTAAAATCAATTAAAATTGAAAAGATAAGTTCCAAAAAGACATCTGAAATAAAACTTGAAAAAAGTTCATGGATATGCCAAGGGACTTTTTTGGATGAAGTAAAGTTGAAAAATGAAATTCTTTTTTATTCAGTTGAAATAGATGGAAAATTCTGGGAACCATTTTTATATAGTGCAAATAATGAAATCTGTGGAATATATGGCAGATTTGGGAAAGGGAAGATTGTTATATTTCTTACATCTGCATCTGTTTGGCAGGATGAAATTCTTGGGCATACAGAAGGACTTGATGATGTATTTTATAGATCGTTAATTTGGGCAGGTAAAAAACCACTTATAACAAAGACAATGCCTCCTTTTATAACAGCACGAATTGATGATGTTTCTGGTTCGGGTAGTAAAGTCGCAAAATACCTGGAAACAGTTGGAAGATTGAAATATGTTGAAGTACTAAATAGGTATAAAATAATTCCTAATCTCGGACTTTTTATTGATGATATAAGAGAAGAAGATATTCCAGTTATAAGAAAAAAATATAATGAAAAACTTGCAGAATTTTCTCCTCATGCATTTTCAGATCCTCAAAATATTAATGAATTTCCTATTTATATGAAGCATAATGGAGAAGAATTTTCTGATGAGATATTGAAAGAAAATTTTAAAAAAGTTGATAAAAAATTTGAATATTTTGGAGTAAAACCATCAAAAACAGTTAATATTCATTTTGGAGAACTTGGTATTAAGTCATTACCTTATTTAAAAGAAAGAGGACAAACTTTTTTGATGAATGTAATAAAACCAGGGAAAGCACATTCTAATCCTGAAGCCCATAAATGGATTTTAAAGCCATACGGGAAAATATTTTTTTCTTTAAGTGATATACCAGAAGATAGTGATTTTTTCAATGTTATGTCTATTCCATGGAAAATAGAAGGGAAAACATCGGATGATAAAAAACCTGATTTTGATTTTCTTCATAATTGTACACAATTCTGGGGCGAAAATACCTTTTCAGATATAAAAAGAGCTATTAAAAGAGGTGTATTACAGATTAAAAGAGGTCTTGAAAATAAGTTTTTTGGTTGTCTTATGTGTCATGAACAAAGGATTGCTTTTTTAAAAATAGAAGAATGGGAAGAAATTATTAAAGGGATAATAAGAGAAATAGCAACAGAAGATTTAATTTTTAAAAGTTATGATTACATTAGCGAATATGCAAAAAATTTACAGGAAATTTTAATTGAAAGCATTGAATATGATAAAATTTTACAGATTACATTAAAAGGGAAAACCAAAATGGTTTTATACTTACAGGTTTTTTATGATATGGAAGATAAAATTATCAGAAATTTTCTTGAAGTTCCGACATTTGAAGATTCTATTATTTTAAGTTTTAAAATTTAAAAAGGAGGAATAAAATGATAAAAATAGGATTTATTGGCTGTGGAGGTATTTCTCATATGCATTTAGTTCATCTTAAGGAGACAAAAGAAGCAAAAATTGTTTCTGCAATTGAGCCGAATGAAGAAAATTTCAAGAAATTTGAAGAAAATTATGGAGAAAAGATTAAAAAATATACAGATGAAAAAGAGATGATTGAAAAAGAGAAACTTGATGGAGTAGTTATATGTTCTCCACATACTTTTCATCTAAACCAGATAAAAATTGCTCTTGAAAAAGGTTGTGATGTTCTTGTTGAAAAACCAGCAGTTATAAGTTACGATGAAGCGGTTGAAGTGAGAAAAGTTATGGAAAAAACAGGAAAAAAAGTTGTTGTTGGATATCAAAGGCATTATATGCCTGTTTTTAATGAAGGTAGAAAAATTATCAAAGAAAACTTTGGTAATTTAATATTTCTTTCAGGTTTTTTATCTCAATACTGGCATGAACCATTTAAAACAGCAGATATCCAAAGGGGTTGGAGATTAAATCCTGAATATTCAGGGAAAGGACAACTTACTGATTCAGGAAGTCATTTTGTTGCATTAATATTTTTCTTAACCGACCTTACACCTGCCAAAGTTGCTTCTTTTGTTGACTTTAGAGGAGAAAAAGTTGATATCAATTCTGCTTTTATTATTAAATTTAAAGAAGGAGCAATAGGAAATTTTAGTGTTCTTGGATATGACCCATTTTGGAGAGAAAATTTATTAATATGGGATGATAAAAATAACCTTTTGAGCGTTTCTCTATCTGAAAATTCTTATGTTCAATTTAAAGGAGAAAAGGAAAGGAAAATTTTAAAAGGAATTGAAATAGATATTAAGAATCCAGCAGAAGATTTTGTGAAAGTCATTAAAGATAAAAAACAACCTCATACAAGTTGGGAAATAATAGAAAAAGTTGCTCTTGTAAGCGATATGGTTTATAAGTCCCATTTTGAAAATAAAATAGTTGGTGAATTTTAAAATTTTTGCTGTCTATGATAAAATAATTTGCTTAAAAACGGAGGAGGAATGAATATAATTGTTTGTATTAAGCAGGTTCCAGAAGGATTGGATGTTAAAGTGGATCCAGTAACAAAAAGAATTGTAAGGGAGGGAGTGAAAAGTATTATAAATCCATATGACCTTTATGCTATTGAAGAAGGCATAAGGTTAAAAGAAAGATTTGGTGGCAATACTTGGGTAATCACTATGGGCCCACCACAAGCAGAAAGCGCAATAAGAGAAGCAATAGGGATGGGAATTGACTATGGAGTGATTTTAAGCGATAGAAAATTTGCAGGTAGTGATACACTTGCAACTTCTTATACTTTATCTCTTGGAATAAAAAAAATAGGAAACTTTGATATTATAATTTGTGGCAGAGAAACTCTTGATGGTAGTACAGGTCAAGTAGGTCCTGGTATCGCAGAACATCTTAATATTCCTTATATAACTTATGTTAGCAAAATAATTGATATAAAAGAGAATAAGATTGAGTGTAGAAGATTGATGGAAGACCATTATGAAATTGTAAGGGCTAAATTGCCTATTTTAATTACAGTTGTTAAAGAAATAAATGAACCAAGAATTCCTTCGTTGAAAAATATGTTAAGAGCAAAAAAAGTAGAAATACCTATATGGAATGCAGAAGTACTTTCTGGAGATGAAAGTATGTTTGGACAAGATGGTTCTCCGACAAGAGTTATTGATGTATGGACACAGACGATAAAAAAAGATGGAAGAAGAGTTGAAGGACAACCAGAAGAACTTGCAGATGAAATTATAAAAGAATTAAAAAAAATTGGAGTAATATAAATGAGAATAAAAGTCATTTATGAAAAATGTAATTTGTGTAAAAAATGTATTGAAAAATGTCCTTTTGGTGCGATTGAAATTAAAGAAAATAAAATTGAAATAAATGAAAAATGTACTGTTTGTGGATTGTGTGTAAAGATATGTCCTGAAAAAGCACTGATTAGAGAGGAAAAAGTTGTAGAAACAAAAGATTTAAGTGAATATAAAGATATATGGTTTTTCGCAGAAACAAGAGAGGAAGAGATTTCCTCTGTATCTTTTGAAATGCTTTCTGCTGCAAAAAAATTGAAGAAAAAGTTAAATCAGGAAATATGCGCAGTTATTTTTGGGAGAAATATTAAGGATAAATTAGAAATATTGATCAAAAAAGGAGCAGAAAAAGTTTATTTCATTGAAGATGATATTTTTTGCAATTTTAGTGAAAAAGTATATGCAGAATCCCTTGCCTATCTGATTAAAAAGTATAAACCAAACATTTTGATTGCTGGTGCGACTATGATTGGAAGAAGTTTTATACCATCTGTTGCTGTTAAAGTTCAAACAGGTCTTACTGCTGATTGTACAGATGTTGATATAGATGAAAAAACAGGACTTTTGATTCAGACAAGACCAACCTTTGGTGGAAATTTAATGGCAAAAATTATATGTGAAAAACATAGACCCCAGATGGCAACAATAAGACCTAAAATTTTTGATATTGCCGAAGATGAAGTGAATGTTAATGGTGAAATAATTGAAGAAAAAATTGATTTTGAGATAGATAGAGAAGTTGAAATATGTGAAAGAGAAAAAGTTGAAAATGTGGTTGATTTGCAGGAAGCAGAAATAATCGTTTCAGGAGGAAGAGGTTTAAAGGAAGGTAAAAATTTCCAAATGATAAAAGAACTTGCAGATATTCTTTCTGGTGCTGTAGGTGCTTCACGTGCTGCTGTTGATTCTGGTTGGATAGGATATCCTCATCAGGTAGGTCAAACTGGAAAAACTGTTAAACCAAAAGTATATATTGCTTGTGGAATTTCTGGAGCAATTCAGCATCTTGCAGGTATGCAGACATCCGATTATATAATTGCTGTAAATAAAGACCCTGATGCACCAATTTTTAAAGTTGCGAATCTTGGAGTTATAGGAGATATATTTGAAGTTATTCCAATTCTTATTAGAAAATTAAAAGAGATGCGGAGGTGAAAAATGGAAACAGGACTTATTTATTCTTTAATAGGAGCAGCACTTGCGATATTTTTGTGTGGGGCTGGTTCAAGTATTGGAATTGGTTATGTTGGAAGAGAAGCCAATGGAGTACTATCAGAAGAGCCAGAAAAATTTGGAACTATGCTTTTACTTGTTGCTTTACCCGGAACACAGGGTATTTATGGTTTTTTAACAGGATTCCTTGTAATGATGAAAATTGGAATTCTTGGAGGCCAAATTCCTTCAATTGGACCTTCAAAGGGTATTCAAATTTTAATTTCTTGTCTTCCAATAGCAATTTCTGGTTTAATCTCTGCAATACATCAGGGGAAAGTATGTGCTGCTGGGATAAGTGTCGCTTCAAAACATCCCGAAGCAAGTATGAGAGCGCTTGTTTATGGAGCACTTGTTGAAACATATGCAGTATTAGGTCTTGTTGCTTCAATATTTTTACTTATGGGAGTAAAAATATAAAATGATTGAAAAACTTATAAATAAACTTATTGAAGAAGCAAAATTAAAGGCAGAAGAAATTAAAAAACGAGGAGAAGAAGAATATCGTAAAAAACTTGAGATAGAAAAAGAAAAAATAAGAATTGATTTTGA
>JAMWBY010000066.1 GCA_023818745.1 Candidatus Omnitrophota bacterium
ATATCGGTTGTTTTTCTCCATCATTAGTTATCCATATACTAAATCTGCTTGTTTTAAAGTTTTCTTTTTCGCTTCTTAAAAATGGTTCAAGTATAACTACTTCCTTAATTTCTCCTGTTGGTATATTTTTTATTCCCTTTTCTTTAAAATTTATCTTAAAAAACCATTTTTCAGATAAAGCAATCTGGAACTCTTTTCCTTGAAGGTCTTTTAAATTTAAATCCCTTATCAAATAGAAAAATAAAATGCAATCAAAAATATCTCCTTCAAAATTAATAACATTCCTCTTTATTGAAATTAATTTTTTATCTTTTAAAACTTTTTCTATTGTAGTATATTGATTTGCACTCCAGTTAAAGAAAAGTTCTGTTGTTTTTTCCTTTTTCCCAGTCCTTGAATATAAGTAAAAATATCTTGTTTTACCTGTTTTTTTATCTATAAATGAATCCCCTCTGTTATAACCATATCCCATCCTTTCCGTCAATCCCTGAGGGATTGTTATCCCTATAAGACGATAATAATCTTTTTCCTCTACACATAAAAAAATTGCTTTACCTAAATTTACAGAATTCCATTTTACACTATAGATTAAACATTCTCCATTCCACTTATTAAGAAATATTTTAGGAAGGATAGGAGCAACAACTTCTTTTTTTGGACTAGGAACTGGTTCTTTTTTAGGAAGTAAAACTATTTCTTTTTCTTTTGGTTTTTCTTCTATTTTTTCCTCTTTTTTTACATCAACTACCTTTTCTTCGGGCAACTCATCTTTAATCTCTTTTTCTTCTGAAATCCCGCTTTCCTTGATTTCTTCAGAAGTTGGAAAATAAACTTCAGGGAGTTTTTCCTCTTCTTTTTTTGCTTTTACACAACCAGATAATAAAATTACAACAGATATAAGAATGAGTAGTTTTTTCATTTTTAAAAGTTTCTCTTTAACTTAATTTTACATTTTTTTAGTAAATAAGTAAAACTTTTTTTTGACATAAAATTTTTTAAAAGATAAAATTTTGTAAAAGATGTGAGGAAAAAAATGAAAAATGTAAAGGTTTTAATTGCTGAACCATTTGAAACAGAAGGTGTAGAGATATTAATAAAAGAGGGATTTGAAGTGAAAGAAACCGGAAAAATAACAACAGAAGAATTAGTTAATTTAATTCAACCTTATGATGTTTTAATTGTAAGAAGTGGAACAAAAGTAACAAGGGAGGTAATAGAAAAAGGAGAAAATTTAAAAATAATAGGAAGAGCGGGTGTTGGACTTGATAATATTGATATTGAAGCAGCCACTTTGAAAGGCATTATTGTTATGAATGCTCCTGAAGGAAATACAATTTCTGCTGCTGAACATACAATAGGTTTAATCTTTTCTCTTGCTAGGAATATTTCTATTGCAAATCAGACATTGAAAAATGGAAAATGGGAAAAAAAGAAATTTATTGGAACAGAACTTTACGGAAAAACACTTGGAATAATTGGCCTTGGTAGAATTGGAAAAAGGGTGGCAACTTTAGCAAAGGGTATAGGAATGAAAGTTATTGGATATGACCCTTATGTAAATGAAGAAGAATTAAGAGAAATGGGAATTAATCTTGTTAATTTTGAAGGGCTTCTTAAACAGTCAGATATTATTACTCTTCATTTACCGCTAACAAAGGATACATATCATATGATAAGCGATAAGGAATTTGAACAGATGAAAAAGGGGGTTATGATAGTTAACTGTGCCAGAGGAGGGATTATAGACGAGGAAGCGCTTTTAAGATATTTAAAAAATGGGAAAGTTAAAGGTGCTGCTCTTGATGTTTTTGAAAAAGAACCAATTGAAGATTCGCCTTTATTTGAACTTGATAATGTAGTTGTAACTCCACATCTTGGTGCATCTACAAAAGAAGCCCAGATTAATGTTGCTTGCCAACTTGCAAACCAAATTGTAGAAGCGATAAAAAAGAAAATTATTAAAAATGCAGTTAACTTTCCTTCATTAGATGAAGAAACATATGAAAAATTAAGGGGGTTTCTTTCACTTGGAGAAAAAATTGGCGTCTTTTTAAGACAGATGATTGATAATTCAATTAAAATTGTCAATATAACATACTCAGGAGAAATAGCAAATTATGATTTATCTCTTTTGAGAGCAAATATACTTGTTGGTCTTTTAAAAGATGAAAATGAAAAAGTTAATCCTATAAATGTTTTATTATTGATGAAAGAAAGAGGTATTAAATTAAATGAGAAAAGAGAAATAACTCCAACAGAATTTACCAATTTAATCACAGTTGAGGTAATTAATTCCAAAAGCGTTTCTCTTGCAGGCACTTTAATAAGAAATGAAGGTAGGATTGTAAAAATTGATGGTTTTTCTGTTGAGGCAGTTCCTGAGGGCTTTTTACTTGTTTGTTACAATGAAGATAAACCAGGTATTATGGGTCATATAGGCACAGTTCTCGGTAAAAATGGGATAAATATTGCTTCTATGACTCTTGGAAGGAAAGAAAAAGGTGGTCCAGCAATAACAGTTTTAAATCTTGACGCTGAAGTTGACGAAAAGGTATTATTAAAAATAAAGGAGTTTCCGGCAATAAAGTCGGTCAGACTGGTAAGGATATAAATAAAAAATGGAAATTAGAAATATAAAACTTAAAAATTACAAAATAAAAACGAGTTTGAAACTTATTCTTCTCTATTTCCTACCTGTCTGGCGTGCTGGGTAACTCCTTTATTTAAAAAATAAAGGAGGAAGCGATGCTGAATACAATAAATACATTTAAGCTTGTTTTACCATGGTTTATACTTTGGGGAGCTGTTTCTATTCTCGTAGGGTACTTATGGAGAAAATATGTTGGAGAAAGAACAATAAAATCAGCGGAAAAAAGAGCAAAAGAAATAATACAAGAAGCAGAAGATTTAGCATTAAAGAAAAAAAGAGAAATAGATATAGAGGCAAAAGAGTTACTTTACAGATTAAGAAGCGAGTTTGAAAAAGAAACAAAGAATAAAAGGAAAGAACTGCAATTTCAAGAAAAAAGATTACAACAAAAAGAATTTACAATTGAAAGAAAAGCAGAACTTATTGAAATAAAAGAGCAGGAGTTATCAAATAAGGAAAAGAATTTAAATAAAAAAGAAGAAGAACTGAAAAACATAGAACAGGAATATTTAAAACTTATAGAAGAAGAGAAGAGAAAACTTGAGATGATATCCGGTATTACAAAAGAAGAGGCAAAAAACCAACTTTTGAAATTGATGGAAGAAGAAGCAAAAAAAGACGCATTAAAATTACAGCAAAAGATTGAAAAAGAGGCAAAAGAAAATGCTGAAAGACAGGCCAGAGAAATACTTTTAACAACTATGCAACGACTTGCACCTGAGGAAGCAACAGAAAGTGTTATTTCTGTTGTTAGTTTACCATCCGATGAGATAAAAGGAAGAATAATAGGAAGAGAGGGAAGGAACATAAAGGTATTTGAAGCACTTACAGGAGTTGATCTTATTGTTGATGATACACCGGAAGCAGTTACTATCTCCTCTTTTAACCTTTATAGAAGGGAACTTGCTAAACTTGCTTTAGAAAAACTAATAATGGATGGAAGAATACATCCTGCCAGAATAGAGGAAATTGTTGAAAAAACAAAAAAAGAACTTGAAGAACATATGATAGAAGAAGGTAAAAAAACATTATTTGAAACAGGAATAGAAAATGTTCATCCAGAACTTATAAAATATCTTGGGAAACTCAAATATAGAACAAGTTATGGACAAAATCTTCTAATTCATAGTAAAGAATGTGCGTTTCTAGCTGGAATGATTGCATCAGAACTTGGATATGAGCCTAAAATCGCAAAAAGGGCTGCTCTTTTTCATGACATTGGAAAAGCAATGGACCAGGAAGTTGAAGGTGCTCATCCTGAAATAGGTGGAGAAATACTTAAAAAATATGGAGAATCAGAAGAAGTTGTTAATGCTGCTTTAAATCATCATAAAGATGTAGAAACAAATGTCCCTTATACAGTTATAACTCAGATCGCAGATGCTTTATCAGCAACAAGAACTGGCGCAAGAAGAGATACACTTGAAAAATACTTAAAAAGGATAGAAGATCTTGAAAAAATTGCTTCTTCTTTTAAAGGTGTTGATTCTGCATATGCTATCTCAGCAGGAAGAGAAGTAAGGGTTATTGTAAAACCCGAAGAAATTACAGATGACCAAGCAAAAATCCTTGCAAAAGAGATTGCAAAAAAAATTGAAGAAAATATGGAATACATAGGACAAGTTAAAGTAACTGTTATAAGAGAAAAAAGAGAAGTTGAATTTGCTAAATGATGAACTTGAAGGTTTTGCATAGATGGAATATTGATAAAGATACAGCGAATAAAATACAAGATGAGCTAAAAAGCAAACTTATTATTAAACCACTTTCTAAAAATATTAAAATTATTTGCGGTATTGACAGTTTTTATAAAGAAGAATGGATTTTTACAGCAGGAGCAATATGTAGATTCCCTGAATTAGAAGTTATAGAAGTTGTAAAAGTAAAAGGTAAACAAAAATTCCCTTACATTCCAGGATTACTTGCTTTTAGAGAAGGCGAAAATATAATAAACCTAATTGAAAAAATAGAAAAAGATGTGGATTGTTTTATTTTAAATGGTCATGGTATTGCTCATCCTAAAAAGTTTGGTCTTGCTTCCCATATAGGTGTTTTAATTGAAAAACCAACAATTGGCTGTGCCAAAAGATTATTGTATGGGAATTATTCTGAACCACCAATTTTTCCCCTATCCTCAACTTTTATAAAAGATTCAGAAGGTGAAATAATTGGACATGCTTTAAGAAATTATAATGGAAGCATTATATTCATTTCTCCAGGACATTTAATTGATTTAAAAGATTCACTAAATATTATAATTAAGTGCATGAAAGAAAAATATTCACTTCCCTATCCTCTATATCTTGCACATAAAAACTCAAAAACTTATTTTTAAAAAGATTTGATTTCCGTTATTTGGTTCCACTCTGTAGGCAAGATGATGACAGTTTCATATTTTCAATTATTTCTTTGTTTAAAATACATCCAGGGTCAGGAGCAGTAAAATCACCAAAATAAGCATAACTTCTTGCAACGCATCCACCACAGACAGAAAAATATTTCCCTTTACAACCATACCTTTCAGGATGATTTCTCCTATCCCTTATTGTTCTTAAAACTTCAGAGTTATCCCAGACAAAAAGTAAATTTTCTTTCCTTATCTCTCCATTAACTTTCATACTTCCAATATAAACATCTGGTATATAAACACAAGGAGTAATTCTTCCATCTGGCTGAATTGCTATATATGCTCTGCCAGCGCCACAACCACCTATAAGTTCTACTAAATTTTTAAGTTTTTTTGCATTTCCTGAGGTAAAATGACCTATAACTGTATGTTGTCCATATCCAAGTTCATACATTTGCTTACAGTATCTTCCAAATTGAGGAGCAGTTGATAAAAGAGATTCTTTACCCTGCTTTAAATCATCATAAAATATTTCAAATAATTTTTCTCTCTCTTCACATGTTAAATCATTACTGAAATCTGCTCTTCCACAGGGAATATAATTATATAAAACAACCTTTCTAATCCCAAGTTCATCTCTTAATTTTATCATTTCAGGAATTTGATTTTTAATAATTGCATTTTCTTTTGCAACTGTAAAAGCAATACAAACTTTATCTGCCTCTCCAACTTCAATTAAATTTTTTATACCATTTAATGCTTTTTCAAATGCGCCTTTAACTCCTCTAAAATCATCATGAATTTGGCTACTTGCTCCATCTAAACTTACTCCATAATAGGCAAATCCGATTTCCTTTAATTTTTCTGCTATCTGTTTTGTTATAATAGTTCCATTTGTATTTATTGACATATATAAACCACCTTCTTTCCCTATTTTTGCAAGGTCCCAAAAAACAGGGTCCATCAATGGTTCTCCACCAGCAAAAGCAAAAGTTGGAATATTTGTTTCAACTAATTCCTCCATAAGTTTTATTTTCTCTTCTTTGGTAAGTTCTTGTGGAAGTCCTTTTGATAAAATTCCTGCATCTTCATAACAATGTTTACATCTTAAATTGCATCTTCCTGTTATGTTCCAAACAACCATTAATGGTTGAGCAAAAATTAATGGCTCTTTAACTCCATATTTTACTATTGTTTCAGCAACATTTAATATTGATTTTTTTATAATTGGGGTTTTTATCATATCTTTCAATTTATTTCTTTCAATTTCAAAGATTTTACATATATGGTCAAAAATTATATAAGGAACAATTGTTTCCCTTTCTTTTAAAATTCTTTGAAATAACCCTCTTGTATCAGTTGAGAACTTTTCAACAAATTTTTCAAGTTTTGTAATACCATTTTCATCTTTTTCAAGATAATTTAAAATAATTTTTTTACTCAAAGGACTATTTAATATTCTGTATAATGACCCATTTTTTAAATTATCAGATAATTTTTCAGGTTGAAATGGAAATTTGTTTAAGTTCCAGAGTCCCATTTTTCACCTCCTTATGTTTCTTCTCTTTGTAATTTAACATTTGTTTCTTTAAGAATTTTTCTTATTGTTTCATGACTTATCTTATCAATAATTCCTTTTTCTTCAAGATAATCTTTAAGTTTATGAAGTGTCCACCATGAAAAGAACAATCCAAGTTTCCTTGGTGGTATATGTGCAATTTCAAATATTTTTTTCTTTAATCCTTCTGTAATTTTTTTTCTTTTACCTGTTTTAGGTGAATTCAAAATTGCTTCAATTCCGTTCTTATTATATCTATGAATCCATTTCCTTAAATGATTAGGGTGTAAATTTACAATTTTAGTTATTTCACTTACCCTATATTTATGAATACCTGAAAGAATTATTGCTTGGACTCTTTTTTTTAAATGCTCTTCCCCATTTTTAAGTATTTCAAATAAAGCTTTTTTATCACTATCTTTAATATTTGCAAATAAATGTTTAGCCATTTAACCCCCATTTTTGAAATTATTATACCCATTTTTTTGAAAATGTCAAGTAATCATACAAATCAGGTATCTTGGCAACACTTTATCATTTTTTCAAATTTATTTTTACACATACTTTTATTTTGCCAAGTTTCTGTTTTTCACATAGAAACTCTATAAGGTGTAAACAAAAATGATACATAAAAGGTGGGCTAATTTATTCAATTTGTTGTTTTTTTGACTTTCTTTATTTATCCCTGTAGAAACTTATTGACTTGTCAC
>JAMWBY010000067.1 GCA_023818745.1 Candidatus Omnitrophota bacterium
TAAAATTAGAGGAGACAATAAAGTTTACAGAAGAGATAAATAAACTTTTAGGGTTGTTTACCATAAATCTAAATATAGAGGGTAATAATGGAGAAGGTTAAATTTTTATTTATTTTTTTAATTATCGCTACAATGTGTTTTCCAGATGAAGTAATTGATAAGTTTTTTAATCAACTTAAAGATCTAAAGGAAAAAGCACAGTTTTTAAGAATAGAGACAATAGAAAGTAAAATATATGGAGAACTCAATTTTTCAGAAAATACATTTAAAAATTTAAAAGACCCATTTTATAAAATTTTTCAAAAGGAACTTCCACAAAATCTTAAAATAAATGGATACTTAAAAGGTAAAATTTCTCCTGAATCTGAAAAATTTGAATTTTCACATTTATATTTTTATATTTTTTCTAATATAGATAGCATTGTTTTTTCCCAAATTAAAGATGATATTGAAATTTTTATCCCTTCATTAGGAGTTGTTATGAGAGATAAAAAACAAAATATAAGAAACTTTATGAAATTTCAGAATACAAAAGATATAAATATTGAAATAGGACCTTTACCTGTCAACTTTTTTTCAGCATTTTTTGATTATCTAATTATGAAAGAGCAACATATAAAAGAAAAAATAAAGTTTGAGAAAGAGGGGAAATTAGATAATTTAAAAACATTTATTTATAATTATCCTTCAAGTGAAGGCATTTTAATCATTGAGATAATTGATAAATTTTATACATTTAATCAGGTTAAATTTATTAATGACAAAGACCAGACAGAATTTACACTATATTATCCTATCCCTGAAAAAGAAGTTAAAGTTTCTTCATTTTTACCCTCTTCAATAACTTTAAAAGGAGAAAAGGATAAAAATAAAATATTCTTAAATTTTTCAGAAATTAACTATAATAAACTTTTTTCAGAAAGCGATTTCAAAATAAAAGAAATGAATTTCCCAGAAATAATAACTTCAATTTATATGAGAATTCTGAAATGATAAAATGGAAAAAAGAGGTTTTACTTTAATAGAATTGCTTGTTACAATTGCTATTATAGGAATTTTATCCGGATTACTTTTGCCTGCTTTAAGTAAAGCAAGAGAAAAAGCCCGCCAAGTATCTTGTATGAATAATTTGAAGCAGTTATATCAAGGATTTTTAATGTATGCAAATGATTATGATGGAAGAATACCTCCAAGGGAAATAGGGTTAGCAGAAATTTATCCTTTGTGCTATATAAACTGGACAAATTTTATAAGACCTATATTTGAAAGTAAATTAAACAATATAGATATTTCTACATGGCCTGTTTCACCATCATTTTATTATTGTCCAGAGGGGAAAAGATATGTTGAAAAATTTGCAAATGAATTTTTGGGAGGGACCTTTTTACCGCATACAACCTATATTATTCATACAAATCCTCCACCGGGTGACCCAGGAGTAAAAGGAAAACTTATAGATGGCCAATGGACTGATGACGAAGGGAATTTTGGTTCTTCCAATATATGGCTTCTTGCAGACCCTCCTTTAAGAACAAGCGGATGGAACAATTTCTTTCATTTAGATGGAATAAATGTTTTATTTTTGGATGGACATGTAGAATGGAAAAAATGGAGGTGACAATGAAAAAATTATCCCTTTTAATTTTAGGTCTATTTTGTTTTTATTTGTTTTCTCAAGAAGAAGTACTAAAAGAATATGACCTTAAATACATTTATAACAAAGGAGATATCTCTACTTACAGTTTAAAAATTGAAAATATTGAAAAATTGAACATATCAGGAAGATATAGTGAAAATAAAAGGAAGGTTATTATAGATTTTGAACAGGAAGTTTATGATTTAGATGAAGCCAATAATGGTATAATAAAAATGAAATATAAAGAAGGAAGTTTCAATAATATTAAAATTAATCTTTCTGATAAATCTGCGATTTTAAAAAGAGATCCAAAAGGGAAAATACTTGAAAGTTCTGGGCTTCAGGAAATTTCTGCTGAATTTGCAAAAATTATTCAAAAAAGTTTATCTGATTACATACCTGGATTTGATAGATTGCCTATTAGTCTTGATTTTTCTAAATTTGATTCTAATACATTTAATATTTATTTAGAATCATTTACTCCAACATTTCCTAATAAAAAAATTAAAATAGGAGAATCATGGGAAAAAGAAATAATGATACCTATTTTTTTCACAAAAGGGAAACTTATTTATACCCTGGGGAAGATTGAAGAAAATAAAGCATATATAATACTTACCCTTGATAAAAGCCAGATAAAAGGAAAAGGAGACCTTGTTTTTGATATAGAGAAAGGTAAAATTATTGAGCAAAATTTTACGATAACAGGAGAGAATATAAAGACAAAAATTGATTTGGGACAATATATGCCTCAATATAAACAATCCATAGAAATTTCTGGTAATGTGATTGTTAAAATAAATCTGAAGGAAATTTAAAATTTTTACATCATAATTTTTAAATTTATTTAATGCTGACTTTGAGTTATTTGTATTAGTAATTTTATTTTTTAATAAATCGTAAATTCCACAATTCCTAAAAATATGATATAATTTTGCTTTAAAAGGGAAAAAAATGGCTTTAATAGTTCAAAAATATGGTGGTAGTTCTGTAGGTGATATAGAAAAAATTGAATTTGTTGCGCAAAAGGTTATTGATACAAAAAGGAAAGGAAATAAAGTTGTGGTTGTTGTTTCTGCAATGGGTAAAACTACTGACAACTTAATTGCTCTTGCAAAACAGATTATGCCTAATCCTCCCGAAAAAGAACTTGATTTGCTGCTTTCTACAGGAGAAATTGTTTCTGTTGCTCTTTTATGTATGGCTATTGAAAAGTATGGTGAACAAGCAGAGGGATTCCCTGGATACTTTGCCGGAATTAAAACAGACGCTTTTCATACAAAAGCAAAAATTCAAAAAATTGAACCAACAAAGATTTTAAATGAGATCAAGAAAAATAAAATTGTTGTCATTGCTGGTTTTCAGGGAATAAGTTCTGAAGATTCAATAACGACTCTTGGAAGAGGTGGTTCTGACTTGACTGCTATAGCACTTGCAGGAGCAATTAATGCAGATATTTGTGAAATTTATACAGATGTTGAAGGTGTTTTTACATCTGACCCAAATAGAGTTAAAAATGCAAAATTAATTTCTGTTATTTCATATGATGAACTTCTTGAAATGGCAAGTAGTGGAGCAAAAGTTATGCAGTCAAGGGCTGTTGAATTTGCCAAAAAATATAAAATACCTTTTGTTGTAAAATCAACTTTTAAAGAAACAGGAGGCACAATGGTAAAAGAATTAGAAGTTAGAGAAGGCGCAGTAGTTTCATCTGTTACTATAAACGAAAATCAGGCAAAAATTTCAATTTTCAAAGTTCCTGATAGACCAGGAATTGCTGGTAAAATATTTTCTGCTATTGGTGAAGCAGGAATAAATGTCAATATGATTGTTCAGAATGTTGGAAGAGATAATTTTGCTGATGTTTCTTTTACAGTTGATATAAATGAATTGGAGAAAGCAAAAAAAATAGTTGAAAATTTAAAAGATGAGATAGGAGCAGAAAAAATTTTATGTGATACTGATATCTGTGAAGTATCAATAATTGGTATAGGAATGATTAACCACCCTGGAGTTGCGGGTAGAATGTTTAATTGTCTTGCGAAAAATGGAATAAATATTGAAATGATTAGTACATCAGAAATCAGAATATCTTGCGTAATAAGAAAAAAAGATGGACAGAAAGCACTTGAAGAACTTCATAAGGAATTTATTGAGTAGTTTAAATGAATAAAAAAGGGATTACTTTTATTGAAATTTTGATTTCTATTTTCATCTTAACAATTTTTCTAATTCCTGTAACAATTTTTATTCAAAAATACCATCAATCATATCTTCTAAATTCAACAATTGCTAAAATTGTAGAAGGGATAAATCTTGCAAGAGAATATGCAATAAATGAAAGAATTAATTTTTCTGTCATATTTGGAGAAAAAAGTTTTAAGATTTTAAAGGAAGATAAAATTCTTGTGTGGAAAGAAATAAGATTTCCTGACAGTGTAAGAGTAAAAGAGAAAACAGAAGGTCTTGATCCACTAATTTTTCTTCCCGATGGAACAGCAAAAGAAGCAGGACACATAATTATAATGGATGAAATTACAAAGAAAGAGAAAAAAATTAAAGTTAATAATATCACAGGAAGATGTGTAATAGAAGATTAAATATCGGTTTTACACTGATAAGTATTCTGATTGGTCTTTTTATTCTTGCTTCAGCAATAATTGTTCTTGTAAAGGCATATCCTGTAATAATGAAGATGAGTGAAAAAAGTAAAAATTTTATTAATGTTTCTTTTATAGGTGATAAAATTTTATCTCAAATTGAAGAAATTTATGGAAATAAAGAAATACCCTTACCAGAAACTCTTATTGGAATTGTAGATGAATTTCCGGATTATAAATATAAACTAAATTTTATTAAGGAAAAAGATGACTTATACAGAATTGAACTTGAAATTTTTTGGAAAAGAGAAGGAAAAGATGAAAAAAAGTATTTTGTTTCAGTTCTCAGAAGAAGATAAAGGACATACACTGATTGAGATTTTAATTTCCATTTTCATTTTTACATTTCTTTGTCTTGCCGCCATATTGATTTTAAAAAATTCGCTTGTCTCTTCAAGGAAAAAAAATATAGAAAAAGAGATTTTAAAAGAATTAATTTATATTTCAGAATTTATTGAAAACAAAATATCTAATGCTATGATAAACGACCTTTCTGGAAAATATAGAATGAATTTTAAAGGACAAAATAGTTATGTTAAATTTATCTGTCCTTTTTCAGAAGACAAAGAAGGCGATATCGTAAAATTTGGCATCTATTTTAAAGATGATAAAATTATGGCAGAAATGGTGCGAGTTGATAGTAAAAATCCCGATTTTACTTTTTTTGATGGTTTCCCTGGAGCACAGGTTCTTGGTGAAAATATAAGATTTTTTTCTTTGAAATATTTTGATGGAAAGGACTGGCTTGATAACTGGGACACTGAAAAAATGAAAAATCCTAAATTGCCTGAATTTGTTGAAATAAAAATTATAATTTCAAAAGGGAAAGTAGAGGGAAAAGAAATTGAAAAGGAATTCAAAAAAATTATTAGGATTGGCTGGAAATGATGGAGATGTAATAATCCTTGTAATTTTAGTTTTACTTTTAATCTTTCTTTTTACATCTACGATGCTTATTCTTTTCAATTTCTGGACAAAAACAACAGGAAAAATTATTTCTGGAAAGGAAGCAAAAAATTTTGCCAAAATAGGAATTGAAAATGCCATATGGGAAATTGATAATGATAATAGAGAATATGATTGTTTTAAAGATCCATGGAGAAAGAATTTTGAAGGAGATGAGGTTGATTTAAATAATGACGGGGTTGGTGATGCAAAGTGGTTTTACATAAGGGATAAAAAAGAAAATATTATTGGAAGATATGCTGTTTTAGTTGAAGATGAATCCGGGAAGATTAATATAAATGCAAATGGTAATTTAAACCTATCTTTTAATGAAGGGCATAGTTGTTATGAAATAAGTATATTTGAAAAAATTTTAGGAAAAAAACTTTTTTATAATATTGTAAAATTTAAATATGGAGAGGATGGAAAGCCGGGTAAATTAGGGTTTGATGACAATAAAAATAATTTGTCATTTTTAATAGATGGAATAGATAATAACGGAAATGGGTTTATTGATGAGGAAAATGAGGGGATAGATGAAGATGCTGAATTTTATTATTTAAAACCTTATGGAGATGATAGACCTTATTTTTCTCCATCTGAAATAAAGATGGTCTCTGGTTTTGGAGAAAAAAATTATGACAAAATAAAGAATTTTATAACAACTTTTTCTTATGATAGAGATTTAAATAGATATGAAAAAGAAAGGGTTGATTTAAATAGTGCGGATTTTGACCAACTTTATAACATTTTTAAAACCTTAGGATACCCAGAAAATCAATCAACCCAAATTGCTTTAAACATAATTGATTACAGAGATAAAGATTCCATACCAACTGTTAGAAAAATTGGAAATAGGTATTTTACAGGAATTGAAGATGTGCCTTATCTAAATGAAATAGATGCAGTGAAAGATTGGAAAACATGGATATTACCCAATGGAACTATAATTTATGAAGAACAGGGAGGTCAGTTTATTGAAATTTTTAACCCTTATTTAAAGGAAAAAAATATAGGGGGTTGGAAAATTGAGGGTGTTTTAACTTTTGGGTCTTCAAGTTGGAATGAGGTTTTTCAAAATTCAAAAGAAATTTTTGATGATGTTTTAAATGGTGAAACAGAGATAGAAATGGAAAAAATTAATAAAATCGAAAAGTTAGTGAACAGATTCACCTCAATAACAATAAAACCTGAAACAAAAATACCTCCACTTTCTTTTTACACAATTGGTGACTTAATAAAAATTATAATAGTAATTCCTAAAAGTGGGATACCAGTTCCTCTTTTTTTACCAATAAAAGACCCTGATAACTGTCAGCAGTATGAAAGAATAATTGCTATAAACCCTGGTTCTCTTGGTTTTATAAGTAAACTTTTAAATCGTCTACCTATTTTTAAAAACCTTGGTCTTGATTTTACAATAAAATTATATGATGATAAAGGAAATTTAATAGAATTCTGTGAATATATTGTAGATACACCAGACACAACTGTTCAAAAAAATGATCCAAGAATGAGAGGAATATTTGATTGGCTTTTAGGTCCTTCAAGTCCAGGAAGTTTTAATACTTATTTTCAACCCTGGATAGGAGAAGAATTTGAATTAACTAATTTTCTCATTTCATGGCCTTCTCATTTCTACATAAAAAATAATCAATTTTCAACAGTTGGAGAACTTTCATTCATACATAAAATGGAACACTGGAAAACATTAAATTTTTGGAAAGGTGCTGACAGAAAAATTGTTGATTATTTTACTTGTTACAAAAAAATAGATGGAAATGTATACGGTAGAATAAATATAAATACTGCTAATAAAGAAGTTCTTGAGTGTCTACCTCTTGTTGATGAAGAACTTGCAGAAAAGATTATAAAAGCAAGGCCTTACTATGAGATTTC
>JAMWBY010000005.1 GCA_023818745.1 Candidatus Omnitrophota bacterium
TTTGGGAAGGAAATGTTACTTCAATGGTTTTAAGATATAATTCTACTGAAAAGAAGGGTTTACTTGAAATGAGTTCAGTAGAGATGAAAAATAAAATAGAATCAGAAGCAAGTTTTTAATATCTTTTTGAAAAAACTTGACAGGATAAAAAATTAAAGGTATAATTATAGTGTCCCTGGCAACCATGGCGGAAGGGAAACACCCGTTCCCATCCCGAACACGGTTGTTAAGCCTTCCGACGCCAATGGTACTGCCTGCGAGAGTGGGTGGGAGAGTAGGTGTTGCCAGGGACATTTTTATTATAGTATAATTATTTTCAAAAAGGAGTTTTTTTTATGGAAAAGGTTTTTACAATTGGTCTATTCGGAGGAACTAAGTCAGGTAAAACAATTCTTGGAGAAAGCATTCTTTTTAAATCGGGTATGATTTCAAGAATGGGAGATATTAATCAAGGAAACACTACTTTTGATTATGATGAAGAAGAAAAAACGAGATTAACAAGTATTAATCTTGCGGTTGGATATTTTAAAATACAGAATAATCTGGTTTATATTTTAGATGTGCCAGGATATATTGATTTTGTGGGAGAACAGATTTCTGCGGTTGCTGCATCTGACATTGCAATTTTAAATATCTCTTCAACTGAAGGAATTGAGGTTGGAACTGAAAAAATATGGGAAATGATAAGTAAAAAAAATCTTCCAACAATCATTTTTGTGAATAAACTTGATGTGCCTGAAATAAACTATAAAAAGGTGATTGAAGAACTTATTTCTTTTTTCGGGAACAAAATAGTTTTTATAAATTATCCTGTTTTTGAAAGTAAACAGTTTAAAGGTGTTATAAATATTTTTGATTATGATATAGATTCATCAGGTGAATTTAAAGAATATATACAAAAATCAATGGATACTTTAGCAGAACTTGATGATTCAATAATGGAAAAATATCTTGAAGGAGAGAAACTTACAAAAGAAGAAGTATCTAATTTTTTGAAAAAAGGTATGATAGAAGGGAAAATTTTACCTGTTTTATTTGGTTCAGGTATAAATCAAATTGGTATTGAAGAACTTATTAATTTTATAATTTCTTTTGCTCCTTCTGTTGAAGAATTACTGCCATTGAAAGGGAAAAATCAAGATGGTGGTGAAGTAATAATTGAGAGAAAAGATACTCAGCCATTTATAGGAATAATATTTAAGACAATTTTTGATCCTTTTGCAGGCCGTCTTTCCTATATAAAAGTTTTAAGTGGAAAATTTTCTTCAAATTCACAATTTTTAAACTCAACAAAAGGGATAAAAGAGAGAGTAGGACAGATATACAGAATGTTAGGAAGGAAACAGGAGCCGGTTGATGTTGCATATCCTGGTGAAATAGTTACTACTGCTAAACTTAATTCACAAACATTTGATACTTTATGTGATTTAAATATAAATGTTATTTTAGAAAAGCCACATATTCCTGAAGGTGCTGTTTCTTATTCAATCGCCCCAAAAATAAAAGGAACAGAAGATAAACTTGGGAATGCAATAGGCAAAATTTTAGAAGAGGACTTGACGGTTAGAATTTTCCGAGAGGAGGAAACAGGAGAGACAATTATATCGGGTATGGGTGATTTACATATTGATATTACCGTTAGTAAATTTAAAAACAAGTTTGGAGTAGAAGTAGAAAAAGGTATTCCTAAAATTGCCTATAAAGAAACGATAACTATTAGTGCAAATGCGGAAGGAAAATTTAAAAGACAGACAGGTGGAAGAGGTCAATATGGACATTGTTTTATAAAAATTGAACCTCTTCCAAGAGGTGGTGGTTTTGAATTTGTTGATCAAATAGTAGGTGGAGCAATTCCAAGAAATTTTATACCATCGGTAGAAAAGGGAGTAAGAGAAGCAATGAAAAAAGGAGTTCTTGCTAATTATCCTATCGTTGATATAAGGGTTATTCTTTATGATGGAAGTTATCATGTTGTTGATTCATCAGATATTGCTTTTCAGATAGCAGGTTCAATGGCTCTTCAGAAAGCAGTTAATAATGCAAAACCAATTTTACTTGAACCAATTGTCAATGTAGAAATAAGAGTTCCTTCAGAATTTGTTGGAGATGTTATTGGAACTATAAATTCAAAAAGGGGGAGAGTTCTTGATATGATTTCTTCAAGCAATTTTCAAATTATAAAAGCACAAGTTCCCTTAGCAGAAATGTCAAACTATACAAATGAGTTAAGGTCAATAACAAGTGGCAAAGGAACATATTCAATGGAATTTTCACATTATGAAGAAGTTCCATCTCATATCGCTTCAAAAATAATTGAACAAAGGAAGCAAGAGAAAGAGGAGAAATTATAATTATGAAGAAAGTTCATGTAGAAGGAGTAGTTTTGAATGTTTTAACTAGTACCCCAATTGTTATATTAAGAAGCGAAGAGGGCAAAGTTCTTCCAATAGTTATAGGTATATTTGAAGCACAATCAATCCTTCTGATTCTTGAAAAAGCAGATTTTCCGAGACCTTTAACACATGATTTAATGAAGATTTTAATAATTGCATTGAAAGGAGAAGTTCAGTGTCTTGAAATCCATAGTTTAAAAGATAATGTATATTATGCTAATATTTTAATAAAAATTGGTGGAGAAATTAAAAAGATAGATTGTAGACCGAGTGATGGAATTGCACTTGCTTTAAGATGTGAAGCGCCTATTTTTGTTGCAGAAGATTTACTTGAAAGCCCAGATATTATAAAATATTATGATAGTAAGGAGTTTATTAAATCAAATAAGTGGGATAAACCAATAGATAAAAAAGAGGCAGAAGAGTTTAGGAAAATAATTGAAAATATAAGTGCAAAAGAGTTTTGGAAAAAAATAAAAGAGGAATAAAAAGGGGGAAAAATGTCTGGACATTCAAAATGGCATAGTATAAAACATAAAAAAATGGCTATGGATGCAAGAAAAGGTAAAATTTTTACCAAAATAATAAGAGAGATGATGATAGCGGCAAAGATGGGAGGTCCAAATCCTGATACAAATCCAAGGTTGAGAATGGCGATAGAAAAAGCAAAGAGTGTAAATATGCCAAATGAAAATATTCAAAGAGCCATAAGAAGAGGAACAGGAGAAGAAGGAGGTGTTTCTTATGAACAGGTTACTTATGAAGGGTTTGGTCCAGGAGGTGTTGCAATATTTGTTGAAGTTTTAACAGACAACAAAAACAGAAGTGCTTCAGAAATAAGGTCAATTTTTTCAAGGCATAATGGTAATTTGGGAGGTGCAGGAAGTGTTTCATGGATTTTTGAGAGAAAGGGGTTAATAAGTGTTAAAAAAGAAGGTGTTGATGAAGATAAATTAATGGGTATTGTTCTTGATTCTGGTGCAGAAGATATGAGAACAGAAAAAGATACATATGATGTTATAACGAATGTTGAAAATTTTGAATCTGTTAAAGAAGCACTTGAAAAAAATAATATCCCTATTGAAAATGCAAGTATAACTTATATACCTAAAAATACAGTAAAACTAGAGGGGAAAGATGCAGAGCAACTTTTGAAATTACTTGATGAACTTGAAGAATCAGAGGATGTTCAGAATGTTTATGCTAACTTTGATATATCAGATGAACTTCTTGAAAAAATTTCAAAATAAAATTGAAAATAATTGGAATAGACCCGGGAATTAATAAATTAGGATATGGAGTAATAGAAGATTTAAAGGTTTTAGAGTGTGGAATTATTAAACCATCTTCAAAATTGAGTTTTGAAGGTAAAGTTGAATATATATTGAAAAATTTCAAGGAGTTTATAGCAAAATATAATCCTGATATTTTATCAATAGAAGAAATTTATGTTGCCAAAAATGTTCAGATTGCTTTAAAGATTGGAATTTTGATAGGTGGAATTATATGGACATCCCTTTCTAATAATATAAAGTTTTTTCTTATTCCTCCAAGAGAGATTAAGAAATTAATTACAGGGAAAGGAGGAGCAACAAAAGAGCAGGTTAAATTTATGGTTGAAAATTTAACAAATTTTTATAATTTTAAAAATTTTGAAGAAACAGATGCAATTGCCACTGCTCTTTCTGCATTGTTTAAGTTAAAAGAAAATGCTTTACTTTATCAAAGGTAAAATTTTTTTAAAAACACCAACCTATGTTGTAATAGAAAATAACGGGATTGGTTATTTTGTTGAAATTTCTCTTCAAACATCTGAAAAAATTGAGGAAGGAGAAGAAACATTTCTTTATGTATATCAACAGATTTCCGAAGAAAAAATAAATCTTTATGGGTTCAAAGAAAAAGAAGAAAGAGAATTATTTTTACTTCTTATCACTGTTCCGGGTATTGGACCAAAAGTAGCATTAAGAGTACTTTCAGGTTTAAGTTTGGAAGAAATCTATCAGGGAATTGTTTCAGAAGATGTATCTGTCTTTAAAAATGTTCCAGGTATAGGGAAAAAAACAGCAGAACGAATGATTGTAGAATTAAAACAAAAAGTTGAAAAAATTCCAATCTTGGTTAATAATTATAAAGAGAAAGATATAGTAATGAATGCTATTGAAGCATTGACAGTTCTGGGATATAGAAGAAAAGAATCTGCAGAGGTTGTTATGAAAATAATGAAAGAAAAAAGGAAAATTATCAGTTTAGAAGAATTAATAAAAGAAGCATTAAAGGAATTATCATGAAGGAAAGAATGACTTCACCCGAAATTAAAAATGAAGATTTAAAATTTGAAAATACTGTAAGACCGAAAAATTTTGATGAATTTATAGGTCAAGAAAAAGTTAAAGAAAATTTAAAAGTTTTTATTTCTGCTGCAAAAAATAGAAAAGAAGTTCTTGACCATGTTCTTTTCTATGGACCACCTGGAATTGGTAAAACAACACTTTCTTATATAATTGCAAGTGAACTTGGAGTGAATATAAAAGCAACATCAGGACCTGTGATTGAAAAAATTGGAGACTTAGCAGGAATTTTAACTAATCTTGAAAAGGGAGATGTTTTGTTTATAGATGAAATACACCGGCTTCCAAGAAATATTGAAGAATTTCTTTACAGTGCAATGGAAGAATTTAGAATAGATATAGTTATTGGAGAAGGACCTAAAGCAAGAAATGTTAAGATTCCTTTAAAACCATTTACTTTATGCGGTGCAACAACAAGAATAGGACTTTTGACTTCCCCTTTAAGAAATAGATTTGGAATATTACATCGTCTTGATTATTATACAAATGAAGAATTAAAGGAAATAATAAAACGTTCAGCAAGTATTTTAAAAATAACTATTGATGAAGAGGGAGCAGAAGAGATAGCGAAAAGAGCAAGAGGAACTCCAAGAGTTGCAAATAGATTATTAAGAAGGGTAAGAGATTATGCTGAGGTTAAAGGAAAAGGTATTATAGATAAGGAAATTGCCATAATTGCTTTAAATAAAATGGATGTTGATGAGGAGGGATTAGATGAAATGGATAAAAAAATTCTTGAAGTTATAATTACAAAATTTAATGGTGGACCTGTTGGAGTAAAAAGTTTATCAATTGCTGTAGGGGAGGAAGTAAATACAATAGAAGAAGTTTATGAAAGTTTTCTTGTGAGAAAAGGGTTTATAAAAAAAACACCTCAAGGAAGGGTTGTTACAGAACTCGCATATAAACATCTTGGCATAGAGAAACATTCTGAAAAATTCAACACCTTACTTTAAAAATGCTTGAAATAAAAAATATTAAAAAGTCATTTAAAAATAAAGTTGTTTTAAAAGGAATTTCAATAAATGTTAACAAAGGAGAAATTGTTGGACTTCTTGGACCAAATGGAGCAGGCAAAACAACAACTTTTGAAATAATTATGGGTTTTCTTATGCCGGATAATGGAAATATAATTATGGATGGTAGAGACATAACATTTTTTCCTGTTTGGAAGAGAGCAAGAGAAGGAATTACTTATTTACCACAGGAAGTTTCTATATTTAGAAAATTAACGGTTAAGGAAAATTGTGAGATAATTTTAGAAGATTATTTTAAAGATAAACTTGTAAGAAAAAAAATTATTGATGAAAACCTCAAGAAACTTGGTATTTACCACTTAGAAAATAAAGTTGCTGAAACTCTTTCAGGGGGTGAAAAAAGACGACTTGAAATAGCAAGAAGTTTAACTCTCTCACCAAAGTTTTTTTTACTTGATGAACCATTTACAGGAATTGACCCAAAAACCATAAGTGAAATTCAAGATATAGTTGCTGAATTAAAGAGAGAAAACATAGGGATTCTTTTAACAGATCATAATGTAAGGGATGCTTTAAAAATAACAGATAGAGCATACTTAATTTATGAAGGAGAAATTTTAATAGAGGGAACACCTGAGGAAATTCTAAATCATCCAGAATCAAGAAATGTATATTTTGGAGAAAAATTTGAACTTTAAAATGGAAAAATTGAAAACTATACCAGTACATATAGGTATAATAATGGATGGAAATGGGAGATGGGCAGAAAAAAGGAATTTACCGAGAATTTTAGGTCATAAAGAAGGTATAGAAGCAGTAAGAAGAACAGTTCAAGCATCTATTAAATATAATATTAAATATCTTACTTTATATTCATTTTCAACCGAAAACTGGAAAAGACCTAAAGAAGAAATTGAATTTCTTTTCTCTTTAATGGAACAAAATTTAAAAAAGGAGGGAGAGAACTTAAATAAAAATAATGTTAGGGTTAGATTTATTGGTAGAATATGGGAATTACCATCTAATCTTATAGAAATAATAAATTATGTTGAGAATTTAACAAAGAAAAATACAGGTCTTAATTTAATCTTTGCTATAAATTATGGAGGAAGAACTGAAATAGTTGATGGTATCAGAGAAATAATTAAAAGTGGATATAGAGTAGAAGAAATAAATGAAGAATTATTAAGTAAATTTCTTTATCTTTCCGATGTTCCTGACCCGGATTTAATAATTAGAACAAGTGGCGAAAAAAGAATAAGTAATTTTTTGTTATGGCAATCCGCATATTCAGAGTTTTATTTTACAAAAGTTCTTTGGCCTGACTTTGATGAGAAAGATTTTTTGAAGGCACTTTTAGATTATCAAAGAAGAAAAAGAAAATTTGGTGGGATTATAGAAAAATGAGAAATATTATAATTTTAGGTTCAACAGGGACAATAGGGGAGAATACTCTTGAAATTGTAAGGAGACAGAAAGAGAAATTTAATGTTTTATGCCTTGCGTGTAAAAAAAATAAAAAATTACTTATAAAACAGATAGAAGAATTTAAACCAAAATATGCTTACATTGAGGAAAAAGATGAAAAACTACAAAGAAGATATAAAAATGTGAAATTTTTTTTTGGTGAAGAAGGGCTTATTGAAATCGCAAATTTAAAAGAAGGTGATTTTTATATATTTGCAATACCTGGTATAAAAACACTCCCTGCTTTTATAGAATGCATAAAAAACAAAAAAAATATTGCACTTGCTACAAAAGAAATTCTTGTTTCAGGTGGTGAGATTATTGAGGACTTAAAAAGAAGTTATTGTTTTGAAATTTTACCCATTGATAGTGAACATAATGCAATTTTTCAGATTTTAAAATACGAAAATAAAGATGCAAAGAAGATATATTTAACTGCTTCTGGTGGTCCTTTATATAGAAAAAGAAAGAAAAATGTAAATATTAAAGAAGCACTTAACCATCCAGTATGGAAAATGGGGAAAAAAATCACAATTGATTCAGCAACAATGATGAATAAAGCATTTGAAATTATAGAAGCACATTATCTTTTTTCGTTAAATGAAAATCAGATAGATGTTATAATTCATCCGGAGGCAATTATACATGGAATAGTTGAGTTTATAGATGGAACTCTTAAATTTGTTGGGTTTATTCCAGATATGAAATTTCCAATAAATTATGTTTTAAATTATCCTGAAAGAGTAAATTCTGGATTGAAAAATATAGATTTTCGTAAAATTAAAAAATTAAATTTTAAAAAAGTAAATGAGAATGAAAAATGGTTAAATTTTGCAAAAGAAGCGATAAGAAAAAAAGGTTCATATCCTGTTGTTTTAAATGGAGCAAATGAAAGAACTGTTGAGTATTTTTTGGAAGGGAAAATAAAATTTCAAGATATTATAAAATATATAGAAAAAGTTGTAGAAGTCCATCAATATAAAGAAAAGTTAAATATCAAAGATGTTTTTTATTACCATAACTGGGCGAGAAGACAGATTGAAAAAATAATAGGAGGTTATGAATGATTAGTTCTATAATCGCTCTAATTATACTTTTTTCAGTATTGATAACAATTCATGAATTCGGTCATTTTATAGTTGCAAAAAGAAATGGAGTAAAAGTTGAAAAATTTTCTATTGGTTTTGGTCCTAAAATTTTTGAAAAGAAAAAAGGAGATACAACTTATATTGTTTCAATTATTCTTTTTGGAGGTTATGTTAAACTTGCAGGTGAAGAAATTGATAAAGAGGAATTTGAAGAATGGGAATATATGGGCAAAAGCCCTGGAATAAGAAGTAAAATTTTGTTTGCAGGTTCTTTAAATAATCTTATTTTTGGTTTTATTCTTTTAATCCCTGTTTTTTTGATTGGCACAATAAGTTATGAAGGAACAAAAATAGGTGAATTTATTAAAAACTTTCCTGCCGAAAAAAGTGGTTTGAAAATAGGAGATGAAATTCTTGAAGTAAATGGAGAAAAATGTAAAACATGGTTAGATGTTACTTTAAAGATTAAAGATTTTACAAAAAAAAATAGAAATGTTCCTGTAAATATAAAAGTTAAAAGAGGCAATGAAATTTTAGTTTTCAATATAAAACCAGCACCTTACCAGATCGAAATAAAAGGGAAAAAACAGGTTGAATACATTGTCGGAATTTTGCCAAAAGAAAAACTTGAAAAATATCCTTTGCATCTTGCAATTGTCAAAAGTTTTAAAGAATTTTATAATATATGTTCAACAACTATACTTGGTTTGAAACTTCTTTTTCAAAGAAAATTATCTATAAAACATTTCACTGGACCTGTTGGTATATCTGAAATAGCAGTTACTGTATGGAAAGTAGGATTGGTAAGTTATTTACAGTTTATGGCTATATTAAGTATAAATCTTGGGATAATAAATCTTATACCGTATCCTGTTCTTGATGGAGGACATATTTTTGGGCTTTTAATTGAGAAAATTAGAAAGAAAAGGCCAAGTCAAAAAATATTACAAATAATTCAAAATATAGGTGCAGTTTCACTTATTTTATTTGCTGTCTACATAACATTTCAGGATATTGGAAGAATTTTTGAAAGAAATTTAAAACTTAAATGAGAAATACAAAAGTTATTAAAATAGGTAGTATTTATATTGGCGGAGATAATCCTGTAGTTATTCAAGGAATGACAAAAGTTTCTACTTCAAATATTCATCTTATGAAAAATCAGATTAAAAGAATGATAGAAGAAGGTGCCGAAATGATTAGATTTTCAGTTTTAAATGAAGAAGATACAGATTCAATACCAATTTTAAAAAAAGAGTTTAAAATTCCGTTAATAGCAGATATTCATTATAATTGGCTTCTTGCAAAAATTTCTATTGAAAAAGGAGTTGACAAAATTAGAATAAATCCAGGGAATATTAAAAAAAAACACCTTAAAGAAATAATTAAAATAGCAAAGGATTATAATATTCCAATAAGAATAGGTCTAAATTCGGGTTCAATAAAAATAAAAAATGATATTGTGAGTTCGTTAATAAACACAGCAAAAAATACAATTGAATTTTTCCATGATAATGATTTTTTTTCAATTGTGATTTCTTTAAAAACACCTTATGTAAGAGAAACAATTGAATCTTATAGAAAAATTTCAGAAATTTATAAATATCCTTTACATCTTGGAATTACTGAAGCAGGTAGTGGTTATCTTGCAATTTCAAAGTCAATATTAGGTATAGGTATTTTACTGAACGAAGGAATTGGAGATACAATAAGAGTTTCATTGACTGCATCTCCAGAAGAAGAAATAAAAGTTGCCAAATCAATATTACAGGCATTAAATTTAAGAACATTTGAGACAGAAATTATATCTTGTCCAACTTGTGGAAGATCAAAAGTGGATTTAAATAGGGTATTAGAACAAGTTAAAAGGAAGTTAAAAAAGATTGAAAAAGAATATCCAGAAATAAAAAAATTAAAAATAGCAGTTATGGGTTGTTCAGTTAATGGTCCAGGAGAAGCAAAACAGGCAGATATAGGTATAGCAGGTGGAGATAAAAAATGGGTCTTGTTTAAAAAAGGCAAAATAATTGGGACTTATCCCGAAGATAAAATCGTAGAAAAACTAATTCAAAATCTCCCTTGAACACCTACGAGGTGGATTCTGGGAAATAAGGTCTGACAATGTTCTTCATAACTTCTTTTAATTTTCCAATTTTATCTTATTATACGACTGGTTTAATGTCAAATTTGGTTTGTTTTTAGTTTTTGTTATAAGATATAAACTATGGAGAAAGATATTAGAAAGTTTGTTGAACAGATAGCAAAGAAATATAAGGAAAATGTTGTAAAAGTAATTGAGATAGAAGAAAGAAAAGGACAGTTTTACCCAATTCCTGATTTTATTCTAAAACTATTAAAAGAAAAATTGAAAAATAAAGGAATAAAAGGAATTTATTTACATCAAAAACAAGGATTAGAAAGATTAAATCATGGAGAAAATATTATAGTTACAACTCCAACAGGAAGTGGTAAGACATTGATTTATAACATTTTTATTGCAAATGAAATTTTAAAAAATCCTGATATTACATCTCTTTATATTTTTCCAACAAAAGCATTAACTCAAGACCAACTTAAGACATTAAAAGAATTTGAATTTATAAAAAGTGAGATTTATGATGGAGATACACCAGAAGATATAAGAAAGAAGATAAGAATAAATTTTCCAAATATAATTTTAACGAATCCAGATATGTTACATGTAGGGATTTTACCTTTTCACGAAAAATGGAAGAGATTTTTTTCAAGATTAAGATTTATTGTAATAGATGAAGTTCATACATATAGAGGAATTTTTGGAAGTAATGTTAGTCATGTAATAAGAAGATTAAGAAGGATTTGTAATTTATATCAGAGTAATCCCCAGTTTATTTTACTTTCTGCAACAATAAATCAACCTGAAAAATTTGCAGAAGAATTTGTTGGAGTTAAATTTTCTGTTGTTAGACAAAGTTCTTCACCATTGCCTAAAAAATATATAATATTCTGGAATTCACAATTTGAATCATATTACACACATGCAATTAATTTATTAAGAGAAAGTATAAATTATGGACTATCAACTATTTTATTTACAAACAGTAGAAAATCAGCAGAATTGCTACAACTATGGGCGATAAAAAGTGATAAAAAAATAGAAAATTTAGTTTCTTCTTATAGAGCAGGATATTTACCAGAGGAAAGAAGGGAAATAGAAAGAAAACTTTTTACTGGGCAACTTAAAGGAGTAATTTCAACAAGTGCTTTAGAACTTGGAATTGATGTTGGATACCTTGATAATTGTATTTTATTTGGTTATCCTGGAACCATAATAAGCACCTGGCAAAGAATTGGTAGAGTTGGAAGAAAAAGAGAAGGCCTTGTTATTTTTATAGCTCTTGAAGATGCACTTGACCAATATTTTATAAGGAATCCAGATGAATTTATTAAAAGACAATTTGAAGATGTGATAATAAATTTTGAAAATGAGGTTATCTCATCTAATCATATAAAATGTGCTTCTTATGAATATCCTTTAAATTTAGAGGTTGACAGAAAAATTTATGGAGATTCGTTAAATAAAATAATTGAAAAAGAAAAATTTTTCAAGACAAGAGATGGCAGATATTTTTTCCCTGGAAAACCAATTCACTGGGATTTAAATTTAAGAAGTGTAGGAGAGATTTATTCAATTTTTGATATAGATGATGAAAAACAGATAGGAGAAATAGAACAGGATAAGGTTTTATTTGAATGCCATCCAGGAGCGATTTATTTACATAAAGGTAAAAAATATGAGGTAACCTTTATAAATTTTGAAAAAGAGATGGTTGTTGTTGAAAAAAATTATGGTGATTATTATACTCAACCAAACTGGTGGGAAAAAATAGATATTTTAAATATTGAAAAAGAAAAAGGGAAAGAGGTTAAGATAAAATTTGGAGAAATTGAAGTTACAAAACAGGTTGTGAGTTATGAAAAAAGAAGAGAAAGAGATAAGACATTAATAGGAACATATATGTTGAATTTACCTTCACAAAAATTTAAAACACAATCTCTTTGGATTGAAATTTCTGATCAAATCGTCTATGAAGTAAAAGAAAAAAAATTGGATTTTCCAGGAGGTATTCATGCAGTTGAACATTCAATGATAGGAATTTTCCCACTTGTTGTAACCTGTGATAGATTTGATATTGGCGGTTATTCTTTTCCATTTCACCAACAAACCCAAAAATCAACAATTTTTATATATGATGGTTATCCAGGAGGTGTTGGAATTACAAAACTTGGATTTGAAAGGATAGAGGAAATTATTAAAATTGCTTATGAGGTAGTTTTAAAATGTAAATGTGAGATAGGTTGTCCTTCTTGTATTGTTTCTCCAAAATGTGGAAATAATAATCGACCTTTAAGCAAATCAACTTCACTTTATTTGTTTTCTTATATTATAAAAATTGATTAAACATTTTTTTTAAAAAATATGTCTAAACAAAAAAGGAGATAAAATGGCCAATTTAATTTTTACAACTTTCTTAATTTTCATAATTAATCTTTTCAGTCAGTGCCCATTAAAAAGTGAAAAGATAGAGAAAGCGTTTGAATATCATAAAGAAAAAGATGGTGAATGTATGATTATTATGTATGACGGAAATATTATTTTTGAGAAATATTCAGATAAAGGTTCTCCTGAAAGGTTACAGCACCTTGCAAGTGGCAGTAAAAGTTTTGTTGGTATAGTTGCAGCAGCAGGGGTTGAAGATGGTATAATAAATCTTGATGATAAAGTTTCTGAAGTTATTGAAGAGTGGAAAAATCATCCATTAAAATCTCAGATCACTTATAGACATTTGCTTAATTTGACAAGTGGCTTAAGGCCTGATTTGAAAGATATATCTAATTTAACCTGGAAAAACCTTATAAACGTGCCAATTGTAGAAGCCCCAGGTAAAAAATTCAGATATGGTGGTGTTTCTCATAATATTTTTGCATACGCTTTTCAATTGAAATTAAAAAATGAGACATTTGAAAGTTATTTAAAAAGAAGGATATTAGACCCATTATCAATAAGAATTGAATATAATATGAGATTTAAAGATGGAAATCCACAAGTAGCAGGTGGTGCTTATATGACTGGTCTTGATTGGATAAAATTTGGAGAATTTATACGACTTGGTGGAAATATAAATGGTAAGAAAATAATTGATTCTAAAATTTTGTCAGAATGTTTTAAAGGGAGTGAAGTTTATCCTGTTTATGGTTTAACCTGGTGGCTAATAGGAAAAGTTAATCGTATAAACGCAGATCTTATTTCAAATTTAATTGTAGATGTAAGTGGATGGAGCAAGTTATCAAGTTTAAAATTTATTCCTCAAGATTTAGTGGCTGCATGTGGAGCAGGAGGGCAGAGATTATATATTATCCCTTCTCTTAAACTTGTAATAGTTCGTCTTGGAAAAGTAACAATAAAAGATAATAAATTTAAAGATTTAGAATTTCTTTCCTTACTTTTTAATAACTCAATTTGATAATTTTTTGATTATTTTCCAATCAAATTAAATGCAAGGTCAACTGCCTGTTCTGGTGTTTCTGCTATGTATGGTTTTTCTTCAAAATATTTAAGAATTTCTTTTTTACTTAATAATTCAGATATTCCTTTTGAAGTAGAAATTAAAATTACTGGTTTTCCAAGAGCAAGTGCAATTGATATTTCATTTAAAGTTCCCCATCTTCCACATATTCCAATTATAGCATCCGCCGAATTGACTATAATATAATTTCTATAAAAGCCAAGATTTGTTCCAATAGGTATATCAATATATTTATTTGCCTTTGATTTATCGTATGGTAGAATCCCTACTGTTATTCCACCTTTTTCTTTCGCTCCTTTTGCAACTGCTTCCATTATTCCACCAAGTCCACCACAAATAAGAATTCCTTCTTTTTCTGCAATCAAATAACCAACTCTTTCAGCAATTTTTAGAACTTCTTTTGTTAAACTTTTATCACCTTGATTACTTCCACAAACAGCAATTATTTTTTTCATCTTTTCAAAAAGAAAGCGCCCCCAGCCGGACTCGAACCGGCGCTACCACCTTGAAAGAGTGGTGACCTAGACCACTAGTCGATGGGGGCTTAATCCCATAATAAAAATTTATTATACAAAAATTTTTAAATTATGTCAAATAAAAAGGTAAATTTAAAATTTTTGAGCAATTTTTAGTTTTGTTTCTGTTTCTCCACCATTAATTAGGTAAAGTAGAGGTAGAGGTCTATCAACACCTTCTATAAATTTAGGTCTATTTTGCCATAGGTTTACAGACAAAATATTTGCAAGGTCCATCCAGTATTCAAGTCGTGCAACAGATAAATTCCATACCATATGAAAGTGGTTTGCTGGTGCATATTGTTTATATTCTGTCATTGTAGCATATTTAGGAACAACAAATGTATGTGGCCAGGTATATGTTGAAGTTTGACAAACTGCATCTGCTAGTTTTTTAGGTAATTCAACTGTTTCTGCTTCATCCCACACCAATGAAAAGATGTTATTTAATGAACTATAAGCAATTCGTCCTGCAATGCCTTTTATTCCTCCAGGGGAAATAAATGTTACTGAGTTCCCAAGTCCTGGAAAATAAAACTCATCTGCAAGAGGAAATTTAATCCTTTTCATTATTTTTTCTGGTGCTTCATCTGGATATCCTGCCCAGTTAAAAGATGCACTTCCTGAATTGACTCCGTCAACAAAGCCCTTTTTTACCCATATTTGGTCCTCTTTAATTTTAACTCCAATTTTTTCAGCAAGTTGTTTTATTTCCCAGTTCTCCCAGACCTTTCTAAAATCCATAAATAAAGGTGGAGCACCGCCTGATAGATAAGTAAAAAATAACATTGTTAAAAGTCCTTGAACATCTGCCTCGGTAGCATAAGGGATAGGTTGTTTTTTACCATTATGGTCAAAAGTTGAATTGAAAAGAGATTCCATTATATCTGCAACAGGTAAAGGAATCCCTTTTTTGTCAGAACCCCATTCAAGTTGACTCATAAAACCACCACCAACTGCATTTAACTCTTTCATTATATCTCTTACAATAAGATACATAGCAAGAGATTGGTTAAGTCGTTTACTATCATCTTCATTTCTCAATTCTATTCCACCTGAATTTTTTTCAAGCCAGTTTCTTAATTCTTTTAATTCCTCTTTATTATATGCCTGTTTAGTTACCATATCAGCAAGCAATTTCATATCAAGTCGTGTTATCTCTATTCCAAAAATTTTTCTTGTTGGAATGATATGGGGTAAAGCGGTTTCCATTCCCATAGAATCATGACCAAAAATTACAACTCTTCTTCCTTTAAGTCCTTTAAATGTAATAGCAGCATAACACCAATCAATAAGTTGTTTTGCTGTCTCTTTACTCATAACAGGATTTAAACCAGTGTCAGACCAGTTTCCTACTATAATATGAATTAGTTTCCCATATTGAGATATAGCGCCACTACAAGCATGAGTATAAACTACCCCAGGTTTTGGACCACTATTTCCACAGGTTAAATTTACAGGTGTATCCTGTGGAAATTGTTGAATTAAAGAAATAAGTGTTGGTTGAGGAAAAGCCCATGTATCAGGAACACCAACAAGTATATTTACTTTTTCTTCTTCAAATTGTCTTGCTACTAAATCTGCTTCTTTTTCTCCATCTATTAAAACACTACTGTACACAACTTTGCAAGGAGAACCATCGGGCAATTTAACATTTTCACCGATTATTTTTGCACACATTTCTATTATATTTCTTACTCTCTGACGTGAATTTTCATCAATCCTTGGGTCACAGGGTGCAAATACACCTATTACCGGATTTCTAAAAAAAGTAATATTTTGGTGCATTTTTAATAATTTCCCTCACTATTTTCTTTATCTATCAATACTTGTTTTCTACTTAAAAGAACCCTTCCTTGATCATCTATTCCTATAACTTTAACTTTCACAGGAGAACCAATTTTAACAACATCTTCAACTTTTTTGACTCTATATGGTGCAAGTTCAGAAATGTGTATGAGCCCTTCTTGAGATGGTAAAAACTTAACAATAGCACCAAAGGGGAATATTTTTGTTACAACTCCTTCATAAATTTGACCTACTTCTGGTTCTTCAGCTATTTTGTTTATTTCATTTGCTGCTTTTTTACATGCATCAAGATCGTTTGAATAAATCCTTATTTCTCCTTCTTCAAGAATATCAATTTTAACCCCTGTATCTTCAATAATCTTTTTTATAGTTTTTCCTCCAGAACCAATTACAAGTCCTACTTTTTCTGGATTGATTTTAATTGTTAAAATTTTAGGAGCATATGGAGAAATTTCAGGTTTTGGCTCAGAAATTGTTTCATACATTTTTTCCAATATTTCCTGTCTTGCTTCTTTGGATTGATAAACAGATTTTGTTAAAATATCAAAATCAAGTTCTGTGATTTTTACATCCATCTGAAATCCAGTAATTCCATCTTTTGTTCCTGCAATTTTTAAATCCATATCTCCATAATGGTCTTCTTCTCCTGCGATGTCTGTTAAAATAATGTATTTTTCTTTTTCCTTTATTAAACCGATAGAAACACCTCCAATATGTTTAGGAATAGGAACTCCTGCATCCATTAAAGATAAACTACCAGCACAGACAGTTGCCATTGAAGACGAACCGTTTGATTCAAGTATATTTGCTACAATTCTGATTGTGTAAGGAAATATATCTTCATTTGGAATTAATGGCAAAATAGACCTTTCAGCAAGGTTGCCATGACCTATTTCTCTTCTTGAAGGTGCTCTTAATGGAGAAACCTCTCCTACTGAAAAAGGTGGAAAGTTATAATGAACCATAAATCTTTTCTGTGTTTCTTCATAAAGTCCATCAATTATTTGTTGGTCCATACTGGTTCCAAGAGTTACAGAAGCAAGGCATTGGGTCTGACCTCTTGTAAACAAGGCAGAACCATGAGTTCTTGGTAAAAGTCCCACTTTACATTCAATCTGTCTTATTTCTTTGAAATCTCTTCCATCAAGTCGCTTTTGTGTGCTTAAAATTAAATTTCTTATTTCCTTTTCAAAAATATATTCATAAATTTTTTCTACTTCCTTTTTCTTCTCTTCTTCAAATTGAGCAAGAAAAATATCTTTAATTTGTTTGTAAAATTCTTTCCTTTGCTGTTTTTCTGGATATTTATAAGCGGATGGAAGATTGTTTTTAATATAATCTAAAGCAAGTTTATAAATTTCTTCATTTAAAATGGTTTCATATTTTTCTTTTTTGGTATTAATAGTTTCTTTTAATATTTCAGTCATTTTTTTTATTTCCTTCCATCCAATTTCAATTGCATTCAAAAATTCTTGTTCTGAAACCTCATTACCAGTCCCTTCAAGCATCAATATTGAATTTTCTGTTCCAGAAATTACAAGATTGAGATCACTTTCAGAAACTTCAGAAATAGATGGATTTACAAAAAATTGACCGTTCTTTTTAATTACTCTTACACATCCTATAGGAATATTAAATGGTATTGTGGAGGATAGAAGAGAAACCGAAGCGCCAATTACAGAAAGAATGTCAGGGTCATTTTCAAGGTCAGCAGAAAGAACAAGAGAAATTATTTGAACATCTTTATGAAAATTTTCAGGAAAAATAGGTCTTATAGATCTATCTATCAATCTACTTACAAGAACTTCTCTTTCTGTTGGTTTCCCTTCTCTTTTAAAAAATCCACCCGGAATTTTTCCTGCTGCAGAAGTTTGTTCTCTATAATCACAAGTTAAAGGAAAAAAATCAACTTCTTCTTTCTCTTCTTCACTTTGAACTGCTGTAACAAGAACAATTGTATCGCCACATTTTACGAGTGAAGAACCATGACTTTGTTTTGCAACAGAATTTATTTCTATTTCTATATTTTTTCCACCGAAAGGAATAATAAGTTTTTTCATTTTCTTAGGTTTAACTCACTTATGATTTTTCTATATTTTTCTGGATCTGTTTGTTGTAAATATCTTAACAATTTTCTTCTTCTGCCTATTAATTTCAAAAATCCCCTTCTTGAATTGAAGTCCTTTTTATGTTTTTTAAAATGTTCATTTAATGCTTCTATCCTTTTTGTTAAAATAGCGATCTGAACCTCTGGAGATCCTGTATCATTTTCGTGTCTTTTAAATTTATCTATTATTTCTTTTTTCAATTCTGCTTCAATCATTTTTATCTCCTTTTCTTTTTTTAAATTATACATTTTTAAAATACCTTTGTCAATTTTTAAATTTAATGGTAAATTTATTAATCAAAGGAATAACTAAAATGGAAATTTTGAATAGATTACGAGGCATGAAAGATATTTTACCTAAAGAAGTTGATTTATGGAAAAAGATTGAATCTGTTTTTATTGAGACGTCTGAATTATTTGGTTTTAAAGAAATTAGAATACCTATAATGGAAAACAAATTTTTATTTGAAAGAGGAATAGGAGCCAATACAGATATAGTTATGAAAGAGATGTATGAATTTAAAGATAAAAAAGGTAGAGAGATTGCTTTAAGACCCGAAGGGACTGCTTCAGTTGTTAGAGCATATATTGAAAATAAAATTTATAATGTAGATAAAATTTCAAGATTATACTATTATGGTCCGATGTTTAGATATGACAGACCTCAAAAAGGCAGATATAGACAATTTTATCAGTTTGGAGTTGAAATTTTGGGAGGCAGACATCCTTATTTTGATGGAGAAGTAATTCAAATTCTTGACATCTCTTTTAAAAAACTTGAAATAGAAAATTATATTTTTTTAGTAAATTCGCTTGGTTGTGAAATCTGTAAAGTAAAATATATTAAAGAAATTAAAGAATATCTTATTTTTAAAGTTAGTAGTTTATGTAATGATTGTAAAATAAGAGCAGATAAGAATCCTTTAAGGATATTTGATTGTAAAAACTTATCTTGTCAAGATGTGATTAAGGATGCTCCATCAATAATTGAATTTTTATGTGACAATTGTAAACATCATTTTGATATTTTAATTGATTTTTTATCAAAATTTAATATTCAATTTAAAATTAAACCTACTCTTGTAAGAGGTCTTGATTATTACACAAAAACTGTTTTTGAGGTCTTTGTTGAAAAAGAAAATACAGCAATTGCAGGTGGAGGAAGATATGATAATCTTGTAAAGGAAATTGGAGGACCTGATATTCCTGCTGTAGGGTTTGCCGCAGGAATTGATAGAATAGTTCCTTTAATAAAAAATAAAGACATAGAGAGAAAGGAAGCAATTCGTTTTATCTTTCTTGGAGAAAGAGCCAAAATGAAAGGGATTGAGATTATGAAAAAATTTGTTGAAGAAAAAATTATAGTTGATGCTGATTATGAAGAAAGAAGTTTAAGTGAACATTTAAGAATTGCCAATAAACTTGGAAAAAAGTGGTGTATTATTTTAGGAGATAATGAAATTGAAAAAGATATAATACTTCTTAAAAATATGGAAAATGGTTTTCAAATTGAATTGAATGTAAAAGAAGCGATAACAAAAATAAAGGAGATAATAAAATGTTGAGAAGTCATACTTGCGGAGAGTTAAGCATAAAAAATGTAGGGGAAAAAGTAAAATTATGTGGATGGGTTCATTCAATAAGGGACCATGGAAATTTAAAATTTATTGATTTAAGGGATAGATATGGAATCATTCAGATTGTTTGTTCACCGGATGAAGTTAAAAAGGAAATTTGGGAAAAAATAGAAAGTATTAAAAATGAAAGTATTGTATGTATTGGGGGTATAGTAGTTAAAAGACCTGAAGAAACAATAAATAGAAAAATAAGCACAGGAGAAATAGAAGTAAAACTTTTATCTTTTGAAGTTTTAAACGAATGTAAAAATCTTCCATTTGAAATGAATACTAATGAAAAAATTAATGAAAGTGTTAGGTTAAAATATAGATATCTTGATATGAGAAGAGAGAAATTTCAAAGAAATTTGATTAAAAGGTCTGATTTTGTTTTCGCAATAAGAGAATTTTTAAAACAGAATAATTTTGTAGAAGTTGAAACTCCAATTTTAACTAAAAGTACTCCTGAAGGTGCAAGAGATTTTATCGTTCCTTCACGTTTAAATCCTGGTAAATTTTATGCTTTGCCTCAATCTCCTCAATTATTTAAACAAATTTTAATGATAGGTGGTTTTGATAGATATTATCAAATAGCAAAATGTTTCAGAGACGAAGATTTAAGAGCAGACAGACAACCTGAATTTACACAGATTGATATTGAAATGTCATTTGTTGAGGAAAATGATATCATTACAATTACAGAAAATCTTTTAAAATATGCAATTGAAAAAACATTTGATGTTAAGATAGAAATACCATTTAAGAAAATAAAATATGAAGAAGCAATTGAAAAATATGGAACAGATACTCCTGATTTTAGGATTAATAGCGAATTTGTTAATTTAACCGAAATTTTTAGAAAAAGTGAAATCAAAATTTTGAGAGAAATTATAGAAAAAAATGAAATAATTAAAGGTTTTTTCGTTAATGATGGAGATAAAATCTCTCAAAAAGATATTGAAGAATATAATGAGTTTGTTAAAAATTTGGGTGGAAATGGGATTGGTTGGATAAGGTTTAAAAATAATGATATTCAAAGTCCGTTTAAAAAATATATTTCAAAAGAAATTATAGAGGAGTTTAAACAAATACCTTTTTATTCTTCAAATAGCCTTCTGTTATTTCTCGGAGGAGAAAAAAACTGGGTTAATAATACTCTTAAAAACCTAATAGATAAGATGAAAGATAAACTTATTCAGGAAAAGAATAAGTTTTCTTTTGTCTGGGTTGTTGATTTTCCTCTTTTTGAATATAATGAAGAAGAAAAAAGAATTCAATCAGTTCACCATCCATTTACACATCCAAAGATTGAAGATATTGAAATTCTTGAAAAAGAACCTTTGAAAGTAAAAGCAAGGGCATATGATATAGTACTTAATGGAATAGAAATAGGGGGAGGAAGTATAAGAATAAATAAAAGAGAAATACAAGAAAAAATTTTTAAAATTATAGGTTTAGAGGAAAATTCATATTTGGAGAAATTTGGATTTTTACTTGAGGCATTAGAATTTGGAGCGCCACCACATGGAGGCATTGCTATTGGTCTTGATAGATTAATGATGCTTTTACTTGGCGAAGAAAGTATAAGAGAAACAATACCATTTCCTAAAACGCAGAAAGGTATTTGTTTGATGACAGACGCACCGGGAGATGTTGATGAAAAGTTATTGAAAGAAAACAGAATTAAAATTGACATACAAAAAGAAGTGTGATAAAAATAAATAATTGAAAATATTTGGAGGTAAAAATGAAAAATTTAATAAAATTTGGAATTTTATCAATCATTTTTGTAGGTTGTGCTACTAATAATGCTCAGAAACAAACACTAAAAAAGTTGTCAAGTGAAGAGGTTATTGATATGAAACTGAAACAAGCAATTTCCATAGCAGAGACAGCCCTTGAAGTGAGTAAAAATGCAGAAAAAATGGCGGTAGATGCAGTGAATACGAGTAATCAAGCAAAAGTAAGTGCAGATGCAGCGGTAAAAAAAGCAGATGAGGCAGTTAAAGCAGCAAATGAAGCAATAAGTTATACAGAGAGAGAGGTCAAAAAAGCAATAGATGCAGCAAATAAAGCATCTGCTGACGCTATTAAGGCATCTAATGAAGCAAGAGACAAAGCAATAGATGCAGCAAATAAAGCAATAGATGCAGCAAATAAAGCCAGTGAAAGAGCAATAGCAGAAGCAAATAAAGCCAGTGAAAGAGCAATTGGAGTAGCAAATCAAACATTAGCAGAGGTCAACAGGTTAAGAGCCACTATTCAAACAAAACCAGAAGAACCAATAATAGAAAAAGAACCAGAAGTAAGGGCTGAAAGATATTATATAGTGAAAAAAGGAGATACTCTCGGAAAAATTGCTTATAAATTTTATAATGATACAAATAAGTGGCAATTGATATACAAATCCAATAAAGATGTTATAAAAGACCCAAATTTATTAACCCCAGGGACAAAAATTTACATTCCTTAAAATGATAATAAAGAGGCAGATAGAAATTTCTAATGAAGACGCCCAATTCCTTTATGGAATAAAAGATGAAAATTTAGAATTCATTGAAAATCTTTTTGGAATTGAAATTTTTGCAAGGGGGAATTTTCTGACATTTAAGGGTGAGAGTGAAAAAGTAGAAAAGGTGATAAATTTAATTTATGAGATTTTGAAACATAAAGCAAGGAAGAAACATCTTATGAAAAGTGATATTTTAACAGTTTTAGGAGAAGAAGAAAGTAAAGTTGAAGAAAAAAAAGATTTAAAGGAAGAAAAAATAGAAGATTGTATAATTGTAGATTCCAAGAGAAAGATTGTTCTTCCTAAAACCCCAAGACAGAAATCATATATAAAAGCAATAAGAAAATATGACCTTGTTGTTGGAATTGGACCCGCAGGAACAGGAAAAACATATCTTGCGGTTGCATGCGGTATAGAAGCAATAAAAAAAGGGCAATTTCAAAGACTTATTTTAACCAGACCTGCACTTGAAGCAGGAGAAAAACTTGGATTTTTACCTGGAGACCTTGAAGAAAAAATAAAACCATATCTTCAACCTATTTATGATGCTCTTTTTGATTTACTTAAATATGAGGAACTGAGAAGATGGCAGGATAGAAAAATTATAGAAATTATTCCACTTGCTTATATGAGAGGAAGAACATTAAGTAATGCTTTTATAATTCTTGATGAGGCACAAAACACATCATCTGCCCAAATGAAAATGTTTTTAACTCGTCTCGGCATTGATGCAAAGATAGTTATTACAGGTGATATTACCCAAATTGATTATCCCCTTAATTTTTCTACTTCTGGCCTTGTTGAAATACAAAAAATCCTTTCTGGCATAAGGGGGACAAAATTTATTTATTTTACAAATAAAGATGTGGTAAGACATAAACTTGTAAAGAAGATAATCTCTGCTTATGAAAAATATTATGAAAAAAGAAGTAAGGGTAGAAATATATCAAATACAGAAGAAGATAAAAATAAATGAACATTTCATAGAAAAAAAAGTTAAAGAGATTAAAAAGTTTATATCTCCTCCACCTGAAAAAATAGCAATTTATTTTGTAAGTAGTAGAAAAATAAGAGAACTTAATAGAAAATTTATGAACAAGAACGATTTTACAGATGTTTTGACATTCAAATATTCAAAAAATTATGGAGAGATAATTATTTCTGTGGAAGAATGTCTAAAAAATAGTAAAATTTATTCCAATACACTGGAAGAAGAAATATTGTATGTAATAATACATGGATTTTTACATTTAAAGGGATACAGAGATTATAAAGAAGAGGAAAAGAAAAAAATGGTTGAAAAACAGAATAAAATTTTTAGAACAATAATTTCAAGAAATGAAAAAAAATAAAAATTCAACTTTACTTGATAGTTTTAACAGAGCTTTTAATGGTGTATTTTTTGTTTTAAAAACAGAAAGAAATTTTAAAATTCATATTTTCATTGCAATATTAGTAATACTTGTATCTCTTTTTCTTCATATTCCAATTACAGAATTTATAATAATTCTTGTTCTTATTAACTTAGTTGTAGTTTGTGAAATCATAAATACTGCAATAGAATTACTTTCTGACCATATAGATGAAGAAAAAAAACAAATTGTAAAAATAATAAAGGATGTTTCCGCAGGAGGGGTTTTAATTTCTTCAATGGTATCTTTTATATGTGGATATTTAATTTTTATAAAATATTTTCCACAGGGTTTCAGAAATATTTTTGAAAATATTGCTAATTCCCATTGGTATTTTACACTTGTAATTTTACTCGTTGTTATACTTTTATTTTTAATTTTAAAAGGCATAACTAAAAAAAAATTTTCTTTATCTGGTGGTATGCCAAGTATTCATAGCGGAATATCTTTTAGTATTTGGATAGCTATTTCGTTTTTGACATTTAAAGATTATCCTGTTATATCACCTCTTGTTTTTTTGCTTTCTTTCTGGGTTGCTCAGAGTAGGATAACAAAAAAAATTCATGAAATTATAGAGGTAGTTATGGGTGCTATTCTTGGTATAATTATTACTATACTAATATTTCAAATTTTCTGGAGGTAACTATGAAAACATTAAAAAAACATTTTATCTCAGGATTAATTTTTATAATTCCTATTTCCTTATCCATATGGATTCTTTTTAAAATATTTATATTTTTGGAAAACATACTCGGAAATTTTTTTAAAAGATTTTTTACAAACATATATACCCCAGGGGTTGGTTTGGTTTCTCTTGTTATACTTATATTTTTAGTGGGTTTTCTTGCTAACAATTTTTTTGGAAAAAAAGTACTTAATTTGATAGAAACATTATTTGAGAATATTCCAGTTTTAAATAAAATTTTTGTTTTTATTAAAAACATAGTTAAAAAAATAATAGAGAAAAAAACAGATTTATTTAAAGGAGTTGTTAAATTTAAAATGTTAGATGATTCTTATACAATTGGTTTTTTAACAGGAGAAGAAGAAATTGAAGCAGGTTATGTAAGTGTTTTTATTCCAACAGTTCCTAATATCACTACTGGAATTGTTATAATGGTTCCAAAAGATAAGGTTGAAAAAATTAATATTTCGGTAGAAGATGCTTTGAAAATAATGGTGTCAATGGGTATATTTTCTCCTTCCAATGCGACCAATAAAGAGTGAAGGATTTGTTTTAAAAAAGGTTAATTTCAGGGAAACAAGTGTAATATTAACTTTATTTACGAAAGAACTCGGGAAAATTAAAGGTATTTTGAAAGGTGTAAGAAAAGAAAAAAGTAAAATATCTCCATTAACTTTTACACAAGGATCTTATATTTTTATACTTATTTATAAAAAAAAATCAGAGTTGAATCTTTTAAGTTCTCCAGAACTAATTTATTTTCCTGATTTTGAAAATAAAATTTGTTTCAAGATATATATTACAATTTTAAACCTTATATACCTTTTTCTACCCGAATTTCAGAGAGAAGAGAACATTTTTTTTCTTATCTATAAATCTGCAAATTTACTTCAAAAAAGCAAAAAACCGCATATTATTTTTCTTGGCTTCAAAATAAAATTTATTGAAATTCTTGGATATGGAATAAAAATTGATGAACCCTGTAAATGTGGAAAAAGAAAAAATTTAAATTTTTTCAGTCCAAAAGCAGGTGGGCTTGTTTGTAAGAATTGTGGAATTAAAGAGGCAGATTGTGTTAAAATATCAAAGAAGGAAATTTCCATAATAAAATTTATAAAAAAAACAGATTTGGACAACATTGAAGTTTTAAATATAAAAAAGAAGGAAACAGAAAGGATAAATTATTTATGTAATTTAGTTTTATATTATCATTCAAGTTTAAATTTTATATGGTGGCAAAATGAAAAAGATATTTTCTAATGATATAGTAGACAAAATAAGCAAGACACTTGTAAAAATAAATTTTTCACTTCCAAGAGAAGTAAAACATTCTATTGAAAATGCATATAAAAAAGAAAGAGAAAAATACTCTCAAAAGTATTTAGGTATTATACTTGAAAACATAAAAATTGCAGAAAAGAACAAAGTTCCTATATGTCAGGATACTGGAATTATAGTTGTTTTTGTAGAAATAGGGCTGGATGTTAAAATAATTACAGGGAAATACAGGAATCTTGACGAAATAATAAATGCAGGTGTAGAAAAGGGAAGCAAAGAAGGGTATTTAAGAAATTCAGTAGTTTTCCCTTTGAATAGAAATAATACAAATAAAAATTCTCCCGCTGTTATACATTATATTTCTAAAGAAAAAGATAAATTTAAAATCACTTTGCTTTCAAAAGGTTTTGGTTCTGAAAATACAAGTAAAATAAAAATGTTAAATCCATCAGAAGGTGAAAAAGGAATAGAAAATTTTATAATTGAAACTGTTAAAGAGGCAGGAAGTTTACCTTGCCCTCCTATATTTGTAGGAGTAGGAATTGGCGGAACATTTGAAAAATCAGCGATTCTTTCAAAGTATGCTTTAACAAAAATAGGAAATGAAACTTCTAAATATAGAAAATGGGAAAAGGAAATCATTAACAAAATTAATAAACTTAAAATTGGGCCTGGTGGTTTTGGAGGAAATATTACTTGTCTTGATTTAAAAATAGAGACATATCCAACTCATATAGCAGGACTTCCTGTTGCTGTTAATATCTGTTGCTGGGCTCATAGAATTGGGAGTTTTGAATTATGAAAAAAATCTATTTCCCATTAAAGGATGAAAAAGAATTAATGCAAATAAAAGTTGGTGATGAAGTTTTTATAAGCGGGGAAATTTTTACAGCAAGAGATGCAGCACATAAAAAATTGATTGAAATGATAAATAAAAAAGAAAAATTGCCAATTGATTTCAAAAATTCTTTAATTTATTATACAGGTCCTTCTCCAACTCCACCGGGGAAAATTGTTGGTTCAATAGGACCTACAACGAGTAAGAGGATGGATAAAATTACGATACCTCTTTTAAAATTTGGTTTAAAAGCAACTATGGGGAAAGGAGAAAGAAGTAAGGAAATAGTCCAGGCCTTTAAAAAGTTTAAAGTTGTTTATTTTATAACTTTTGGTGGATGTGGTGCCTATTTAAATCAATTTGTAAAAAGTATAGAACTGGTATGTTTTGAAAAATTTGGACCTGAAGCAATATATAAACTTAAAATAGAAGATTTTCCCGCCATTGTTGGAATTGATATATTTGGTAATTATTTTTTTAATAGAAAAAAGTATAATTTTAAAAAGCGGCCATAGTTCAATTGGATAGAACGTCGGGTTGCGGACCCGAAAGTTGCCCGTTCAAGTCGGGCTGGCCGCAAATTCGGGGCGTGGCTCAGTCCGGATAAGAGCGCTTGGTTCGGGACCAAGAGGTCTCCGGTTCAAATCCGGACGCCCCGATTTTTAATTTTTTATTTTTGTGAAAGATATTGACAATTTTTTAAGATGTGTTAAATTATTTATGGGTCAATTTTGAAAAAAGAAAGGAGGTTTGAATGACGGCTATAATAGGTGGAATAGTTGCGATTGCGATAGGAATATTACTTGCTGGACCTGGACCACTTGGAAAAGCAACCTTATGGTTTATTGGAGGAGGTATTGTTGTATTTTTAATCCTTGGAGGGATAATTGCCATTGCAGCAGGGATAAGTGATATAAAAGATAAAATAGAGGAAAGAAAAGAAAAAGAGAAAGAGGAAAAGAAAGAAGAAGAGAAAGAAGAAGAGAAGAA
>JAMWBY010000068.1 GCA_023818745.1 Candidatus Omnitrophota bacterium
GGGATGGTTGTTGATAATTCAATTGTTATTCTTGAAAATATTGTCAGAAATTTTGAAAAAGGACAAGATATTAAAAAAGCAAGTGTTTTTGGAGCAGAAGAAATAGCAACAGCTATAATTGCCTCTACTTTAACAACAATTGTTGTATTTTTCCCATTAATTTTAATAAAAGGTTTTATAGGAATAATGTTTAAACAACTTGCATTTATTATAACTACTACAATTTTTATGTCTATGGTTATTGCTTTAACACTTGTTCCTATGCTTTGCTCAAAATTAATAAAACCAACAGACAAACCTCAAACAAAGTTTTATAAGATGGGAGAAGTTTTTCTTAAAAAACTTGATGAAATCTATTCTAAAATTCTTAAATTGTGTCTTAAAAATACTGGTAGATTTGTAGGTGTTATTTCTTTAATTTTTATCCTTTCTTTGCTTTTAACTAAATTTATAGGGACTGAATTTTTTCCACAATATGATATGGGAAGAATAGAAACAAGTTTTACTTTAAATCCTTCTTCACGTCTTGAACAAACAGATAAAATTGCAAAACAAATTGGGAGAATTTATGAACAGGAAATACCTGAAAGAAAATATTGGTATGCAAATATAGGGGAATCTGGGACTGGTTTTGGTGCTTTTATGGGAAGAGAAGAAGGTTCTTATGCAGGAGAAGTTTCAACAATGCTTGTCTGGAGAGAAGAAAGAAAAAGGTCTGATAAAGAAATTGCTGAAATTTTAAGAAAAAGAATAAAAGAGATACCAGGAATAGAGAGATTTACTATTTCAACAGCAAGCGGAATGGAAGCAATTTTTACTGGTGGAGCAAGTCAGATAGAAATTGAACTTTATAGCCCTGATATTGAAAAACTTATTCAATATGCAGAAATTCTAAAAGAGAAAATGATAAAAATACCTGGAGCAATCAATGTAAAGACCTCATATAAAGGAGAACGTCTTGAATTTCATATAGAAATTGATAAAGAAAAGGCAAAAACACTTGGTTTTTCAACTTCTCTGATTTCTCAAACAATAAGAGGATACATTTATGGTTTTACTCCAACAAAATATAGGGAAAGTGGAGATGACTTTGATGTTTTTATGCAACTTGAAGAAAGTCAAAGATATAATATAATGAATATTGAACAATTGCCTATCTTTACACAGAAAGGACAAATTATTAAATTGAAAGATATTGCAAAAATTGAACTATCTACAGGACCAATACAAATAGATAGAAAAAACAGAGAAAGAATTATTAAGGTTGGATGTGATACTTATAAAAGAGCAATGAGTGAAGTTTTTAAAGACATAGAAAGTGAAATTAAAAATTTAAATATACCAACTGATATAAAAATAAAATTTGGTGGGATGGTTAAAGAGCAAAGAGAAAGTTTTGCTGATTTAAGAATTCTTTTAATTTTAGGAATTATTCTTGTTTATATGGTTATGGTAGGACTTTTTGAATCATTTAAAACACCATTTATAATATTTTTCTCTATTCCTTTTACATTTATTGGAGTTATTTGGTTTACATTTTTAACAGGAATTAATTTCTCTATTGTTTCATTTATGGGAATGATAATGCTTATGGGAGTTGTTGTTAATAACGCTATTGTTCTTGTTGATTATATAAACACTTTGAGGAAAAGAGGCCTAAATTTAGTTGATGCAATAATTGAAGGTGGAAGAACAAGATTAAGACCAATTATGATGACTTCTCTTTCAACTATTCTTGGATTATTGCCTCTTGCTCTTGGCAGAGGGACAGGTGGAGAAATGTGGCGTGGCTTTGGTATAACTGCAATTGGTGGATTTTTGGTCTCATGGATTATTACTTTGCTTTTGGTTCCTGTTATTTATCTAATTATGAATAGAAAAGATGTTTCTTAAACGGAGAAGGAAAATGAAGAAGTTTTTTTTAATAATTTTTCTTTTCTCTTGTTTATACGGTTGGTCAGATGATTTTAAAACATCCTTTTTTACTGGATATAGTTTTGCCAAAACTAAAAGTTATGAAAGTTATGATTTTTTTACATTTATGGTTGATTTTACAAAACCAATAAAGAAAAGTAAAAAATTTTTCTTTCAAATAGAACCAGTTATTTCTTATGTATCAAGTCCTTCTGATAATTTTGAAATTGGTGTATCTTTTTTTGCTCTTTATAGATTTTCTGAAGGCACTTTTCAACCTTATATAAAAATAGGAACTGGAATAATTTATCTTTCAACAGATTTTATAGAACAATCAACTCATTTTAATTTTGCTACTTCTCTTGGTCTTGGTTTGACATTTAATCTTAAAAGATTTTCAATTTATACAGAAGGAAGATTAAGACACGTTTCAAATGCTGGAATAAAACAACCAAATGAAGGTATTAACTCTAAAATTCTTCTTATTGGTATAGGGTATACTTTTTAATATGGAAAAAATTTTTATAGATATTCACTGTCATACTTATAAAAGACCATATATATGGACTGATGGAGAACCACTTTTTTCAACACCTGAACAGATTTTAAAGATATATGACCAACTTGGAATAGAAAAAGGTGTCTTACTTCCACTTGTAAATCCAGAAGTTTATCTGCCCCAATCAAATGAGGAAATCCTTGAAATATGTGAAAAATATAGGGATAGATTTATTCCTTTCTGCAATATAGACCCACGCGCATTAACAAATTCTCCCGATGCAAACTTTGAACCAATTTTAAATTACTATAAATCTCTTGGTTGTAAAGGAATTGGAGAGGTTCTTCCCAATCTACCTTTTTTAGATGATAGAGTTTTAAATTTATTTAAACATGTTGAAAAAGTTGGTTTCCCTTTGATTTTTGATGGAAATGGTAAAATTGGAAATACTTATGGACTTTATGATGAACCAGGATTGCCTCAACTTGAAAAATGTCTATCTCTTTTCCCAAAATTAAAATTTCTTGGACATGGTCCTTCTTTCTGGGCTGAAATCTCTATTTTGAAGAATATAAATGATAGAAAGACATATCCTAAATATCCTATTATTGAAGAAGGTGTTGTTCCAAAACTTATGAGAAAATATCAAAATCTATATGGAGACCTTTCAGCAGAAAGTGGTTATAATGCACTTGCAAGAGACCCTGAATATGCAGTTCAGTTTTTAAATGAATTCTCTGATAGATTGTTGTTCGGAACAGATATATGCAGACCAACACAAAAAGTCCCAATAGTAAATTTTCTTATCAATCTTGTTGAAAAAGGGAAAATAAGTGAAGAGGTTTTTAAAAAGGTCGCAAGAGAAAATGCAATAAAACTATTAAATTTATAAAAACTTCTTGAAAATTTTTCTGGTTTTTATATAATACTTTCAAATGTTATCTTATAACTTTTTCCTTGCTAAAAAATTTATAGGCAATAGAAAACAGGATAAATTTTTATGGTTTATAAGCTTTTTTACTGTTGCTGGAATTGCGATAGGAGTCATAACTCTTATTCTTGTAATTGGTGTTATGAATGGGTTTTCAAATGATTTAAAAAGGAAGATAATTGGCGCAAGTCCTTTAATAACAATTGAAGGAAAACCTTACATATTCAATTACCAAGAACTTATTGATAAAGTCAAAAATTTGAAAGAAATAAAAGGAATTTCGCCTTATACAATCTCTCAGGTAATATATAAGTCAAATAAATATATAATAGGTGGAATTATTAAAGGAATTGATTTGGCAAGAGAAAAAAATGTAACAAATATACAACAATTCATAAAAAAAGGGAACTTAGAAGAAATTGATATTGACAATGGTATTATACTTGGAAGTGAACTTGCAAAAGAACTTGGAGTTGACATTGGAGATTATGTTTATATTATAGCAGGACTTATACCACAGGAAAATTTATTTAAAGTAGTGGGAATTGTTGAGTATGGTGTTTATAGTTTTGATGTAAGTATGGGGTTTATGTCTCTTTCAAATGTAAATAAAATTTTTTTTATGAAAGGTGTGCATGGAATTGGGATAAAAATTGATGACATATATAGAACACCAGAGGTAGCAAATAAAATAAAAAGTTTAATTGAAAATAAGTATGAAGTTTCAACATGGATAGAAAAAAATAAAATTCTTTTTTCTGCGATTGCTCTTGAAAAAAAAGCGATGGCAATAATTTTAAGTTTAATTATTATTGTTGCCTCATTTAATATTATTTCCACTTTAATGATATCTGTTTATAGAAAAGTAAAAGAAATTGGAATATTGAAGGCAATTGGGTTAACTTCAAATGAAATAAAAAAAATATTTCTTTATCAGGGAATTTATCTTGGGATTAAAGGTTTAATATTGGGAACCATTATTGGACTTTTCCTTGCAAGTATACTTAAAAAATATAAATTTATAAATTTACCAGAATTTGTATATGATATTTCTAAGTTGCCAATTGAAATTTCTTTTTTTGATATTTTATGGATTTTTTTGCTTGTTATTTTTATCAGCATTGTAGCAAGTATATATCCTGCAGAAAGAGCATCTAAACTCAATCCAGCAGAGGCGATAAGAAATGAGTGAAATAATAATAAGAGGAGAAAATATTACGAAAATTTATGATGAGCTCATCATACTAAAGGATGTCAATATTGAAATAGAAAGGGGAGAAATTGTTGTTATTCTTGGTCCATCTGGTTCTGGGAAAACAACTCTTTTAAATATTCTTGGTTTAATTGATAGACCAACCGAAGGGAAAGTATATATTGATGAGAAATTTACTGGAAATTTTTCTGAAAAACAACTATCAGAAATAAGAAATAAAAAATTTGGATTTATTTTCCAGTTTTTTTATCTAATTCCGGAATTAACCGTGGTTGAAAATGTTTTTTTGCCTTTATGGGTAAAAGAAAAAAGATATGATAAAAATTTAATTGCTAGTGGAGAAAAATATCTCTCAAAATTTGATATTTTAAACAAAAAAAATTCCTATCCTTCTCAACTTTCAGGTGGTGAAGCACAAAGAGTAGCAATATGCAGAAGTTTAATATGTAACCCAGAAGTTATTTTTGCAGATGAACCAACAGGAAGTATTGATAAATTATCTGCTTTAACTTTTTTTGAATTTATGGAAAAGTTAAACAAAGAGAATGAAACAACTTTTATTATTGCAACACATAATGAAATATTTTTACAATTTGCTTCAAAAATAGTATATTTAAAGGAAGGAAAAATTGAAAGGATTGAAAAAAGGAGATAGAAAAATGGGTCTTTTAATATATCTTAATGGTAAATTTGTTCCAGAAAAAGAAGCAAAAATTTCTGTCTTTGACCACGGACTTTTATATGGAGACGGCGTTTTTGAAGGTTTAAGAAGTTATAAAGGTAAAATTTTTAAACTTGATGAACATCTTATTCGCCTTTTTAATTCTGCAAAAGCAATTGCTCTTACAATTCCTTTGAAATTTGAAGAGTTAAAAAAAGCAGTTATTGAAACAGTAAGAAAAAATCAATTAAAGGATAGTTACATAAGAATAGTTGTTACAAGAGGAGTTGGAGACCTTGGACTTGATCCAAAAAAATGTAAAATTCCTACTATTTTTATAATAGCAAGCAAAATTCAATTATATCCTGAATCTCTTTATGAAAAAGGTATAGATGTTATAACTGTTCCTACAAGGAGAAATTTAAATGAATCATTAAATCCTGCTATAAAATCATTAAATTATCTTAACAACATCCTTGCGAAAATTGAGGCAAATAATTCAGGGGCAACAGAAGGGTTAATTTTAAATCAGTTTGGCTATATAAGCGAATGCACTGGAGAAAATATATTCATAGTGAAAAAAGAGATAATCATTACTCCTCCTGTTTCAGCAGGTGCTCTTAGTGGGATAACAAGGGATGTTGTTATTGATATAAGTGAAAAAATAGGACTTAAAGTAAAAGAAGAAAACATAACAAGATATGATGTTTATACAAGTGATGAGTGTTTTCTTACGGGAACTGCAGCAGAAATCGTTCCTGTTGTTAAAATAGATGGAAGGATTATAGGAGACGGACGCCCAGGAAAAATCACTTTAAAAATTAGAAATGAATTTCACTTACTTACAGAAAAAGAAGGAACACCTGTTTATGAATAATTGTCTTGTGTGTAAAAATACTCAAAGTTATGTTTCAATTAAATTTAAAAATGGGAAGAAAACTTATAATTTGAATTTATGTGAAGATTGTTGTAAAAATTTCAATATAATTTTCAAAAAAAGAAAAAAACAAAAAAAACAAAAATGCCCTTTTTGTGGATATACTCTCCGGGAGTTTAAAGAATATGGATTTTTAGGATGTGACTATTGTTATGAATATTTTTACGATGAAGTGATAAATTATTTAAATAAAACCCGTATAAATAATTTTTATAAAGGTAAATATCCTAAAAAATTTCAAAAAGAAGCAAGAATTAAAAAATTTTTTAAACTTAAAGGTTATTTGATAGATAAAATTTCAATAAATGGAAAAGAAAATTAAATTTTTACCTTTTGAAATAATAAAAAAAGAGACAGAATGGATCTACTCAAAGTTTAATGAAATAGTTATAAGTTCAAGAGTTCGTTTGGCAAGAAATATTAAAGGATATCCCTTCCCTTATAATATGACATACCAAGAAAGTAAAAAAGTTGAAAAATTTTTAATCAATATTTTTTTAAAAGCACCTTTTAATAAGATATACATTATAGATGTTTCTTCATTAAAAAATACACAAAAAAAATTTTTAGTTGAAAGACATTTAATAAGTAAAGAATTTTCTGAAAACAGTATTTCCTGTAAAAGTATATTTATTCCGGAAAAAAAATTAACCATAATGATAAACGAAGAAGACCATTTAAGGATTCAATCGGTCTATCCTGGGTTAAATTTGAAAAATTGCTTTAAGAGTGTAAACGAGATAGATGACTTAATTGAAGAGAAAATTGAATATGCATTTTTACCTAACATTGGATATCTTGCATCTTGTCTAACAAATACAGGCACAGGATTAAGAGCTTCTGTCCTTATAAACATCCCTGGTATTAAGTTTTTTAAAAAAGATAAAATAATATTTAATATGATAGAAAAAATTGGAATTACAATAAGAGGATTTTATGGAGAAGG
>JAMWBY010000069.1 GCA_023818745.1 Candidatus Omnitrophota bacterium
TTGCGACGAAAAGGAGCAATTCCTGTGCCGATTGGCGACCGCAACTTGCATTTTTCCGATAAAAAGCGGGGTTGGTTTAATGGTAAAATATCAGCCTTCCAAGCTGAGGATACGGGTTCGATTCCCGTACCCCGCTCTTTTATAAAATTTTATATTGACTAAAAATTAATTTTATATAAGGTGTTTGCAATTTTTTTATATAAGGTGTTTGCAATTTTTAGTTAATTGTTTTGTGCTTTTGAACATTTAGAGGAGAAAAATATGAAGATAGAAATTAATAAGAAAAGTGGAATAGAGGTTGATTTAGTTTGTGAAGTAGAAAAAGAAGAAATTGAAGAAGAAAAAAAGAATATAGTTAGAGAAATTAAGAAAGATGCTGAGATTGAAGGTTTTAGAAAGGGAAAAGTTCCTGAGGAAATAATTGAAAAGAAATTTTTAGATAAAATACGAGAGAAACTTTTAAGGAATTTTATTACAAAAGCGTATTATGAAACAATCCAAAAAGAAAAATTAATTCCTATTGTAGAACCAGACATTTATGATGTTAATTTAACCGATGAAAAACTTTCATTTAAAATTAGTATAGAGTTAAAACCAGAAGTAAAAATAAAAAAATATAAAGGAATAACTATAAAAAAAGTTCAGCCTAAGGAAGTAAAAGAAGAAGATGTAGAAAAGGCATTGCAGGAACTTGAAAAAAGGCCAGAAATTTCTTCATCTATTATTGACCTTGAAAAGAGACAGATGTGGAAAAAAAGGATAAGAGAAGAACTTGAAGAAAGGGAAAAAAATAATGCTGAAATGGAAGAAGAAAAACAATTATGGGAAAGTTTATTTAAAAATTCTGAATTTATTATTCCTGAAAAACTTGTTAATAAAAGAGCATCTAAATATACAGAGTATCATTTAAGAAGAGTTAATTTACAAGGTAAGAGTAGAGAAGAAATTGAAAAGATTGCGAAAGAAATTTTTCAAATGTTAAGACCATTAGCAGAAGAGGAAGTAAAAAAATATTTCATACTTGATAAAATTGCAGAAATTGAAAATATTCAGGTAGATGAAAATGAAATAAATGAGAAAATAGAAATTTTCAGCAGAACAATCGGTAAACCATTTGAAGAAGTAAAAAAGGAAATAGAACAAAATGATGAAATAGAAAATATAAAAGAAGAAATAAAAATTGATAAAGCATATAAAATTGTCAAAGAAAATGCGAATTATATTGAAAAAATTATTATTCCAGGAAAGGAGTAAAATCTATGAAAGACCAACTCATCCCCTATGTTATAGAAACAACTGAAAGAGGAGAAAGAGCATATGACATTTACTCAAGATTATTAAAAGACAGAATAATATTTTTGGGTTCTTCAATAACAGACCATATTGCAAATGTTATAATTGCAGAGTTTTTATTTCTACAGAATGAAGACCCTAAAAAAGATATACATTTGTATTTAAATACACCCGGTGGTTCAATAACAGCAGGCCTTGCTATTTATGACACTATGCAATATGTTACATGTGATGTCTGCACCTATTGTATTGGTCAGGCAGCAAGTATGGGAGCAGTTTTACTTGCAGGTGGAACAAAAGGAAAGAGATTTTTATTACCTCATAGTAGAGTTTTAATTCATCAACCATGGGGAGGAGTTGAAGGGAGTGTGATTGATGTAAGTATTCATACAAAAGAAATGATAAGATTAAGGCAAATTATAAATGAAATTCTATCTCTTCATACAGGTCAACCAATTAAAAAGATTGAGAAAGATACAGAAAGGGATTATTTTATGAATTCAGAAGAAGCAATAAATTATGGTCTTGCTGATAAAATTATTGAATCTTCCAAAATTTCAAAATAAATAAAAATGGCGCTATTAAAAAGAACTGAGGGGAAAATAAAAAGAAAAAATGCTCCTTGTTTACCTTTAAGGGACATTATTGTTTTCCCTCATATGGTAATTCCTCTTTTTGTTGGAAGACCAAAATCGTTAAATGCTGTTGAAGAAGCAATTTCAAATGAAGGAAATCTTGTAATAGTTTTTCAAAAAGACCCCAATATAGAAGAACCGAAATATCAAGATATATATTCAATAGGAGTTTTAGCTAAAATTATACAAAGTTTAAAAGAAACAACTGGTGTAATGAAGATACTTGTTGAGGTTTCTGAAAGAGTTAAAATTCTTGACTTTTCAACTTTTAAAAATTATTTTGCAGTCAATTTTGATTTTATTAAAGAAGATTTAGAAGTCAATACTGAAATTGAGGCAATGTCAAGGTTATTACTTGACCTTTTACATAAATATCTTTCTCTTAATTTGTCAGTTCCTAAGGAGTTATATTCAACAATTTCTACGATGGAAAGTCCTTCAAGGATATGTGATGCTATTGCTGGATATTTGCCCCTAAAGATTAAAGATAAAGGTAAAATTCTTGAAACAATTCCTTTAAAAGAAAGGTTGAATATTGCAATAGATATTTTAAACAAAGAAATTGAAGTTCTGGAAGTTCAGAAGAAAATACAGGATAAAGTTGTTAAAAAGATAGAAGATACTCAAAGACAATATATATTAACAGAACAACTTAAACAAATACAAAGAGAACTGGGAAAAGAAGAAGAAACCCCTGAGATTGCTGAATTAAAAGAGAAAATAAAAAAGGCCAATATGCCTAAAAATGTTGAAGAAAAAGCACTTGAAGAGTTAAACCGTCTTTCAAAAATGATGCCTCTTTCTCCAGAAGCAACTGTATCAAGAACATATATTGAATGGCTCTGCAATTTACCCTGGGCTATTTCAACACAGGATAATCTTGACATAAATCATGCTAAAAAAATTTTGGATGAAGACCATTATGGACTTGAAAAAGTTAAAGAAAGAATACTTGAATATCTTGCTGTAAGAAGTAGGACTGATGCATTAAGAGGTCCGATTTTATGTTTTGTTGGTCCTCCAGGGGTAGGGAAAACATCTCTTGGAAAATCAATTGCAAGAGCACTTGGAAGAAAATTTGTAAGGATTTCACTTGGTGGAATAAGAGATGAAGCAGAAATCAGAGGACATAGAAGAACTTATATTGGGTCTCTTCCAGGAAGAATTATTCAATCAATAAGAAAGGCAGGAGTAAATAATCCTGTGTTTTTACTTGATGAGATTGATAAACTGGGTAAGGACTTTAGAGGAGACCCTGCAAGTGCGTTACTTGAGGTTCTTGACCCTGAACAAAATAAAAATTTTTCAGATCATTATCTTGAAGTTGAATTTGATTTATCAAAGGTTTTATTTATAACAACTGCAAATACAGAGTTTACTATACCAGTTCCTCTTCTTGACAGAATGGAAGTTATATCTTTGCCTGGTTATACTTTATGGGAGAAAAAAGAAATCGCGAAACATTTTTTAATTCCAAAGCAGATGAAGGAGCATGGTTTAACAGAAAGTAATATAAAATTTTCTGAAGATGCGATTTTAAAAATTATTAAAAATTATACAAGGGAAGCAGGCGTTAGAAATCTTGAAAGAGAAATAGCAAATATATGTAGAAAAGTGACAAAGAGAATTGTGGAAACAAAAAAAGAAGGACCATATATAATTACAACAAAAAATTTAGAAAAATACCTTGGACCTGAAAAATTTACATCGCTTGAAATAGAAAAAGAAAATAAAATTGGAGTTGCAACTGGACTTGCCTGGACTGAATATGGTGGTGAGATTATATTTACAGAGGTTTTAACTATGAAAGGGAAGGGCGATTTGGTTTTAACAGGACAACTTGGAGATGTAATGAAAGAGTCAGCACGTGCTGCTTTAAGTTATGTAAGAGCCCATTCTGAAGAGTTTGGAATAAACCCTGATTTTTATAAAGAATTTGATATACATATTCATGTTCCTGAGGGTGCAATACCAAAAGATGGCCCTTCAGCAGGTATAACAATTGTTACTGCTCTTGTTTCCTGTTTAACAAAAAGACCTATTGATGCAAATGTAGCAATGACAGGAGAAATTACATTACAGGGAAAGGTTTTAAAAATTGGAGGGCTTAAAGCAAAAATCCTTGCTGCACAGAGAGCTGGTATTAAAAAAGTGGTAATTCCAAAAGAAAATGATAAAGACCTAATTGAAATACCAAAAAAAATTAGAGAATCACTTGAAATCATAGAAGTTGAAGATATAAGAGAGGTTTTAAAACATGCCATTATATAAGGAAGGAGGAAAATGAAAAAGCATAAACTTTTTACTCCAGGACCAATAAGTATCCCTGAAGAAATTTTACTTGAAATGGCAAAACCAATTATGCATCACAGAACAGATGAGTTTTTAAGTATAGCAAAAGAGGTTTTTGAAGGACTTAAATATCTGTTTCAAACAAAAAATGATGTTTTGATTTTAGCATCTTCTGGAACGGGAGCAATGGAGGCAAGTATAACTAATTTATTCTCAAAAGGCGAAAAAATAATAGTTATAAATGGAGGAAAGTTTGGAGAAAGATTTGTAGAGATAGGTAAAGCATATGGGCTTGATGTTATTGATTTTAAAGTTGAATGGGGAAAGACATTGCCAAAAGAAGAACTTGAAAAAATAATTGAACAAAACGAAGATGCTAAAGGTGTTTTTGCAAATCTATGTGAAACATCTACAGCAACTCATTTTGATGTAAAAAGTTATGGAGAAATTATTTCAAAATATGATGATATGATTTTTGTTGTTGATGCAATAAGTTCTCTTGGTGCAATACCGTGTTATATGGATGAGTGGAATATAGATTGTTTACTGACCGGTTCTCAGAAGGCATTTATGCTTCCACCTGGACTTGCTTTTATTTCTTTAAGTGAAAAGGCATGGGGAAAGACGAAAAATTCAAATCTACCTAAATATTATTTTGACTTAAAAAAATACAAAAATTCACTTGAAAAATTTGATTTTCCTTTTACAATTCCTGTTTCTTTAATCGTTGGTTTGAGAAAAGCAATAGAAATAATAAGACAATATACACTTGAGAAAATATGGGAAGAGCATAAAAAAAGAGCAACTGCAACGAGACAAGCAATTATATCAATGGGTTTAAAATTACTTTCTTCCTCTCCTTCAGATGTTGTTACAGCGATTTTACTTCCTGAAAATATAAATGGAGACCAACTTATAAAATTTATCAGGAAAAATTATGGAATTTCTTTTGCTCCAGGTCAGGATAAATTAAAAGGTAAAATTATAAGAATTTCACATCTTGGCTGGCAGGATGAATTTGATGTTTTAACTGCATTAGATGCTTTTGGTGTTGGACTTGAAAAATTTGGATATAAAGTTGATATAGGCAAGGGAATTGAAAAAGCAAAAGAAATACTTTTTTCATAATTTGAAAATGAACATTAATGAGCTCATCTTAAAAAAATTAATAAAAAATAAAAAAGAAGTTTCAAGAGAATTTTTTGGATATGTTGAGGCCTGGGTGAGCATTTTAGGGAACATTTTTCTTTTTATAATAAAGTTTTTATTTGGGATTGCTACAAAAAGTATATCAATAATTACAGAGGCATTTCATTCTCTTTCTGATATTTTAACTTCGATTTTAGTCCTTGGAGGATTTAAATTGAGTAAAAAACCACCTGATGAAAAACATCCATTTGGTCATGGAAGGATTGAACAAATAGGAACATTGATAATAGCATTTTTACTTTTATTTGCATCTATTAACTTTACTAAAATTTCAATTGCAAGAATTAAAAATCCTATTGAAATTCAACCGAGTATTTTTATAATTATTTTTATGTTTTTTTCTGGATTTTTTAAAGAATGGATGACAAAATTTTCATTTTTCCTTGGGAAAAAAATCAATTCAGATCTTTTAATTGCTGACGCATGGCATCACAGATTGGATAGTTTTGCTTCCTTTATTGTAGGGATTGGTCTTATTTTCATTAGATTTGGTGTTTATAAAGTTGATGGAATAATTGGTATAATAGTTATTTTGCTTTTGTTCTGGATTTCTTTTGATTTAATTAAAAAAACAACAAGTTCTTTGATTGGAGAAGCTCCTGATGAAAAAACAATTGGGAAAATAAAAAAAATTATTTCTTCAAACTCTGAAATTTTAAATTCTCATGACATAAAAGTTCATGATTACGGAAATAAAAAAATAATTTCTCTACATATTGAAGTTGAAAAGAATTTATCGTTGAAGCAGGCACATGATATAGCACTTAAAATTCAGGATAAATTAAAAGAAGAGATTAAAAATTCTGAAGTTTCTGTTCATATAGACCCAATAGGAGAAAGAGATGACTAAACAGAAGGTTAATAAATGTGAAAAATTGTTAGGATAATCTGGTTTTAAATTTAATATAGATGTGATGAATTTTGATTTTAAGCAGTCCTTTTCAATGATATCTTTGTTTTTTAATCTGTATTACTAAAAATGCTTAAAGAGAAATTATCAATGTAAAAGTTGAGGAGAAAATTGTATAAAAAATTTTAAAACTATAAGTTTGGTGAAATTTTGTTTGTTCCAGAAAATGTTTTGGTATTATTACTTGAAAATGAAAAAGTAAGAAAACCATTAACCTTTGATATCAATCCAACTACTTATTAAAATATTGGAGAATTGAAAGTAATCTCTCATTATTTTAAAGAGCTGATAGTTTATTCAGGGATAGAAGAAAATTTGAAATATCATTTATGAAAAATTTGGAGTTTTCTAATTTTAGAAAGTTTAAAAATTTCTAATCTTTCAGAAGCAGCAGAAAAAAAGAGTTTTAAAAATTTGTTTGAGGAAGTTCTTTATTATTTAAGTTGGCTTTTTGCATAATTATAAATTTTTTCTATTTCTATTCTTTTTTCTTGTTCAAGTTCATAACAATACTCTTTAATTTTGCTTTTATATAATTCATATGCTTTTTCTCTTACACTTTTTTTATTAACTTTCCAACTACCTAATGGTTCATGTTCAAATAAATCAGGAATCCAATATGTGTCTCTATAATTTTTTACTGTTGAATAATTATTAAGAAAATGGCCTTCTTTAACTCCTTCATTTATTATTTTTAAAATAGAATCGTCAATTTTAAATTCAATCCCTTTTT
>JAMWBY010000070.1 GCA_023818745.1 Candidatus Omnitrophota bacterium
TATGAAAATCATTTATATCTCATCTCATACAAGATTTCACTGGCAGGTCTGGAATTTTTAGGTTGTTCTTCTTTCTTTATTACTAACTCTTCTTTCATTTTTTTAATTATTTCCTTTACTTTTTCCCTTCCTCTTTTTTCTATTTCCTCTCTTTTTTTTCATTTCACTCCACCTTTATTTTTATTTTACTTTTTAAATTTTTCTTTGTCATTTTTAAAAAAATTCTGTTGTGTGAGATTGTAATATACCAAATTGTAAAAATTTGAGAAAAATAAAAAGTGAATTTTTGGTGTCCAATAGGTGCCAATTTTATGTCTTAAAATAGAAAAAAATGGGAAAGCATTAATATACAAAGGATTTTATTAATTTTCAAAGATTTTCAAGAATTAGCAGTTTTGGATTTTATGTCCGTTGTGTCTTCCTCCTTTCCGACATCCCGGCTTTTTTAAAATTATATTTCAAATTTTAATTATATTCAAGATTTAAATGGAACGATAGAGTGTTAACATTTTTAAAGAAAATTAGTCATTAGATTAGAGAAATTCTATTCAAAATTATTAAAGAAAAAACGTGAAATCTTGCAAGTAAGGGCTAAAACTCTTAAATTTATTTTTCTTTTACAGAGCACTTTTCTTTTTTCCATAATTTATTTCTTATATTATCTTTATTAATTCTTTTCTATCTCACCAGGCACTTTTTTAGTTGAAATAATAGGTCTTCTGGACAGGACAATTTTTTTAATCCTATATTTTAGCCATTTCCTTAGCATATTCCTTGACGTATTTCATAAAATTGCTATCTTTTTTATACTATTTTTATAATATATTTTTTTGACTTGTATCTATTAATAATCCCCCTGCATCTAATTTTTCCATCTGGTAGATCTTTTGATAAAATATTTCCATAGCAAGTATAACTTCTTTCGCATCATTTTAAAAATCTTCCAATTGACAGATTAATTTATAAAATATAAATTAAAAGATATGCTTGAAATTTATAAAAGTGTTCTGAAATTTAAAAAGGAAGAGTATTTTCTTTTTTTCATTATATTTTTTTACGGCTTATTGAAAAATCTTTTTTCGGGGAAATTTGCTTCTCTTTATTTTTTAATTTTTATTCTTGAGATTTATTTGACTACTGCAGTTTATTCAGGCATTAAAAAATCTATTTATGAAGAGGAATTTTATTTTTTTGATATTTTTAAATATGGACTTCATTATTTCCCTCGGATTTTACTTTATAATTTATTTATAAGTTTTTCTGCGGGACTTATTTATTTGATTACAACTGGTTTAATTAATTCAATTAAAATATTTTCTGCTTATTCAATTTTTTTGTTTATTTTAATAATTTCATGGGCTGCTTTGCCTTTATTTTTTTTACTTTTAACGATATATACTCCTTTTATAATAATGATAGAAAATGAAACTGTTTTTGGAAGTTTAAATAAAAGTGTAAGTTTCATAAGAGAAAATTTGGTCCACTTAATTTTTTTGTTTTTCCCTTTTTTAATTTTCTGGTCTTTGTTTTTTACAATTTTTCATAAATATGATAAAATTTTTCTCTTAAAATTTATTGTGATTTTTTTGATATCTTTTTTAGAAATTTTAACAGTTAAACTTGTGTTTTTAATATATAAAGGAGCAAAAAAATGAAAGAAATTTTTGAAATAAGATGGCATGGAAGGGGAGGACAAGGAGCAAAAACAGCTGCTTTACTTTTTGGAGATGCATGTCTTTCAACAGGAAAATATATTCAGGCATTTCCTGAATATGGACCTGAAAGAATGGGAGCACCTGTTGTTTCTTTTAATAGAATAAGTTCTTCTCCAATAAGAATACATTCTGGAATTGAAAATCCTGATGTTGTAGTGGTTCTTGATTTTACCTTAATTGAACAGGTAAATATTTGTGAAGGACTTGATGAAAAAAATGGAATTTTACTTGTGAATACTCCTTTATCTCCAGATGAAATTAAAAATAAAATTAAATTTTTTGGAAAAGTTTATACAGTTGATGCTTCAAAAATAGCAATTGAAACAATAGGAAGAAATATTCCAAATACTCCTATGATGGGTGCCCTTGTTAAAATTACAAAAATTTTAACTCTTGAAGAAGTTTTAAATGATACAAGGAAAAAACTTGCTGTTAAATTCAGAAACAAACCAGAAGTCATAGAAGGCAATTTAAAAGCGATTGAAAGAGCATATAATGAAGTGAAAGGAGATTAAAATGACAAAAAAACTTTCATGGAAGGAATTAAAAGTTGGAGATATTCTTGAAGGAGGTAGTTCCTTAGAATTTAAAACTGGCAACTGGAGAAGTAAAAGACCTGTTCATATTCCTGAAAAATGTATCCATTGTTTGTTTTGCTGGATAAGTTGTCCTGACAATGCAATAATTGTTGATTCTGAAAAAGGTAAATTTGTGAAGTTTAATTATGATTATTGCAAAGGTTGTGGAATATGTGCCTATGAATGCCCTAAAAAAGCAATTGAAATGAAGCAAGAGGGAGAACAATGAAAAAGAAAATTTATTTAATTGGAATTCTATTTTTATCTGGATGGATTTTTTCAGGTGTTCAGTATTTAGTTTTTAAAAATGAAAAAGAAAGATTGACAAAGGAATTGGTAGAAAAAGAAACACAAATACTTACTTATAAAAACCTTTTAGGAGAAGTTGAAAAAGCAGAAAATGATATAGAAAATATTGTAAAAACACTTAATAATTTAAAAACGAGATTACAAACAATTGAAAATAAGATAAAACAAGGGGAAAACTATGGGGATAAAGGTAGCAAAAACAGCCAATGAAGCATTTGCAGAAGGAATGAGACAGATAAATCCTGATGTTGTTGCTGCGTATCCTATAACGCCTGCAACTGAAATAGTTCAAATTTTTTCTCAGTTTGTTGCAGATGGACTTGTTAAAACAGAATTTATTCAGGTTGAAAGTGAACATTCTGCAATGAGTGCCTGTATTGGAGCAAGTGCAGCAGGAGCAAGAGCAATGACAGGAACATCTTCTCAAGGACTTGCTTTTATGTGGGAAATGCTTTATATTGCTTCTGGATTACGGCTACCAATAATTATGGCAGTTGTAAATAGGGCACTTTCGTCTCCTATTAATATTCACTGCGACCATTCTGATACATTTGGAGCAAGAGATAGTGGATGGATACAAATTTATTCAGAAAATGTTCAAGAAACATATGATAACTTAATTCAGGGTGTTAGAATTGCTGAACATCCAGAGGTTAAACTACCCTGTATGATAATGACAGATGGATTTATTTTAAGTCATTGTCTTGAAACTCTTGAAATGCTTACAGACCAGGAAGTTCAAGAGTTTATAGGAGTTCCTCCTGAAAGAGAAAATTTAATAAAATCAGCAATTGAAAATAAACCTATAACTATTGGAGCACTTGATTTACAGGACTATTATTTTGAACGTAAGAGACAACAGGCAGAAGGTATGAAAAATGCTTTGAAAATCATACCAGAAATAGGGAAAGAATTTGGAGATAAATTTGGAAGATATTATGGATTTGTTGAAGATTACAAACTTGAAGATGCAGATATTGGCATAGTAGTAATTGGTTCTACCGCGGGAACAGCGAAAGAAGTGGTTGATAATTTGAGAAAAAAGGGAGTAAAAGCAGGGCTTTTAAAAATAAGAATTTTAAGACCATTGCCTGTTGAAGATATAAAAAATTCGTTGAAAAATTTAAAAGTTGTGGGAGTAATGGATAGAGTGGAAGGTATGAATGCTTTTTGTGGTCCTTTATATTCTGAAATTACAGCATGTCTCTATGACCTTGATAAAAAACCTTTATTAACTAATTTTGTTTATGGGCTTGGTGGAAGAGATGTAAAAATAGAAGATATTGAAACAATTTTTAACGAATTAATAACAGTTTTAGAAAAAGGGAAGAAGGACTTTACGCTTAAATATATTGGTGTTAGAGAATAATATCAATCTAATAAAATAAAGGAGGAATTAAATGCCAAATATAAAAGAACTTGCAAAAAGAGAAAGTAGATTTGTTTCAGGACACCGTCTTTGTGCTGGCTGTGGCGCAGGTATTGTTATGCGACAGGTTTTACTTGCTATTGATAAGCCAGTTATTGCTTCATGTGCTACAGGTTGTGTTGAAGTCGCTTCAACTATTTTCCCTTATTCTTCGTGGAAGATTCCATGGATACATTCTGCCTTTGAAAATTCAGCAGCAACAATAAGTGGAATAGAAGCAGCATATAAAGTATTTAAAAGAGAAGGGAAAATTAATAAAGAAATTGTTTTTGTTGGTTTTGGAGGAGATGGTGGAACATATGATATTGGTTTTCAAGCATTAAGTGGGGCAGCAGAAAGAGGACATAATGTATTATATGTTTGTTATAACAATCAGGCATATATGAACACGGGTATACAAAGATCTGGCGCCTCCCCAAAATTTTCACATACGACAACTTCTCCTGTTGGTAAAGTTATACCAGGAAAAGTTCAATGGCAAAAAAATCTTGTTGATATTATGGTTGCTCATGGGATTCCTTATGCTGCAACAGCTATTCCTGGTAGATGGAACGACCTTGTAAATAAAGTTGAAAAAGCCGTAAAGATTGAAGGTTTTAAATTTATTGATATTTTATCACCCTGTCGCCTTGGTTGGCCACATGAATCTGAATTAACAATGGAGATTTCACGTCTTGCAGTTGAAACATGTATATGGCCTTTATATGAAGTTGTTGAAGGTAAATATAAACTTTCTTATAAGCCAAAAGAGAAAAAACCCGTTGCTGAATGGTTTAAATTACAAGGAAGGTTTAAACACCTACTCTTACCCGAGAATAGTAATTTACTTGAGGAAATACAAAAAGAAGTTGATAGAAGATGGGAAGAGTTGCTTAAAAAATGTGAAAGTTAATCTTCAATTTTTGCTTTTTGTGAATTTATCTTTTTTATTATTTCCGGCTTAAACTTTGGTTTTCTTGAATATGTATGAAGTCCATTAACTTCTTGTTCTACATCATAAAGTTGGGTATAACAAAAGCCACATATTTTAGGATGGTTTAAAAGGACTTCTGTTAAATTTTTATATCTTTCAATAAATTCTTTTTCTGTTTTTGGTCTCTCTCCATATCCCCATCCATTTTTTAATCCTTCTATATCCCACCATATTCCACCGTATTCACTTACCCAATAGGGTTGTCCCTTATATTCAGCATCAAAATCAGGAAAATTTCGCCATACTTTATCTTCTTTTTCAAATGGTTCAAAGTCCTTTTTAAACTCTTTAGGATTCTGTTTATAATTGTGGCAATCATAAATATCTGTTTCCACATGTATATAACCAGATGTATCTATAACAGGTCTTGTTTTGTCAAAACTTTTTGTTATTTTATATAAATTTCTTACAAGTTCATTATCTTGAAGATAATGTGTTTCATTTAAAGGACACCAACCGATTATTGAAGGATGATTAAAATCCCTTTCAATTACATCAATCCATTCTTTTACTAAAACTCCAAAACTTTCATAACTTATTCTATTTTTAATACCCCAGTTGGGATATTCTTCCCATACGATATAACCAAGTTTATCTGCCCAGTATAAAAATAGTGGTTCAAAAATTTTTTGATGAAGACGAGCACCGTTAAATCCCATATTTTTTGAAATTTTTATATCATTTATAATATCTTGTTCATCTGGTGCTGTATAAATTCCATCAGGATAATAACCCTGGTCAAGAACCATTCTCATAAATATAGGATTGCCATTTAGCAATAATTTTTTATCCTTTATTTCAATTTTTCTGAAACCAAAATATGACTCAACTTGATCTTGTTTTTCTCCATTTGAGAACAATGAAAGTTTAACATTATAAAGAAATGGATTTTCTATACTCCATGGAATAAAATTTTTTATTTCATAGTTAGCAAAAACAACACCATTTCCTGAAATTATTTTATCTCCAATTTTTTTATCTCCTTGATAAATTTCAATTTGAATATTACCCTTTCCTTCTATATCAATCATAAATAAAATCTCTTCATTTTCACAATCAGGATATGCTTTGAAATTTTTGATATAGTTTTTACCTGTGGCCTCAAGAAAAACTGTCTGCCAAATACCTGTTACTCTTGTATAACAAGTTCCATATGAATTATATTTTTGGGATTGCTTTCCACATGGTTGTAAGTTTGTTCTATTATCATCATAAGCATTCACAGTAAGAATATTTTCTTTTTTTAAAAATTTAGTTATTTCAAACCTAAAAGGAGAATAACCCCCTAAATGTGTCCCAACTTTTTCTCCATTTATCCATACAGTTGTTAAAAAATCAACACCTCCAAAATTTAAAAAAATTCTTCTGTTTTTCCAGTTCTCCGGAATATCAATTTTTTTCCTATACCAAACAGATACCATAAAATCCTTATTTTCAATATTAGATAGTTTACTTTCCGGTGGAAATGGCACAACTATTCTTTCTTTAAATTTTTTTTCTGACAAATAAAATCCTTTTTCAATTCCTGTATTAGAAGTATCTATTTCAAAGTCCCATATTCCATTTAAATTTATCCAGTCCTTCCTTTTAAAATCAGGTCTTGGATGTTCTTCTCTTGGTTTTTCCATATAATTATTATAACCTTATTTTTTTATTTAAGCAAATTTATGTATAAGTTGAGTATATCGTAAACACTTTTCCATTTTCTGTAGATTCAATTTTATACATATTTTTTATTTTGTCAAATTTTCTTTTCTCATCTAAAAATTCTATAGGTGTAAGATAACCTAAGGACTGATGTGGACGATTAAAATTATATTCTATCAGCCATTCTCCCAACAAACTATTAAA
>JAMWBY010000071.1 GCA_023818745.1 Candidatus Omnitrophota bacterium
GAAAAGTTTTTTATAATATCTTAAAATTCTATCAGGATCTGGGTTTGACGGTATTTCAGCAAGGCAAAAGTTTTTGAAATTTATACTTTTAAGAAGTTTAAATAATTCAAGCCAGGGATACTCATTCCAGAGTTCATTTATATGAACGATATCTATTTTGTTTTTAAGAAGATTAAAATTTTTTTCAATAGAACCAGTTTCATCTATATCTGATATATTTGAATTCCAGCATACATATAAGTTTGGATGGTCTGCCACATCTATCATCTGTTTTATATATTCAGGTTTTGATGTTTCTTTACCATGAACTTCAAGACGAATTTTTATTCCATAATCAGAAGCAAAAGAAGATACTTCTTTTAATGATTTTCCTATCTGCTCAATTGTTTTTTCTTTGGGGATACCTTCTGGAAATGCATTTGGTCTGACCTTTATTCCCTCGGCTCCAATATCCTTTGCAAGAATTACATATTCTTTTGTCCCTTCTATATTCTTCTTAAGTATTTCTTTATCAGGACTGTGATATTCAAAAATTGTTCCAAGCCCAACAAGTTTTACATTTGAATTTTCAAACTTCTTTTTTACCTCTTCTCTCTCTTTTTTTGACAAATTGCTCTCCACATTATGTTTATGCTGCGTCCTTAATTCAACTCCTTGATATCCAAGTTCTTCGCACTTTTTTATTATTGTATCCAAATCCCATTCAGAGGCAATTTGATATGTTACTATACCAAGTTTCACTTTTTCCTCCTTTTAAAAATCAACTATTTTATTTTTTTCAATTGACTCAACTATTTTAGCAATTATCCTAACGTTGTTCAATCCATCTTCTGGTGAAACAATTGGTTTTTTATTTAGTATGACACAATCAACAAAGTGATAAATTGGTAAAACTGCAAATCCAAATGGTTTGTTTTCAATAGGTGTATCACCAATAACAAAAGGAAATAAAAGTTCCTTTTTAACATCAGAGGAAATTTTAGTTATTGCTTCTCCAAAGTCAACAACAAGACGACCTTTACTACCCTCAAGTTTAAAATAGAAATCACATATAGCAGGCCATGTTTCAGGGATAACCCATGATGTTTCAACAGTTGCATAAAATTTACCAAAATCAAGAATTGCTGTTACTGAATCGTATGTATCAATTCCATAACTGGAAAGAACCCCTTTTTTACCTACTGCAAAGATTTTTTTTGGCAGAGATTTTGCAAACCAGCACACAAGGTCAACAATATGAGGAAATAAAAACCAGTGAGGGCCTGATTTTCCTGACCAACTGAACCATTTTAAAGGCACATCAATTCTATCACTCAATCTTGCATACATAAAAGATATATCTCCTGCTTCGCCTCTATCAAAACTTTCTTTTATCTGAACTATATAAGGGTTAAATCTATTATGAAAATCTGTCATCAAAATTCTATTATGTCTTTTTGCTTCCTCTACCATATTCTCTGCATCTGAAATACTTGTAGCCATTGGCTTTTCTACAAGAACATCTTTTCCATTTTTCAACATTTCAACAACAATATCTTTGTGAGCAAAATCAGGAGTGGCAACAGAAACTACCTGTATTTGTTTATCTTGTGCTATTTCTTTATAATCAGTTGTATATTCAACATTATATTTTTTGCTTATTTCTTTTGCTCTTTGTTCATTTATATCACAGATTTTAACAAGTTCTGCTTTCTCATACGATTTATAAGCAGAAACATGTATTTCTCCAAAAATTCCAACTCCCACTACTGCACATTTAACTTTTTCCATATTGTCCTCCTTTTTAATTTTAAAAATATTTAAACATATTAAAAATATCAACTCTTTACTTTATCAACATGTTTTAATAGAATATTATTATCCTCAACTACAACATATGCTCTTTCGGCTTTTTTCAAAATGTAATCTTTCCACCCTCCACAATTTGCTATCTTTTCTTTATAATCAATTGCAGGAATATGACTATGTCCAACAATAAGCCAGAAATTATCTAAATTTAATTTTTTTAATAATTTGTTTTTCCATAATTTTTCAAGAAGTAATGGTTTCCTCAATCTTTTGGTAATCAAGGATATTAGAAAATCAATACGACCTTTAGCAATAAAATGTCCATGGTGTGCAACTATTGTAATATTATTTATTTTAAAAGCCACAATATTATTTAATCCATAAACATTTGTTTCATTACATTTAAAAGAAAAATTTTTTAGATATATTGGGTCCATATTCCCTGGAATATAATATAAATTTTCAGGAATCTTATTGAAATAACCAAGTACTTTAGAAAATCCTTGTTGTATTTTTAAATATCTTTTTGAAATTAACTCATCTTTTAACTCATCTTTACTCCCATTTGAAAAAATTTCAAATATTTTTGGAATGGCAAAAAGGTCTCCAACGATTACCAAATTTTTTGCGTCTTCAATTTCTATTTTTTTACTATTTAAATTTAAATGTATATCAGAAATGAAAATTGTTTTACCACCGATTTCAATAAATTGTGAAATTGCAAATATTTTAAGAGGAATAGAAAAAATAGAAAACAATACTAAAATAAATACAATAAAAATAAATTTATACATTTTTAATCCTTATCTTTTTTTGTTCTATCTCTCAAACTTCTTTTACCACAACATGGGAAATATTTTGTTTTACACATAACACCATTCTTTAAGTTCAAAGTCCATTTCAAAGATACCACTTATTTTTTTTAGTTTTTAAAATAATATATACTAAAAGAATGGGCAAATACAAAAGAAAAGCTTCTGTTAGATATTTAGTGCCCATACTTTTCAAATAATTTATTTTCAATAATAAAGTTATAAACAACATTGTAATTATATTAAAAATTGTATCCAATTCCTTAAATACGGCTTTTGAAATTGTATTTTTTCTTTTGGACTCTAAAAATTTAAAACCTTTAATTTTGGGAATAAAACGGGGAACACTTTTACTATAATTAATCCATTCTTCTCCAAATTTATTCTTAAGATACTCTTCTTCAGCAAGGACTATAAATGTATACTGAAAAATAAGAAAGCCAAGTCCTATTATAAAAGCAAATATGTTAGAAAAAATTATTAAAATTCCTCCTACGATAAGAAAATTTCCACTATACAGAGGATTTCTTAATAAACTATAAGGGCCTTCTTTATTAAGGGATTCTGCTTTTAAATAACTTTCCCTTCCAGATGTTCCTTCAGAAGCATAAAGATGGGTCCAAACCCTTAAAAGTTCACCGAAAAGAGTAAATATTATTCCTATAAGAGTCAAAAAAGGTTCAAATTGAGAAAGAAAATGAGGATAATAGGGATGGAAGAGTAGTAGAGCAATTATTATACAGGGAATTGGTGTAAAACTTCTCCATTTAAATAAAAATTTCCCTAATCTAACTTGCCATTTTTCCATTTATTAATTTTAGATTATCTTGATTTTGACTATTAAATATAGATTATCATTTCAATTTTCTCTGTCAAATTTTTTACTTTTTGGAGATTTTGGGTCAATAGCAAATCCTTTCTCAAAAAATTTTTTAAGAAATATTTTTATGGAATAGATTTAAGTAAAAATATTTTTTGCATTATGATTGTATAAGAGAAATTCTGGAAAATCAGTTTATTAGAAAGGCAGAAAAATTAGGTTTAATCCTGAAAAGATATATAAACTTGTTACCAATTATATTTCCTCTATCCCAGGAATTGGAAAAGAAAGTGCAATTTACTTTATACGTGAAATTGATTGGTTTTTGTGAACTTTGCCCAGTTATTAAACAATCTGGAAATTATCAAGGGAAGTTTAAGATATCTAAAAGGAGAAATAAACATGCAAGAAGGACTACTTTTATTATGGGAAGTTGAATAAAAAAAAGAAGATGTTCTTACTTTAGAAATTATTACATTAAAAACTTATTGAAGGAAAATCTTATAACCGAAACAATTATCGCAACTTTTACTAAACTTTTGTGGGCGTCTATACTTTGCTTCAAAATGATAAAATTTTGTTTAACATTTTAGATAGTTGACTCTTTTTTCTTATTTAGGTTTTGCTATTAAATATGTTAGAAAAAAATTTTTAACTTTTTCTCTATATTCGTCAGTATATGCTCTATCAAGTCCTGTATGAGGTCCTTCAACTACATACAATTCTTTTATTTGATTTGCATTTTTATATAATCTTTCTGCATGTGAAAAAGGAACAAATTCATCATTTCTTGAATGTATTATTAGAACAGGACACTTTACATTACCTATAAAATTTTCAGGACTATTAAGTTTAAAATCACTTTTGAAAACATATTTACCAAGAAAAATTGAAAATGAAGAAAAAATGTATTTTAAAGGACCTAAATTTTTATAATAACTTTTTACCATATCAGGGAAATTTGCAAAAGCAGAATCTGTAACAAGTGTTTTTATTTCATCATATTTCGCAGTAAAAATAATACCAACCGCACCACCAAAAGAATAACCCCATATTCCTATTGGTAAATCTTTTATTCTGCTATCTCTTTTGATAAAATCAACAGCACTTTTAACATCAAGAAATTCTTTTAGACCAAAATAACATACTTTCCCTTCGCTTTCTCCTTGTGCTCTAAAATCAAATAGTAAAAGTGAAAAATCAGGATAGAGAAAGTCAACAACTGTTAAAATATCTGATTTATTTGCAGGATATCCGTGAAGGCAAATAATAATTCCTTTACTTTTTTCAGAATGAATAAGCCAGGCCTTTAATGTCTTGCCGTCTTCTGTTTTTAAATTTATATTTTCATAAGATAGTCCGATATCTTTAGGGGTTAAGAAAATTTGCATCCGTGGAGGCATTACCGCTCTTGCTCCAATTATCAAAGAAAGAAAAAAAACAATTATAAAAAAATCAATTAATATTCTTATCCACATTTTTCTCATATTGTTCCGCTTGATTAATCTGTTTTCTATATTTTTCTCTTATTTTTAAGAAAAATTTTATATAATTTTCACTTCTATAATCAGGATAAGTCCATTGGAAAAAATTGTATTTCCCTTTTGAATAATGTAAAGTTATCTCTGCAAAAATCCCGTTTCCTAAATAAACTCTATGGTAATAATCTTTTGTTGAGAGAAGTATAACCTTAGAATTATCAATATAGCCAGGATCAATATTTATCTTTCTTTTTTCATTTTCGGAGAGTTTTTTTTCAATCTCATTTGTAAATATTTTCCATTCGTAAACTTTTTCAGGAAGATAGAGTTTTTCAAATGATATAAATTTTCTTTTTAAATTTTTTCCCATTTCTTCTTCATAATAGGCGGTAAAATTGAAAGGAAAAGGACCTTCTTCAATATCAATTATACCCCATTTTTTTTCAAGTTCTTTTTTCGCTATTTCAAGAATTTGATCATATTTATAAATTAATCCACAAAAGATTTTAACTTGATGAATTGTTTTAATTTTACCCATTAATTAAATTCTAAACTTTATTAGTTCTTTTTTCAAAGATAATTTTAAAACAAACCATATGATAAGGTAAAATAATAACTATGGAAAAAGATACAATTTGTGCTATCTCTTCTCCTCTGGGAATTAGTGGGATAGGAATTATAAGGTTAAGCGGTAAAGATACATATAGAATTATTGAAGAAATTTTTGTTCCTGGAAAAGACCCGTATAAAAAAAAGAAGTTTAAAGTTGAAAATATCCCAACTCATACAGTTCATTATGGTCATATTGTTGATGATGGAAAAGTAATAGATGAAGTTTTGGTTACAATTATGAAAAGTCCAAAAAGTTATACAAGAGAAGATATGGTAGAGATTGGGTGTCACGGCGGACTTATTTCTCTAAAAGAAGTTTTAAATTTATGTATTAAAAAAGGAGCACGGCTTGCTCATCCAGGAGAGTTTACAAAAAGAGCATTTTTAAATGGAAGGATTGATTTAACACAGGCAGAAAGTGTTTTAGATATTATTTACAGTAAGACAGAATATGGACTTGAAATTAGTATAAAAAAATTAAAGGGGCAGTTAAGTGATTTCCTTTTGGAAATAAAAGATAAAATTTTCAATTTGCTTGTTGATTTGGAAGCAAAGATAAATTTCCCGGAAGAAGAAGATGTTAAAGGTCTAAAAATTGATTTATATAAAAAACTTGAAGAAATAAAAAATGATATTTATAAGTTTGTTTCAAGGTCTAATAGGGGTAGAATAATACAAAATGGAATAAAATCTGCAATAATAGGTAGTCCAAATGTAGGAAAATCAAGTTTATTAAATGCATTTTTGAAAGAAGAAAGGGCAATTGTTACAGAAATTCCCGGAACTACAAGAGATGCAATTGTTGAAATTATTAATATAAAAGGTATTCCTGTTAATATAATTGATACCGCAGGAATAAGGTCTGCTAAAAATAAAATTGAAAAAATAGGAATTGAAAAAACAATTGAATGGATGAAAAAAGCAGAAATAAATTTACTTATGCTTGACTGGAGCAGAAAATTAAATAAATATGATTATGAACTAATGAAATATGTAAAGGAAAAACCGTATATCCTTATAATAAATAAAATAGACCTTTCTAAAAAAATTGAGATTGATTTCATTGAAAAAGAGTTCCCTCCAGATAAAATAGTTAAGATGTCTTTAAAGAATAAAATTGGGATAGACCAATTAGAGAATAAACTTTATAATCTCATAACCGAAGGATTTGGACAGATAAAAGGAGATGAGATTTACTTAAATTTACGACAAGAGAAAAAAATAAATTCGGTAAAATTTTTTTTAGAAGAAGCAA
>JAMWBY010000006.1 GCA_023818745.1 Candidatus Omnitrophota bacterium
TCTTCCAGAATTCATCCTGTTCCCTGAATCCTCTTGGTTCACAAAAATAGAAGAAAACTTTAATACCATATTTATTACCTCTTTCAACAAGTTTATTCAATTGATATATTTGCTGTTTTTCTTTGCTTCCAAATTCAGGAAAGATACTTGATTTAACTACATCTCTTAAAATACAATGAAGCCATATACCATTATATCCATCTTTGCTTATTTGTTCTAAATACCACTCAGGATAAGAATTATTACAATTTTCAATCTCATCTTTAAAAAAATTGCCAAATGGAGACCTTATTATTTTTAACAATTTATTCCTCTTTTTTACAAGATTACTTATTATTTTAATCAAAAGGACCTTTTATAATCTCAAATTCTGCCTTCTTTTCCTCTATCATTTTTCCATTTAGTTTCAATCCGCATTTTAAAATATATCTACCCTCTTTCAACCCCTTTATCTTTATTGGTATTTTCTCCAAACTTTTTTCCAATCCTTTTTTTATTTCTGTTGTTTTTAACGCTTCCTTTTATTATATCACATATTTGAAATATTATTTCACTTTTTTTAAGTGAATTTCTTCCTATTGATATTTCCAATTCCGCTATAATGTTTTTATCTGATAGGTAATATACTGGAATTTCTGACTTAATATTTATGGAACTTTCTGGTATTTTAAAGTATTTTGTCCGCATATAACTTATTTTTCCTTGTTCGTCTTTTACTAATATTGTCAGTTTTCCATCTTTTTTCTCTAATGAATAATCTAATGATACATTTTTTGTTTCTTCTGGCTTTAATTTTATATCTTTTTTGTTCAACAATCTATCTGTATATATTTCAAAAATTAAGTTTAGTGGACTTTTTGAAATGTTTTTAATTGAATATTCTACAAAGTCATCTCCTATATATAAATTTCCCCAACTTATTAAATCTAAAATAAATTTATATCTTGTATAATCAACTTTTATATCCTTTATTATTCCAAATTTATCTGGTTGTAAATTCCCACCAAATACAGGTGCCCAACTTTGAACTATCCATTCTCTTGGTTCAAATCTTGTTATGTTAAATCCCCATTCTGCCTTCATATCTTCTCTTAACTCTAATTCTGCAAATGGTATTTTTGTCTCTACTACCCACTTTTCTTTTTCTACTTTTACTCCATATTCAAATCCTGAATCCCAGTCAACTATATTCTTCCCATCGTCAAATTTCTGGTCATATACTATTCCTTTTGCGTTTATTATATATTGATAAGTTCTTTTCCTACTTAATCCAGGGTCTATAAATATCTCAACACAATCATCTCCCCATCCTTTATCTCTCTCTGTCATCTTCCATATCCTTAAATTCTTGGCATCTTCATCATAACACTCAACTGCTATATACAAATAATCATCATCATAAAAAATATATCCAACTGTTTTATTTTTCGGTTTCTGTCCATATATATCTTTTTTTGATGCAAATGTAATTATAAAATCTGTTATCTCTCTTGCATTTTTCCAACAAGTTTCTTCTAAAACTCCATCTATTTTAACATCGCTTTTTATATAAGGAACTTTTATCTCAGGTATATTTTGTCCTAAAAGAAACTGCAGTAAAAAAAGAAATATAATTAATAATTCTTTTTTCATTTTGACTCCCTTTATTTTACTTTTTTACTTAATTCAATTATAATTTGGGCTATTTTCCATCTGTATCTATCACAAATATCATCATTCCAGTCCTTTAAATCATCTGAACCTACTTCTTGAGGAGAAAGTTTAGTTCTAAAATATTTACTTATATCTATTTCTATTTTGTTTTTTATCTCTGTTAATAAAATGTCTGCATTTTTTAGAATATTTTGCACATCGTCTGATTTAATACTTTTTGCTTTTTCCATTAGTTTTTCAAGTGTTCTTATGTATCTATAGTCAAGTATACCTTCTCTCATTTTTTCAAGATATATTGTCGCTACTGGATAATCATTTGGCCTTGAATAATAAAATCTATAAGAAGTATCTGGATATGAACCATCAAAATCATCATAAGGCGCAATGTATGTTCCTCCAGACCATTGGAATCTTCCTTTTGCTCCGAGAGCCCATATGTAATAACCATAACTAAACCTTGAATTACCTATGTTAAAAAACCAAAGTTCTGTTCCACTTTCTTTTACCTTTTCTATCATTTCCTTATCTATTATCACTGCCCAGTTTGGCATAAATATACTAACATAAGGAATAATTTGTTTTTCCAAAGGGCCATTTGAAGAAATTATTGTTCTTATTCCTTGAACTTCTTTTGCTACTTTCGCAACTTCAAGTGAATGTTTAACACCTTTTTCTCCAACATTTGATGATTCATCTGATATATAAAAAAGTATTTCACTCCAATTCCTCTTTTTTGCCTCATCTCTTGTTAGTTCTATTGACCTTTTATAACCAAATTTCCATATCTCGCTTAATGGTTCTACTTCTTTAAAACCAGAAATTAAAAATGGTTTTTCAGGTCCTCTTGAAGTTCTCCAAAGTGATTGAAATCCATACCAGACAATTGGATTAAAACCTACTTTTGTACATATATCCATAAGTTTTCCAAATCCACCATCAAAATTCATAACTATTGTTTTTCCATCTGGCGAAGAAACATCTCTACGCATATCTTCACCAATTGCCATTGAAGTTAAACCATAATTTCTAAGAAATTTATATCTTCTTTCCTTATGCTTTAAAACTTCCTCTTCAAAATCTTTCTCTGTAAATGTATTTGTCCAGTAGTAATACCAGTAATACTCCAGATGGGCATCATATATTCCATAGGCAATGTCTGTTTTTTCAAGTTTTATTGGTAATACCTTTAAATTTAATGGGATTTTTGTTATATTTTTATCTGCATTTATCTCAATATTTCCTTGATATAACCCATCATTTATTTCTTCAGGAACATTCACAGTTATAAGTAGTGCTCTTGTTATGCCTTTTTCTAAATCTATTTTGGTCACTGGAACAAATAAATGAGGAACAACTATATATTTATAAACAAGTTCTTTCCCAATTTTCTTTTCTATTAATCTTGCTTTTCTTATCTCTATATTTTCTGATTTAATTATTTCTCCTTTTTCACCTTTTAAATCACTTACTTTTATATCAACTCCTTGTATGTCTTTTAATGGATATATACCAACTATTTTTGTTTTCGGTTCTCCTTTACTTGCCCATATATTTACCTCCTTATTTATCTCATCTTCCTCTGGGATTGTCTCTGGATATACATATTTCCACCAGTCCCTTACAAAATATATATATCCTCTTTTTATATCTTCTTCTTTTATCTTTGGCATTGGTGGATTGTTTAAAATCGGTTTTATCTCCTCTATAACTACCTGTCTTTTCCTCTGTTTATTTACAAATAATATCTCTGCTTCTCCCTTCTTTGCTAAACTCTCTGGATAGATTATCATTCCGTTTAATGGTATATTTCTAAATTTTATCTCAAGGGTATTATTTTTTACTTCTACATCAAATGTCTTTTCTGTATACTTCTTTGATATATATTTTCCCCAGATATTATCTGATTTTTTATAATCACTATAACAATTAGCATAAAAAAATTCTTCTGAATAAAATCTCTGCCAGGTTATAAAGTCCTTAAAAACACTTGTCCCTTGAATAAATATCTCCCTATCTCTTGGAAAAATACCATAGCCAAGTGGATAAATCTGCCAAACCTCATTGCCATAATTACTATCTCCAAAGAGTATCCAGATTTTATATTTTCCATCGGGTAAATTGATCTTAAATATCGCATTACTCCCTATTATAAAATCCCTTCCAAGAGCATCTGGCAATTTCCTATCAAAACCTAAATTTGTCTCTTTATTTATCCAGCCATATCCAGTTTCTGATGTGAATTTTGTCCCAGGAAATATACCTAAAAAACCGTCCATTACTTCTGAACCATCAGGCCCAAAATCAAATTTATAAATTCTTTCCTGACTAAATAAAATTAAATTCATAATAATAAAAAAAACAATTAAAAACTTTCTCATTTCTACCTCCTATTTATTTTTTATAAACTTCTGTTAAAGTTGGACAATCTACTAAATCTATTATTGGCTCATCTACCCATACAATCCCTTCATAACAGGGAAATGAAACCATAAATACTCCATAATATGCATTAGAAGGCACTATATGTATACTCTCATTATAAACCCAATCCCATGTATAGGGTAATTCACTTAAAGAATATCTTATTCCCTTTATTTCATTTCTTGAAAGGTAGTTCCCTTCTTTATCATACCAATTGATCCAACTTAAAACTATTACCGCGTTTCCTCCAGGTTTATATACAGGACTTCCGCATTTTTCACCTTTTGTCCAGTATCCAAATTTATATTTTTTCCCAGGTTGAACTCTCAAAGAATATGAAAATCCTTCTCTTTTATATCCAGTATAAGGAGTAATTACGATACTAGGAGTTGGTTTATCCTTTTCTGCAATGAGTTTTATTGATTTTTTCCCTTTGTAATAAACTTGTTTATCAAGTGAAATACGACCTTCATCAAACAATTCTTTTATACTACCTGTGTAAAAATATGGTGTTCTTGCTGGTATCCCTTCTTTTTCTTCTTCTTCAAAACCTATATTCGGAACTAAATTTGCCTCTTTTATTTCTAACTTTTTTTTGCTCTCTATCCACTTTCCCTTTAAATCAAAATATATATGAAATTTCTTAATCGCTTTATCAGGGTCTTTTTCTCCTTTTACTTCAAATATTATATATCCTCCTTCTTTTTCACTCTTTACAAAATTACTCAATACTTCTATCTTCTTTTCTCCTTCTATCTGATACACTTTTATTGAATTCTCATCTATTTCTCCTTTTATATCTCCAACTGTTGTTAAATATTCAAAGTCAACATATACTTTCTGAATTGTATCCCAGGTTTGACTTAATATCTCAACTTCTGAATAATAACTACCTTCTGAATAAGTATTAAAACAAAAAAAATTAAAAATTAAAAATAATAAAATCAACAAAATTCGCATTCTGGCCCCCTTTTTTAGTTTAAGGCGCTTGATATATGTATTTGGTATAAGTTTGAAATAGGTCTTGGAATCTAAAACTTCCTACATGTCCATCAACAAAAAGTCCATTTGCAAAACCAGAATGTCTGAAATCAACTCCAACATCACTTGGGTCTCCACCTGTGGGGTCATTTTTAAATGGCCAAGTGTTAATTGAAAATCTTGCAAAAGTTCCATCATATGAGTTTCTATAAATATCTATTAAATATAAAATTTGTGATGGTTTTTTACACGCATTTAATTTATAATAAAAAGGATTTGTTTCTTGATGATATCCTAAATAATAATTAACTCCATAACTTGATACCAAAATAATTCCATTACCAGTCCGTCTAAAATTGTTTAATCTAACTCTATCTGATGGACAAAACCAGACACCCGCAACTTTCACACTTGTTGCCCACCTTATTTCGGAATTAATCTGATTTTCTGTTTTGTTGCCCCCTTTTATATAAGGATAAAGTTTTATTACAAGAATTTGAGGATTAAAATTATAAATAGATACCATCTGCGGATTAGGTGGGTAAAATCCATCATAATCTTCACAATACATATGAAGAGCCAGTCCTATCTGTTTTAAATTCGCCATACATACCCCCTGCCTTGCTTTTTCTCTTGCTTTACCTAATGCTGGAAGTAACATCGCTGCTAAAATCGCAATTATCGCCACTACCACAAGTAACTCAATTAGCGTGAAGCCATGTGGTTTTGAAAAAATGCTCTTTGAGAATTTTTGTTTCATATTGCACCTCCTTTTTATTTTTTTCTCTATTCTAAACAGGCCCGAGGATTACCCTCTAATTTAATTTTTCCGGCCTGATACCTTTAATTTTTTATACTCCTCATTCTTGAATTTGTAAAGTTCTTGTTCATTTTGCAATGTCGGCTCTCGCATTTAATTTATTTTCCTTTTAAAAATTTTTTTAATCTTTCTATTATTTCTTTTTTTGCTTTTTCTCCATATTCTCTGTTTGCTAAAGTTGCACTTTTGGAATACCATTTTTCTTTTTTAAATTTTTTCATATTAACACCTTTAGGACAAAAAACCATCATTAAAGATGTTTCCTGTTTTCCTGCATGGTCTATTGGATATTTTTTCTGTGTTTTCTCATCTATAAATGGAAGTATTTTTATCCAGTTAAATGGGTCTGCACCTTTTTTATGTTCTTTATAATAATTTTGTGCCTCTTCTTTACCCCACCAACCCTCTCCATATTCTTTTTCAAGAAATTCAAAAATTACCTCTTTGCTTGCAAGTTTGAAAGCAAGGTCTGTCGGCATACCTGAAGCAAAATTTTCACTCTGATGATGAATAAAAACATAAATATTTCTAAAACCAATTCTTAAAAGATTTTCAAATAAGTTTTTGGCAAATTTGTAAATAATATCTGGTTTTATATGAATTGTGCCTTTATTTTCAGGACTTTCAACTGCATAACTTGCGCATCCATAAAAAAATGGTGGAAGAATTATAATATCCATCTCTTTTTCAATTTTTTCAAGTGCTTTTAAAACAAGTAAAGTATCAACTCCAACACATAAATGTTCACTGTGATATTCAATAACTCCAACAGGTAAAATAATAGGTATATTCTTTTTTGTCGCTTCTCTTATTTGGTCTGGAAACATATTTTCGTATCTCATTTTTCTCTTCAAATTTCTATTATTTCCATTAATTTACTTGATAAAAGCTCTGGCCTATCTTTTTTCACTACAACTCCATTTTCCCATCTCAATCCAACATTTTCTGAATATAAAAATGTATCAACTTGAAATGTCATATTCTCCTGAAGATAATATTCAGAATTTAATTCCATCCATGGCTTTTCAACTTCCATCATACCAATTCCATGACATGGACCATAAAGTATATTTTTACTTACACCAAGTTTTTCTCCATATTCATAAAATTTCCTCACAACTTCTTTTGCTTTAACCCCCGCCCTCATCCATTCTATTGTTTTTAAATGCATATCAAGTCCTGCCTGAACAAGTTTTCTATCTTCTGATTTAAATTTCCCAATGCAGATTGGCCTACCCACGCTTGAAGAATATCCATTAACTCTTGCTCCTATATTTAACTGTATCAATCTATTCCTTCCTATTTTTTCATGTTTTGGTCTTCCTATTGCATGCGTTGAATTTTTACCTGATAAAACATATTGAGGATGTCCTTCATACTCTGCACCATTTTCATAAATTGATTTTTCTATAATTCCAACAACCTGAAGTTCTGTCATTTCTGAATTTATAGATTTTAGTGTTTCTTCTAATGCAATTTCTGATATTTCAAAAGCACTTTTCATCATCTTTAATTCAATTTCACTTTTTATTATTCGTAAATCATCTATTATTTCATCACTTTTAATTATTTCTGCATCAGGTGCTGCCTTTTTAATTGCCTCATAAACAGGCAAAGAAAATATTTGATATCCGGCAAGTCCTATTTTTTTAATTTTTTCACCGACCAGTTCCTTAAAAACAATAGAAAAATCATCCAACTCAATATCTGGATAATTTGGTTCTGCACTTTCCCTATATTGAAGAATTTTATAAATCTTTTTTATCTTACTTCTATCTCTTGCAAATGTTTCACTTTCAGGTCCTATAAGTAAAGCGAGTTTTCCTGTTTTAGAAACTGCGACTCCACTTGTTTCAAATATGGGCCAGTAATCAGATAAATATCTTACATTTGCAAAATCTGCTTCATTTGAGTGAATAATTAAAATATCAAGTCCTTTTTCCCTGACTTTCTCTATAACTTTTTCCCATCTTTTTTCAAACTCTTCATCCGGTATTGTATATTCCATATTTGCTCCTTTTAAATAACATTATATATTCCACAGGAATTTCTTATTATAAGTTTTGTGTCCACCTTTATTTCTTTTATTTCTTCTTTTTTTCTTTTTCCATCTATTTTATTTATCAGCAATTCAGCAGATATCTTTCCCATTTTTTCTGGTGATTGGTCTATTGTTGTAAATGGAATCTCTATAACTTTTCCTATATCCATGTTTCCATACCCTGCAATTCCTACATCTTCTGGTACTTTTATATTTAACTCTTTTAATGCCCTATAACATCCTATCGCCACCTCATCATTACAGCAAAATATTGCTTCTATGTTATTTTTATTCAAAAAAACCTTTTTTGTTTCAAAATATCCATCCTCTAATGTCCATTTTGTATATCTTATTTCTGGTTTTAATTTATACTTTTTCATACATTCTATATATCCCTTTTTTCTCTCATATGCACTTGAATCACTTTCTGGTCCTGATAAATGCAAAATTTTTTTGTATCCAAGTTCTATTAAGTGTTCTGTTATCATATATCCACCTTTAAAATCATTTGAAATTACTGTATCTACTTTAATACCAGGGATTTTTACATCAACAATAATAACAGGTAGTTTTTCTATTATTCTTCTTAGAATTGTTAAGTTTGTATAGGTATAATATGAAGAAATAAGTAATAACCCATCTTCTTTCTCTTCCAAAATCTTCTCTAAAATTTTCTTTTCCTCTATCTGATTATCTCTTTCTGTTAAAATCTTGAATTCATAATTGTTATGAGTAAAAATAATTTCTGCTCCTGATATAATCTGATAATAAAATGAGTTTTTTAAATTTGGAACTTTAATTATAACTTTCTTTTTTAATACTTCCCTTTTTTTAATATCCACTTTAAGGAATGTTCCTTTCCCCAATACTCTAAAAAGATATCCCTCATTTATTAACTCGAGTAATGCTTCTCTTGATGCTATCCTGCTTACTTTGAATTTTTTTGCAAGTTGTTGTTCCGAAGGAACTTTCTCTCCAGGAGCAATTTTGCCCTTTTTTATTTCATTAAGAAGATATTCTTTTATCTGTTTTGGTATCGGAATTGAACTTTTTTCATTTATTTTCATTTTTTATCCTGTATGACATTATTATACAACTACTTTTATTTTTGTCAAATTTTTTTTCTTTCAGGTTAAGAGATAGTATCAATAATGGGGAAACTATAACTTTTGCATAGTTATAAACTTATAATATATTCCTTTCCTTTCATAAAGTTGTTCATGAGTTCCTTCTTCCACAATTTCTCCATTTTCAATCACTATGATTTTTGTCATATTTTTAATTGTTGATAATCTATGGGCAATTACAAATACAGTTCTATTTTCCATTATTTTATCAATTGCTGATTGAACTATTTTTTCAGATTCGCTATCAAGTGAAGCAGTTGCCTCATCAAATATTAATATTTCAGGATTTTTATATATTGCTCTTGCTATTGAAATTAGTTGTTTTTGACCTCCGGAAAGATTACCTCCCTTTTCTTCTATTATTGTATTTTCTTTTTCAGGAAGTTCATTTATCAGTTTATCAAGACCTACAATTTTTATTATTTCTTTTAATCTTTCTTCATTTTCTTCTCCAAGAGTAATATTGTCTTTTATAGAACCATAAAAAAGAATTGGCTCTTGTGGCACATAACCAATATGTTTTCTTATTGTTTCAAGTTTAAAGTTTTTAATGTTTTCTCCATCAATAGTTATTTCTCCTTCTACTGGGTCATAAAATCTTAATAATAAGCCGATTAATGTGCTTTTTCCTGACCCTGTTTTACCAACAATTCCAATTTTTTCTCCATTTTTTATTGACATATTTATATTTTTAAGAATATGACTTGAATTATTATAAGAAAAACTTACATTTTTAAATTCAATTTTTTCTTTCAATCCCTCAAATTTTTTTTGTCCCTCATCTTTAACTTTTGATTTAAATTCAAGGATAGAAAATATTCTTGGAAGTGCAGAACTTGAATGTTTTAGTATTGCATAGCTCTGCATTGCCTCTTTTAATGGAGATATTATTGAAAAAAGAGAAAATAAAAATAAAGATAAAAATCCTGGAGTTATTGCTCCTGATATAATTTTGCTTCCTGTAAGATATATAATAAAGCAAGAGCCAATTGCAATTGAAAAATCAATAAATGGAGTTATCAATAAATATCTTTTATTTATTGAAATAATTGTTTTAAAAATTTCCTCATTAGTTTTTTCAAATCTTTTTATAAATGAATTTTCAAGATTATATGCTTTTATAATTTTCTGTCCAAAAACAGTTTCATTTATAAAATTTGCTACCTTTCCATATGTTTCCTGTATTTTTTTACCAAGGGTTCTTAATTTTTTCCCAAGATGAGAAACTGGAATTAAAATAAGAGGAAATATTAAAAAAGAAATTAAACTTAATTTCCAGTCAATAATAATTGCTATAAAAAGATAACTTAAAGTGAGAAAAATAGGAAATATAAAATTTGGGAAAAATGATTCTATAGCAGTATTTAAAACTCCAACATCATATATAACTCTTGTTGTAAGTTCGCCTGTCTGGCTTGTTGTGTAAAAATCAAGAGAAAGGGATAAAAATTTTTCATATAATTTATTTCTAAGGTCTGTCAAAAGTCGTGTAGAAAAAAATTTAAAGATGAAATTGTTAAGATAGAAGAACATCCCTTTGAGAAAAAATGTGATTATTATAAAAACAATTAAGTATTTTAAAACCAATAGTGGAGGCAAAGAATTGAATTTTGATATAATTGATTCTACTTTATTAGCAATAAAATCGGGTAAGTTTTCAGGTAAAGTAATATTTTTCCCAGAAAAAACCCTGTCTATAAGCGGAATTATCGCAGTAAATGATATTCCATTAAGTAATACACTAAAAATTAGAAAAAATAATCCAAGAAAAAGTAATTTCCACCTTATTTTCAAATATTTTTTAAGTTTAAAATACTCTTTTATCAATTTCAATCTCCTTCAATATAAAGTTTGCGATATTTTCACTAACATTTTTTTTATCAATAATTTCTTTTAATTTTTTATATCCATTTAATTCTTTCATATACAATAACCCCTTGTTCAATAATTCCATTATATTTTCACTAACATCTTTAATTTTAAAATTTTGAATATATTCAGGAATTACTTTTCTTTCAAGAATTATATTTACAGGACTTATTGCTTTTAATTTAACTTTTAATTTTGCGATGTAATAATTTAGAAAAGAAGTTTTATAAAAGATAATCATTGGTTTTTCTAAATAAGCAACCTCAAGATTAACAGTTCCTGATACAGCAAGTATAATGTTGGAATTTTTAATGAGTTTATATAAATCATCCATTATTAAATATTTTAGTTTTGTTTTTTTAAAGACATTTTTTATAATTTTTTCAATTTTTTTTTCACTTGCAGAAATTAAAAGGGTAAACTCAATTTTTTGTGATAGATTTTCAAGAATTTTTTTTATTGCCGGTAAATTATATTTGACTTCTTCAATTCTGCTTCCAGGTAAAATACCTATTAAATATTGATTTCCTTTAATTTCTAAAAAATCAATTTCATCTTCCTTAAAAAGGTCAACAAAAGGATGTCCAAAATAATTATAAGGAATATTTTCTTTTTCGTAAATATCTATTTCAAAAGGGAAAATTGGAATAACAAGGTCTATATATTTTTTAAGGATTTTAATGTTATATTTTTTATAAGCCCATATTTTTGGAGGAATATAATAGTAAGATTTGAATTCACCTTTTAATCTTTCAGCAACCCTTAAATTAAAAGCAGGATTATCAATAAAAATAATTAAATCAGGTTTTTCTTCTTTTATTCTTTTTATAACTTTTTTAAGAAAAAGGTAGTATGGAATTATTTTTTTTATTACTCCTGAAAAACCCATCACTCCAAAAGGCATACCTTCAATCAAATCCACTCCTTCATTTCTCATTGCATCACCACCAGTTCCAAAAATAAATACTTCTTTTTTCAGTTTTCTTAAATTTTTACTGAGTAATGCACCGTAATTGTCTCCTGATTTTTCACCTGAAAGGATACATATTTTCATTTTTGGATTTTAAACATTTGAGTCCTTAATTTATATTATATTACATAAAAATAGTTGTGTAAAAAAGCAAAGGTATGGTAAAATTTAATAAATTGAAAATAAAATCAAAAAGGGAGAAAAATAGTTTGATAAGATTGTAAAATGAATATAATTGCTTTTTCAAATCAGAAAGGTGGGACAGGAAAAACAACGATATGCGTAAATCTTGCTGCAGGTCTTGTAAGATTAAAAGAAAGAGTTTTAATAATAGACATTGACCCTCAAGCGAATTCAACAGTAAGTGTTGGTATAAATTTAAAACCGGATGATTTAACCATTCGTGAATTCATTCTTGGTTTTGCGCGACTTGAAGATGTTATGGTTGATAGTTATATATCTGACCTATCAATTGTTCCTTCTTCTCCAGACCTTGCACATATTGAAGTTGAAATTTCAAATAAAAATAGAAATCAGTTTTATTTAAGAAAAGCAATAGAAAATTCAAAGGATGTTTTAAAATCATTTGATTTTGTTTTTATAGATTGCCCACCCTCTCTTTCTTTGCTTACAATAAATGGGTTATGTGCTTCAAATTATGTGATTATTCCTGTTCTTGCTGATTATCTTTCTTTGCAGGGGCTTGCCAATTTACTTGAAACAATTGAGTATGTGAAAAAGAATTTGAATCCAGAAATTGAGATTCTCGGTATAGTTCCCAATATGCTTGATTATAGATTAAAAATTACAGAGGAAAGTTTGCAATTGTTAAGAGAAAATTTTAAGGATAAACTTTTTAAGAATGGAATTAAAATATGCAGTAGATTAAGAGAATCTCCTTCTTTTGGTAAGGCAATATTTGATTATGCTAAAAATTCACAGGCAGCAATTGACTTTTTGAACCTCGGGAAAGAATTAAAAAGGAGAGTGAGATGAAAAGACTTGGGCCACAGACAAAAAAATTATTTGAAGTAAAAAAGAGAGAAGAAGAAGTTAAGGATAAGTTCAAAAAATATACATTTATATTTCCGGTTGATTTAATGAAAAAGGTTAAACATAAAGCAATTGAAGAAGAAAAAACAGTTTCGCAATTTCTGATTGAGGCAATAAAAAATTATTTAAAGATAACTTGACAATTTTTTATTTGTTGAGGTAAAATAACTCTGCAATGCCAACAAAAAGAGAAATTATAAATGTAATTCAAAGTGTGGGCTTGTGGGATAGAAAAAGTATTGAATCCGCACTTGAAGAACAAGAAAAAACAGGTCAACCCCTAAGAGAAATTTTTCAAGGCAAAGGAATGCTTCCTTTTGGAGAAATAAGTCCTTCTTTTTATTTTCAACTTGGGATTGTTCAAAGGGAATTACCTCCCAGAGAAATACCTTCTGAAGTTGTAAGCATTCTTCCTCCCAAAATTGTTAAAAATCACAGAATTATTCCATGGGAAAAAAGAATTGAAACAGGAACACTTATTTTTGTTACAGATGACCCTATAAATATACTTGCATCTGACTATTTTAAAAAAGTTGCTGGTATTGAAGGAATAAAAAATGTTGAAATAATAGTAACTTTTAAAGAAGAAATAGATCAGTTACTTGAAAAATACTATGGGAAGGAAGATGTTGAGGACTTAACTGCGATGCTACAAGAAGCAAGCAGTGCAACTATTGATATGGATTTGCCTTCTGTTGAAGAAACTGAAGAAGACGAAGAAACACTTGCTTTGCAAGCACCTGTTGTCAAAATAGTTAATTTAATATTTGTTGAAGCATTAAGAAGAAGAGCAAGTGATATACATCTTGAGCCACTTGAAAAAAAATTTAGAGTAAGGTTTAGAATAGATGGTGTTTTATATGAAATTGTTTCTCCACCGAAAAGAATTGAAAAGGCAGTTATTGCAAGAATAAAACTTATGTCCAAAATGGATATTGCTGAAAAACGACTTCCTCAGGACGGAAGGATAATGCTTGATATAGGAGGAAGGCCCATAGATTTTAGAGTTTCAACATTACCTGGAATTTATGGAGAAAGTGTAGTATTGAGAATTCTTGATAAAACAAAAATGTTAATAGGACTTGATAAACTTGGATTTTTACCTGATGACCTTGAAAAATGGAATAGAATTTTACAATTTACAGGAGGACTCGTTCTTGTTACAGGTCCAACAGGGTCTGGTAAAACAACAACACTTTATGCATCTCTTCAAACTTTAAATACTATTGATAGAAAAATAATGACAGTAGAAGAACCTGTTGAATATCAAATTCCTGGAATTAACCAGACACCTGTTAATGCTGATATTGGACTTACTTTCGCCAATGTTTTAAGAGCATTTTTAAGACAGTCACCAGATGTAATTCTTGTAGGTGAGATTAGAGATACAGAAACAGCCGATATTGCTTTAAGGGCTGCATTAACAGGACATCTTGTTTTTTCAACATTACATACAAATGATGCGCCAAGTGCAATTACACGACTTATAGATCTTGGAATTCCACCTTTTTTGGTTTCATCAGCAGTTCAGGGAGTTATGGCTCAGCGACTTGTAAGAGTTCTTTGTCCATATTGTAAAGAAAAAGTTGAACCAGATGAAAAATTAAAAATAGCACTTAAAATAAAAGAGGAAGAACAAGTTAATGTATGTCGACCAAAAGGTTGTAATGAATGTGGTTTTACTGGATTTTTTGGTAGAATTGGTATTTTTGAAATATTTATTATGAATGATGAATTAAGAGAAATGACTTTAAGAAGGGTAAGTGCAGAAGAATTAAGAAAAGCAGCAGAAAGGTCGGGAATGAGAAGTATGTATGATGATGGAATTTTAAAAGTAAAAATGGGACTTACAACTCTTGATGAAGTTATTGGTGTTACTGGACAGGAGGAATAAAAATGGCAAAAAGGATTGAAGAACTTCTTGAATTTGTTGTTAAAGAAAATGCTTCTGATTTACATATAAATGTTGGACTTCCTCCAATGGCTCGCCTTCATGGAGGGCTTCATAAACTTGATAGTGAGCCATTAACACCTGAGGATACAGTAAATTATATGAAGGCAATAACATCAAGAGAACATCAAGAGGAGTTACAGAAAGTCGGTGGAACTGATTTTGGGTTTGCATTTAAGGACTTGGCAAGATTTAGAGTAAGTGTTTTTAAAGAAAGAGGTCATGTTGCAATTGCTTTAAGGTTGATTCCTTATAAATTTTTAACCTTCCAACAAATAGGACTTGATGAAAACACAATGAAATATCTTTTAACAAGACCAAGGGGTCTTATTCTTGTTACAGGACCAACAGGAAGTGGCAAAACAACAACTCTTGCAACTATGGTTGACTGGATAAACGAAAATCTTGAGAGACATATTATTACAATTGAAGACCCAATTGAGTATTATCATTCCCATAAAAGGTCTATTGTCTCTCAGAGAGAACTTGGAGTTGATGTGCCTACTTTTGCAGAAGCATTGAGAAGAGGTTTAAGGCAGGACCCAGATGTATTCCTTGTGGGAGAAATGAGAGACCTTGAAACAATTGAAGCAGCAATAACAGCAGCAGAAACAGGTCACATTGTATTTGCTACATTACATACAACAGGAGCAGCAAGAACAGTTGATAGAATTGTAAACGTTTTCCCTGTTGCTCAGCAAGAACAAATAAGGGTTATGCTTTCTGTTTCAATTTTAGCTATTATTTCACAGGTCCTTTTAAAAAGGATAGACAAGCCAGGTAGAGTTGCTGCTTTTGAAGTAATGGTTGCTACTCCATCAATACAGAATTTAATAAGAGAGAGAAAAACATATAGAATTGTTTCAGAAATACAGACAGGCGGAAAATGGGGGATGGTAACTATGGATTCTTTTTTGATGCGACTTTTTAAAGAGGGCAAAATCGGACTTGATGATGTTTTAACTTTCTCTTACGACCCTGAAAGTGTAAAAGCACAACTTGTTGCAGAGGGCGTTCTTGGTGAAGAAATCTTAAAAGAAGTAAAAAAAGAAGGGATAGCAGCAGAAATGACAAAAGAGGGAGTGGAATAATATGACTGCAAAAAAATTAATAGGTCAAATGCTACTTGATGAAGGACTTATAACTGAACAACAACTTAAAATTGCTCTTGAAAAACAGAGAGAAACAGGCCATTTTCTTGGGAGAATTCTTGTTGACCTTGGTTTTATATCTGAAAGAGAGTTAAAAAGGGTATTAAGTATTCAAGCTGGTATTGAAATGATTGATTTAAAAAATACCTCAATAGATAGAAGAGCAATTGAACTTTTTCCTTCTGCACTTGCTAAAACATATAATGTAATTCCTATTAAAATTGAAAGAGAAACAATAACTATTGCAGTAGGTGATACATTGAGTTTAAACATTCAGGATGATATTTCTTTTATTCTTGGATACAAAGTGAAGATGGTTCTTGCTGATGAAAATGATATAAAAGAAGCAATTGAAACATATTATGGCAAGGAAATAGAAACAATAGACGACCTTATTAAATGGCTTGCTCAGGATGTTGAAGAGATGGAAGAATTAAATGCTATAGCAAGCCAGGGAGAATATGCTACAATAACATCTTTAGAAGAAATTGCTTCTTTACCACCAGTTGTAAAACTATTTGATTTAATTTTGCTACAAACAGTAAGAGATAATGCCTCAGATGTCCATCTTGAACCTTTTGAAGACGATTTTAGAGTAAGATATAGGGTAGATGGTGTTTTATATGATTTGGTTCATCCACCGAAAGGGCTTGCTTTTGCACTTTTTTGCAGGTTTAAGATTATGGCTGGAATGGATATTGCGGAAAGACGACTTCCACAGGATGGGAGGATTGAGCTTTCTGTTATGGGAAGAGCTGTTGATTTACGAGTCAATACTGTTCCTACTGTTTTTGGTGAATGTCTTGCAATTAGAGTTCTTGATAGAGGAAAAACAATTTTTGAACTTGAAAACCTTGGACTTCTTGAAGAAGATATGGAACTAATAGAAAGAATGATAAGAAAACCACATGGAATAATACTTGCCACAGGACCCACAGGGTGTGGCAAAACAACAACATTATATGCTATTTTAAGAAAAATTAATACCCCTGATGTTAAAGTAATAACAACAGAGGACCCTGTGGAATATATGCTTGAAGGAGCAATTCAGGTTCCTATAAAAGAGCATATTGGACTTACATTCGCAAGATGTTTAAGAAGCATATTAAGGCAGGACCCAGATATAATACTTGTTGGAGAAGTTAGGGATTTTGATACAGCCCAAATGGCAATTCAGGCCTCATTAACAGGTCATATTGTTTTAAGCACACTTCATACAAATGATGCTCCGACAACGATATACCGACTCGTTGATATGAATGTGGAGCCATTTTTACTTGCATCTACAATTGAAGGAGTTATAGCGCAGAGATTGGTAAGAGTTTTATGTCCAAGATGTAAAGAGGAGTATAGACCAACAAGACAGGAACTATTTCAAATAGGATTAAAACCAGAACAGGCAGAAGGGATGAAATTTTATAAACCAGTAGGTTGTCCTTTTTGTAGAGGTGGTTATAAAGGAAGAACAGGAATTTTTGAAATACTTACTCCAAATGAGAAATTCTGGCAGGCAATATATGAAAGAAGGCCTCTTGGAGAAATAAGAGAAGTTGCCATAAAAGAGTGTGGCATGAAAACACTTCTTGAAGATGGAATTAAAAAGATAAACTTGGGTATAACTACAATAGAAGAAATTGCAAAAGAAGTTTATGGTTATTAAAAGATTTAAGAAAGGAGTAAAAAATGGCTTTATTTCAGTATAATGCAATAGATAATTCAGGAAAAACATTAAATGGAACGATAGATGCTACTGGAGTTCAGGATGCAATAGCGAAATTAAAAAGTATGGGGTATTTTGTTACAAATGTTGCACCTCTCAAAGGACAGACACCAAAAACACAGACGACCGAAAAAGGCAAGAAGGCAACAGTTGCTAAAAAAGGAGGTGGCGGGCTTTCTATAAATATTCCTATACCATTTATAGGTGGAAATAAGATTAAGGCAAAGGAACTTATGATTATTACAAGGCAATTAGCAACGTTGATTGGAGCGGGTTTACCACTTTTAAGGTCGTTGAGGGTATTAAAAGAACAGAGAAAAGGAGTAGCAAGTAATATTCTTGGGAAAATAGCAGATGATATAGAAAGTGGTTCCTTATTTTCAGAAGCTTTAAGTAAACATCCGAGTAGTTTTCCAAGAATATATGTTGCTATGGTTAAGGCGGGAGAAGCAGGTGGTGCGCTTGAAATTGTATTATCACGACTTGCTGACTTTATGGAAAAAGAAGCAAAATTAAAAGGAAAAATAAAATCAGCAATGGCATATCCTACAGTTGTTCTCTTTGTTACAATAGGAATGTTGACTTTTATAATGTTAAAAATAGTTCCTACCTTTATACAGATATTTCAAGATATGGAAGTTGGAGACCTACCAGCACCTACAAAAATGGTTATAGCAATTTCTAAACTTATGACACAGAAAGCACCTCTTGTAATAATAGGGATAATAGCACTATTTATACTTTACAAAATCCTTAACAAGATAAAATTTACAAAGTACTGGCTTGATATGTTAAAACTAAAAATTTTTCTTTTTGGTCCAATTGTGTCTAAAACAATAGTTGCGAGATTCGCAAGAACCTTTGCTACTTTAATTTCAAGTGGTGTTCCAATACTTCAATCATTACAGATAGTTAGAGATACAGTAGGAAATGATGTTATTGCAAATGGAATAAATGAAATAAGGAATAGAGTAAGGGAAGGAGAAGGAATAGCAGGTCCTATGTTAAGAACAAAAGTTTTTCCTCCAATGGTAACAAATATGGTTGCTGTTGGAGAAGAAACAGGACAGATGGATGCTATGCTTGATAAAATTGCAGATGCTTATGAGGCAGAAGTTGATGCAGCAGTCGCAGCACTTGCATCTATGATAGAACCGATAATGATTGTATTTCTTGGTGGAGTTGTTGGATTTATAGTTATTTCTCTTTATATGCCTTTGATTAAAATTGCTATGAGTTTGTCTGGAGCAACAGGAGGAGGTGGTGGTGGTGAGTAAAAAGGGAGAAAATTATGAAAAAAAATTTAGGATTTACTTTGATGGAAATACTTGTTGTTATCGCGATAATTGCTGTTCTTGTAGGGTTACTTTTACCATCTCTATCTGGAGCAAGAGAAAGAGCAAGAAGAACAACCTGTATGAATAATTTGAAACAATTTTCTATTGCTTATGAAATGTATGCGGAAGACCATTATGAGAAATTTCCTGACCAACCAACTGCTCTATATATAGGAGGAAATTTTAAGTCAATCTATCCTTATTATATCAATACTCCAAAGACATTCTGGTGTCCAAGTTCAACAAATAGGAAAATTCCAATTCCTCAAACGATTAATAATTTAAATTGGTATAACTCTTATGCTTTTGTTTTTGGGTTAACAACAAATAATAAATCTTTAAATGCAGTTCCAATTATAAGTGATAGAGGAATTTATAATACAAAAGATTTATCATCTTATTCAAACCTTTCTGGTTGTGATCCATTAACTGGAAACCATACATGGGGAATAAATACTTTATATATTGATGGAAGTGCCAACTGGGTAAATTTAAGAGATATAGTTTTTGCAAATGAAAATTATACTTCTCCACCAAACCCTTTTCCTAATGTGGCTTGTCAAAAAAACGGATATTCAGTCGTAATTGATACTGACGGTGAAAGAAATGCTTGGGGAGAAGATTAAAAAGGGGGAAAGATGAGAAAAAATGGTTTTACAGTTATTGAACTTTTAGTAGTTATGGTTATAATTGCTTTTCTTGCAGGTCTTTTACTTCCAGCAATAAGAAAATCAAGAAGCAAAGCAATGATAGATAAAGCACGTGCAGAGATGGCAAATTTAGCAAGCATAATGACAATGGTAAAATTAGATACCGGTTATTATGTTAGATTAAGTGATTTAAATACTTCTGCAACAGGTTCAACATCTACAGTTTTAGCATATTTTGATACATCAAACAATTCTGATAGTACAGATACGGAGAGTCAGCTTACTATAACAAATAATGGACATAATTGGGATGGACCTTATATAACATATCAACCAAAAGCAACTTACCAATCAAACAATGGTTCTCCACCTAATATAGTTGGAAGTAATTGGCCTAATCACCTTACACCTTATGGCACACCACTTGACCCGTGGGGACATACATATCTTGTTGCTTATAATGACACAGAGAAAGTTATGATTATTTATTCAGCAGGACCAAATGGAAAACTTGAAACTAATTATAAAAACACAGAACCACAATCAGATGACCTTCTTTACAAATTTAGATAGATGGCCAACCTTACTGCAAATGTTGAAAAAATTTTTAAAAATGGTATAATATTTAACAGGACCCGTAGCTCAACGGCAGAGCAGCGGACTCATAATCCGTTGGTTGGTGGTTCGAATCCGCCCGGGTCCATTTTTTATGTTTTCCAAAATTGTAGAAAGAAAAATTTAAACTTATGAAAAAAATTGGTTTTGACAATGAAAAATACTTGAAAGAGCAGAGTAGAGCAATTCTTGAAAGGATTAATTTATTTAAGGGTAAGTTATATCTTGAATTTGGTGGAAAACTTCTTTACGATTATCATGCAGCAAGAGTTCTTCCAGGATATGATTGTAATATCAAGATAAAACTTCTACAACAATTAAAAGACCAAATTGATATTATTCTTTGTATATATTCAGGAGATATAGCAAAAGGTAAAATAAGGGGAGATTTTGGAATAACCTATGATGCAGATGCACTTAAACTTATTGACAATTTGAGAGAATATGGTCTTGATATTAAAGCAGTTGTTATAACAAGATTTGAAAATCAGCCCAATGTAATTACTTTTAAGCATAAACTTGAATATAGAGGTATAAAAGTATATCTTCATACATTTACAAAAGGATATCCAACAGATGTAAATACTATTGTAAGTGAAGAAGGATATGGGAAGAATCCTTACATAGAGACAGAAAAGCCAATAGTTGTTGTTACAGGTCCTGGTCCTGGAAGTGGAAAACTGGCAACATGTCTTTCTCAGCTTTATCATGATTATAAGAGAGGAATAAAATCTGGATATGCTAAATTTGAAACATTCCCTGTCTGGAACTTGCCATTGAAACATCCTGTAAACATTGCCTATGAAGCAGCAACTGCAGATATTGGAGATGTAAATATGATTGACCCTTATCATCTAAATACTTATAAAGAAAGTGCTGTAAACTATAATAGAGATATAGAACTTTTTCCTGTATTGCAAAGGATATTGAAGAAGATTATGGGTAACAATCTTGTATATAACTCTCCAACAGATATGGGAGTTAATAGAGTTGGTTTTGCAATAATAGATGATGATATTGTAAAAGAGGCAGCAAAACAGGAAATAATAAGAAGATATTTTAGATATAACTATGAATATGTTCTTGGTATTCAGCCTTTTAAAACATTAGAAAGAGTTATACTTTTGATGGAAGAACTTAATCTTAAACCAGAAGATAGAAGAGTTGTAGAACCAGCAAGAAAATCTGCAGAAAGAGCAAAGGAAAAACTTGGGAATAATTATAAAATTTATTGTGGAGCTGCGATTGAATTATCTGATGGAACTATAATTACAGGCCATAACTCCCAACTTATGACTTCTGCTTCAAGTGTAATTCTGAATGCTATAAAATATCTTGCTGAAATTCCTGATAAAATTCATCTACTTTCTACAAATATAATTGAACACATCAAAAAACTCAAAAAAGAATTTCTTGGTATTAAAAATGAAGTGCTTGACCTTCAAGAAACACTTATAGCATTAAGTATATCTGCAATAAATAATCCAACCGCAGAAATGGCCATGGAAAAGTTAAAAGAGTTAGAAGGATTAGATGTTCATCTAACCCATATACCAAGTCCTGGAGATGATCTTGGATTAAGACGACTGAAAGTAAATCTAACAGCAGATGCAAATTTTCCAACGAGAGACCTTTTTATAGGATATTAATTTGAAAAATTATTTTAATTATTGACTGAAAAGTTTTTTGAGATTACGGATTGCCTGCTTAATTCTCTGTTCATTTTCAACAAGTGCAAATCTAATATAACCTTCTCCATACTTTCCAAATCCTACACCTGGAGCAACTGCAACTTCTGCTTTTTCAAGAAGCATCATTGAGAATTTCATAGAACCCATTTTTTTAAATTTTTCTGGTATTTCAGCCCATAAATACATAGTTGCTTTTGGTTTTTCTACATTCCATCCAATTCTATTTAATCCATCAACAAGAACATCTCTTCTTTTTCTGTATGTTTCTCGCACCTGGTCAATATATTTTTCATCAAGTCGTAAAGCAGATATTGACGCAACCTGAATCGGTGTAAAAATTCCATAATCATAATAACTTTTCAATTTTGTAAGTGCTTTTATAATATACCTATTTCCAACAGCAAAACCAACTCTCCAGCCAGCCATATTATATGTTTTTGATAATGAATAGAACTCAATACCTAAATTTTTTGCCATAGGAGCTTGTAAAAAACTTGGTGGTTTATTTTCTTCAAAGTATATTTCTGAATATGCAATATCATGAAGAACTATAATATCATTTTTTTTGGCAAATTTAACCACTTCTTTAAAAAAATCAATATCAACTATCTGTGTTGTAGGATTGTTTGGATAACTTATAATCATTGCTTTTGGTTTTGGAAATCTATCATAGATAGGTTGGGAAAGGTCTGGAATAAAATTGTTTTCTCTTGTTAAAGGCATATCATATATTGTTGCTCCTGCAATGATTGTACTGTAAAAATGGCTTGGATAAGTAGGATTTGGGACAAGGACAACATCTCCTTTATCAAATATTGCAAGTGCAAGATGACTTATTCCCTCTTTTGAACCAATACAAACAATAACTTCTTCTTCAGGGTCAATTTCTACATCAAATCTTTTTTTATACCAGTTAGAAACTTCTTTTCTTAAATGAAATATTCCTTTTGATGCACTATAACGATGAACTTTTGGGTCATTTAGAACCTCTTTTAATTTTTCTATAACAGGGGAAGGAGGCATTTTATCAGGATTTCCCATTCCCATGTCAATAATATCTTTTCCCTGTTTTCTCAACTGTAATTTTCTTGTATTTATTGCCTGGAACATATATATAGGCAAATTCTTTATTCTTTCGGATTCCAGTTTTTTAATCTTCATATTTCTTCTCAAAAATTCTTATAATACTTTTAACATTTTTAAGAGTTAATTCATTTATAATTATATCAGCCATTTTAAGTTTTTCAACAGGAGAGGTTGTAGCAACAGCAACACAGAATATGCCGGTTTTTTTAGCAGAAGATATTCCTGTTTCAGAATCTTCAAATGCAATAAGGTTTTCACAAGGTATATTTAGTAATTTGAGAGTTAATAAGTATATATCAGGATGTGGCTTTGGATTTTTAACATCGTTCTTTGTGATAATCAAATCAAAATATTCTGCTATTTTCAATTTTTCAACGACTTTATAAACAAATTTTTTTTCTGAATTTGAAGCAAGTGCAATTTTATATTTATTTCTTAAAAATTTTAAAATTTCAATTATTTCGTTATTGTTTTCTAAATTTTCATTATTAAGAATCTTTATCAATTCATCATTTTTTTCCCTAACTATTTCTTCTATTTTAATATTCTTTGAGATTTTCCCTTTTATGAGTAATTTTTTCAAAAATTCAGCATCTTCAACACCAACTCCCTCATTGAAATCTTCTGAATTTAAATTTATATTGTAGAAAGGTAAAATTTTTTTCCACGCGATAACATGTAATTGTTCTGTATTAAATAAAACTCCATCACCATCAAATATAATACCCTTGAGTTTCATTTTAGATGTAATATTATCTCTTCTATATCTCTTGAACTCTGGTTATTTATATTTTTAGCAATTTTAAGCAATATTCCATATGAGATTAAACTTACAATTAAAGAAGAACCACCTACACTAAAAAAGGGTAAAGTTGTTCCTTTCGGTGGTAAAATACAAAGAACAACTCCTGCATGTAATAAAAATTGAAAACCAAATAAAATACTTATTCCATAAGATAATATTTTATAAAAATTTTCAGTAGATAATTTTGCTACTTCAAGTCCACAAAAAATAATAATTCCAAATAAAATAAGAGTTCCAACAGTTCCTAAAAATCCAAATTCTTCACCAACAACAGCATATATAAAATCTTTGTGTGCTTCTGGAAGGAATTTTAATTTACCTGTCCCTGAACCAGGTCCTTTTCCAAAAATACCACCCGAACTTAATGATATTTTTGCCTGTATTATCTGATAATTTTTACCAAGGGAATCTTTATCTTGATTTAGAAATGTCTTAATTCTTTCTATTCTATAAGGTGTTGATATAATAAAAATGCTACCAAGAGCAAGAAAAACTCCCAAAAAAGAAACAATATATTTTAATTTAAAACCACATAAAAATAGAATAAAAACAAATATTGAGGTAATAATTACAAAGTTTCCGAAATCACTTTGTAATTGTAAAATTCCACTTATTAAAATCCAGAAAAAACAGGGTATCAAAATTACTTTCCATGAATTTATTTCTTTTATTCTTTTTTTTAAATAACTTGCAAGATAAATAATAAAAGTCAATTTTACAAATTCAGAAGGTTGAAATGACAAAGGACCCAATCTTGCCCATCGTAAACCGCCCTGGATATTAGGTAATAGTAGAAGAATCAAAGAAGAAATAAAAATCAAGAAGGAATATCTTTCCAATTTTTCAATATGCATTTTATTTATAAAATAAAGTAGGATTAAACCAAAAATTAAATAAATAATATGTTTTTTAAAATATATTGTGGGAGTATTTTTTTCAATTCCGTAAAAAAAACTTGAACTTAATACCAGTAAAGTTCCAAAAGCAATAAGAAGTAAACCAGATAAACAGATATTATAATAAAGCAAATACCTCTTTTTTGAAAACATCTCCTCTCTCCTTGTAATTTTTAAACATATCAAAAGAAGAACATCCAGGCGAAAATAAAACAATATCACCTTTTTTGCTTACTTTTTTTGAAAGAAAAACAGCTTCCTTTAAGTCATTTGTAAATTCCATAGGAATATTTGATGACTTAAGTTGGTTTTTTATTTTATATTTTGCTTCTCCAAGTAAAATAATAAATTTAACTCTATTTTTTAAATATTTTTTTAATTGATGATAGGGGAATCCTTTGTCTTTTCCGCCAAGAATTAGCACTATATTGTTTTTTGCAGGGAAACTTAAAATAGCATTTTTGACTGAATGTGGGTTGGTAGATTTTGAGTCATTTATAAACAAAACATCATCAATTTCAACAACTTTTTCAATTCTATGTGATAATGGTTGAAAATTTTCTATTGTTTCTTTTATAATTTCTAAATTTATACCAGAAAGTAAAGATATTAAGGAAGCACTCATAACATTTTCAATATTCCCTTTTCCAATAATTTTTAAATTTTTAGTTTCAATTATTTTTAGAGGATTATTATTTAATTTGGCATATATAACTCCATCTTTGCAGAAAGCACCTCTAAAAATTTCTGAAAAACTGAAAAAAATTTTTTGACTTTTAATATTTTTTGATATTCTCTTGGTATAATAATCATCAAAATTTAAAATACTGAAATCGTTTTCATTTTGGTTGTCAAATATTCTTTTTTTTGCCAATATATATTCTTCCATGCTTGAATATCTATCAAAATGGTCATAGTCAATATTTAAAAGGCATGCTATATATGGTTTAAAATTTTTTATTTTTTCAAGTTGAAAACTGCTTATTTCAAGAATCACGTATGTATTTTCTTCTATGTTTTCAATTTCTCCTATAAATGTATTTCCGATATTTCCACATACAACATATTGATAATTTGCTTTTTTAAATATTTCACCTGTAAGGGTTGTAGTGGTTGTTTTGCCATTTGTTCCTGTTATACCTATTATTTTTTTACTCTTTGAAAAATTGTAGGCAAGTTCTATTTCACTTATTATCGGGATATTGCTTTTTTTAAAAAAGTCAACAACTTCTGATTTTTCATCTACTCCCGGACTTATAATAACCATTTCAACATCTTTAAAAAATTCTTTTGTATGTTTTCCTGTTTGAACTTTTGCTCCTTTTTCCTTTAAAAT